>NZ_FUWU01000090.1 GCF_900167415.1 Fibrobacter intestinalis | reverse complement strand
CCCGGTAGCCCTCGAAGCCCTCCACGGGGTGGAAGTTGCAGAGCCAGACGGAAATCGCCTCGGGCATCTCGTAGCGGCGGAAATCCCGCTCGCTCCGTTCCAGGGAGAGGCTTTCCGGCGAGGACTCCATCGCCTGCTTGCCCTTGATGGCGAGGAACGCGCTGTAGAGCAGCATCCGGTCCACGAGGAAGGAGTGCTTCGCCCGCTGCATCTCGATGTCCAGGAAGCGGCCGTCCTCGGTGAAGGCGTGGATGTCGAAGACCACCGTCTTCGGCCCGGGGATGCGGAACTCCACGGGGTCCGCGAAGGTGAAGGTGAGGCGTTCGATGCGGCGTCCCGGCGGCAGGCGGAGCAGGGCGTCGAGAAAGTCCTTCAGGGCAGCCTCGTCGGAGAAGAAGGCCCGAAAGGCGGGGTCGTAGAGCGGGTCCAGGTAGGTTTTCCCCCGGAGGATGGGCGGGATGCGGCTTTCCCCGGCTTCGGGGCCTTTGTCGTGGGTGCCGTCGAGGGACGGATTTTGCGGATTTTGCGGATTTTGCAGGAATTGCGAGAATTGCGGATTTTGCGCGGGCATAGTGCTCCTTTTGAAAAAGAAAAGACATCCAGATTTTTTGGATGCCACTTGCGGAGCTTTCATGCGCGCGGGAGGGATTATAGGAAAGCCCTCGATTTTGTCAAGGGTGAATTTGTAAACAATTTGTAAAAGCGGTGACTTGGCGATTAGTGATTAGCGCGAGTGCCCTTCGACAGGCTTAGGGACAGCCCTTCGATTAGTTCGGCAAGCGGTTACCGAGCTTGCCGAGGTGCACTAACCAAAACTCAAGGATCGCCGGTTGGTGAGTCTGCCGAACCACGGTTAGTGTGCTCGCCGAAGCACTGACAATTCCTAATGTTCCATAGTCGTAACTACAGCAAAGCAGCGGAAAAGGAAGGGCGGCCTTGCCTACGGCTAGGCCGCCGCTAGGAGCGGGGGCCCTACCCCGCCCCTAGTCAGAGTCCCTGAGGCAACGGACGGAAAAACCGTAGTACTTGTAGTAGTAACCCGAGCCCACGTACTCGCTGCCGTAGTAGAAGCCCCAGACGTACGCACTATTGCCGCTGCTCCCCGTAGAACTCCAGAAGAGCGCGCCCTCTCGCCGGCGTTGTCGTAAGAGCCACCGCCATCGCGGTCGCCCGCGGGCAACACGGAAAAGCCGTATCCGTCCGTACCGTTGCCGCTTTCGCCTGCATAATTATCCCAGCCACTCTTGGACTTGAGGAGTATTCCGGCGAAATCCTTACCGCCGATGGTCGCGAACAGAATCTTCCATTCCGTATTGCTGGGCAAATGCCAACCTTCCGGGCAAACGCCCCGGACCACGGTCGCCGAGCCTGCCGCGCACGTCGAACCGTAACCGCAGCCCTTGCCGGCATCGCCGAAGACCGCCGCAGAATCCATCGCCGCGCTCCACAGGTAAAGCCTGCCGTACTTGGCGCAAGAGTCGGCACTGTTATTGTAACAGTAACTTTTGGCAGTTCCCTCATTGTAATCGTAGTTCAGGTTCTCCGCCATCCATACCTGTTCGCCTATCTGAACGGTCTTGTAGAACTGACCGTCGCGAGCGTCCTGAAATATCCCGTAGGAGATGTCTGGATTCAGATATTTCCAGTTCGGCTTTTCCTGGACTTCCGTTACAGACGAGCTGGAAACTTTTTCGCTGGACGAGGAAAGGATTGTCGATGAACTGGAAACATTCACGCTGGACGAGGAGGAGACCTTTGCCGCAGAGCTGCTGGATTCCTGCAAGTCGTCGTTGTCTAACTTTTCCCACTTGCCGTCATTGCAGAGATAGATCGCATTCAGCGAGGAGACCAGAACCGAGTCGCCCTCGTGACTGTCCATGCAGGCGGGAAGATCGTCGAGAGTTTTCACAGCAAAGAAATAATCTTCTCCAGGGGCATCGTTCCCGCTGGCAGAAGAGCTGCTGTCGTCGCCACAGGCGGCGAAGAAAGAGGCGACTGCAGCAATCGCAAAAATGATGGTTAATTTTTTCATGGTTTTATCTCCTTTAACAAGTTGAAAATGGTTGGCGAAATTCGGGGGCGGCCTTGCCTACGGCTAGGCCGCAGCTAGGAGCGGGGGCAACACGGAAAAGCCGAATTCATCCGTGCCGTTGCCGCTTTTCCCTTCATCATCGTCCCAGCCGCTCTTGGACTTGAGCATTTTCCCGACTTTCTTTTGGGCACTGGCAAGCGTGAGCTTTGTTCCGGCAAACTTTTTGTCTATAACAGCCTTCTCCAACGTATTCCACTCGTCACGGCTAGGCAAATGCCAGCCTATAGGACAGACTCCCTGGACTGTTCCCAATTCCACACAAGTCTCGCCATAACCGCAGCCATTGCCGCCATCGCTAAAAACTCCGGCACTATCTATCACAGCGCTCCATAGGTAGAGCCGCCCGTATTTGTCGCAGGAATCCAGTTCGTTATGGTAGCAGAAACTGGAAGAATCTTCTGTACTTGTCGGTTGCAAGTAGACGTAGTTCAATTTCTCCGCCATCCAAACTTGCTTCCCGATTTTCACCGTCTTGTACGTTTTCCCGTCGCGAGGGTCGGTGAACGAACCTTTTTTGACCGAACCAGCGAACGCAAGAGCCGTCGCCAAGAAGACAACAAGAAAAGAATACCATTTCATCAGGCCTCCTGATTTGCCATGACTCCTATCCATTTTCGCTCAAAAGATAGTAAACGCTGTCTCACCATAATGCCGCATCCACTCTCCGCTTCCCCATTCGCCTGTTTCGCCAAAGCCACCGATTCATTTCCGCCCATTCCGCCCCCAAACGAAAGATTTCTATTTTCACAAATTCATGGAAAAATCTTTCGCCGTCAGCAAATACCTCTCCGCCGTCAAAAAACTGGTGACGACCCAAATCCCTCCCGTCTGGGTAAACGGCGTCCTCACCCAAGTCACGGAACGCGGCCGGATGGTCTATTTGAGCCTTGCCGAATTTGTCGAAGGCGACGTAAAGCCCATTGCCAAAGTGGATCTCTACATGTATGCAGGGGAATTTGCCCAGATGCGGGCGCGGACTTCGGCTCTGCCCATCCCCTTTAATTTTTCGGAAGGACTGAAAGTCAGTCTCCTTGTCGAAGCGGACTTTTACATCGGTTCCGGAAAATTCCAATGCCACGTCACCAACATCGACCCGAACTTTACCGTCGGCGAACTCGCCCTGACCCGCCAGGCCATTTTACAGCGTCTGCAAAAAGAAAACCTGCTGGACAAAAACAAATCCCTGCCGCTGGCGGCGTTGCCTTATAAAATCGGATTGATTACCGGCGAAAAAACAGCAGCGTTCAAAGACTTCACGACCACTCTTGCCTCTTCCGGCTATGCCTTTGACATCATCCCGGTTTACGCCAAAATGCAGGGAAACGAAACCGAAACAACCGTTCTCGAAGCCCTCGGCAAATTGCGGCAGATGCCCGAACTCGATGCGGTCTGCATTGTCCGCGGCGGCGGTTCCAAAACGGACCTGAACTACTTCGACAGCGAAGCACTCTGTCGCGCCATCGCCATTTTTCCTGTCCCCGTCTTCACGGGAATCGGGCACCAGATTGACGAAAGCCTTGTCGATAAAGTCGCCTATCGCAGTTGCATCACCCCGACGGACTGCGCCAAATTCCTAGTGGCCAGGGCAGAAGACGCCTCTCGCCGGCTTCGCGAAAAAATTTTGCAAATCGCCAGTGCCGCGCAACAAAAACTTTCCCGCTCCACCAATCGGCTCTCCAAGATGGAAACGAGCATTTCCGTTTTATTTGAAAGGCGAATCGCCGGAGAAAGGCAAAAGCTGGATGCCGTCGCAAAAAACATCGCGCGGGCTCCCGGACGGATTTTGGAAAGAGAGCGCGAAAGGATACAACGGAATCTGGACGGTTTGCATTTGGGTGCGCAGAAAATCATCGCACTGCAAAAAGCCCGCTTTGAAATCGTCGAAACCAAAGTGAAATCCCACGACCCGAAACGGATTCTCGCCCGCGGTTTTGCCTATGCGACGGCGGCCGGAAAGGGCCTTGTGAAAAGCAAATCCGAAGTCCAATCGGGCGACGAGATTCTGATGCACTTTGCCGACGGAAACGTTTCTGTTGTCGCCAAATGAAATTTTAGTTCGTGATTAGTAATTAGTTGGGAGTTGGAGCTGAGAACTGAGAACTAAAAACTGCTCACCGAGTTCACCTTGTGAAAAAGCCCCCTCTCAATACAACACTCCTCGCTCTATCCCACAAAACCAAAACTTCCAACCACAAAGCGGGAACGCCCATAGATCCCCCTTTGGCTCCATTCAAAAAGGCCCATTTCAAGACAGGACGAGATGGAAACTTGCGATTTAGCCCTAAAAAATGTATATTGGGAATAGGAGGTTTCCTATGCCGACAGTAACAATGGACATTCCTGAAGATATTGCAGACCTTATGGTGTGCGATAACAAGAGCGACGAACTCCGCCGCAATGCGTTGCTGTTGTATCCGTTTATCAAGAACGAAACCATTTCCCATGGGCGTGCCGCGGAAATTCTGGGTATTTCCAAATGGGAACTCATCGAACTTTACGGAAGCGAGGGCATTCCCTATATCGACCAGAACTGGGATGAAGCCAAACAGGATGCCGCCAACGTCCTGGAACTCCTTGCCAAGAGGTAAGAATGATTGTCGTATCTGATGCAACTCCGATAATCTCTTTCCTTAAAATCAACCGTCTTGACATTCTTGGAAAACTGTTTGGCGAGGTCCTGCTTCCTGAGGCCGTTTACGAAGAATTGACTTCAAACCAGGATTTTCAGGATGAAGCCGAACAGGTGAAATCCTGTGAATTTTTCAAAAAGGTTTCGGTCAGCAACAACAACGCCGTCGGCATGCTGATGCGTATAACGGGCTTGGATCTTGGCGAAAGCGAAGCCATCGTCTATTCCGACGAAAACAAGAGTGATCTTTTGATTGTTGACGAAGTTCGTGCAAGGCACGTAGCCACGACGATGAAACTGCGTATTACCGGCACGATTGGCATTTTGATTGCCGCTAACGAGAACGGTTTGCTGAATAAAGAGGAAGCCTTAGCTTGCGCCGAAATTCTTCGGATGTCCAAAAGGCATATCAGCGAAACTCTTCTGAATTCTTTCATTGAAAACCTGAAGTAGCATTTTCCCCCAGCATCCGCGTTAGGGATAGTGACCCTGTGAGCCAAAAGCGACTCGTATTGACGAGTCGTGTTGGCGAAAGTGGAGCGATAGCGGAAGGGTCATATAAGGGACAAGACTCGCGTAGCGAGGCTTGGTTCTGGGAGGTGAGCGGCAAGCGTAAGCGCAGCCGATTGCCCCCAGAATATAGCCCGACCGCACATATATGTGCGGGAACGCCCAAAAGAAGAAGCTTCGCCCACAACGTGGAAGAAGCTCTCGCCATCGTCGAAAAGATCGGCTACCCCGTTCTCGTGCGCCCGAGCTTCGTTCTCGGTGGCCGCGGCATGGTGATCGTCTATAAGGAAAAGTACCTCCGCAAATTCGTGGAAGAAGCCGCCGCCATTGGCGAAGGCAAGCCGATTCTTATCGACCGCTTCCTCGAAGACGCTACCGAACTCGATGTGGACTGCATCAGCGACGGCAAGCATACCGTCGTGGGCGCCATCATGGAACACGTTGAACCCGCAGGCATCCACTCCGGCGACTCCGCAAGCGTCATCCCGCCGATAACCCTCTCCAAAGAAATCCAGGACAAGGTTCGCGCCTACGCCAAGGAATTCGCGAAGGAACTCCACGTGGTCGGCCTTATGAACATGCAGCTCGCCGTCAAGGATGGCGAACTCTACATGATCGAAGTGAACCCGCGTGCATCCCGCACCGTGCCGTTCGTTTCCAAGTCTATCGGCGTGCCCTGTGAGCCATAAGCGACTCGTATTAACGAGTCGTGTTGGCGAGAGTGAGGCGTAAGCCGAACGGTCTCCATTTTCCAAGCTACGCAAGCCGCTGCATGCTCGGCGAAACCCTCGAGCAGATCGGCTTCACCGAAGAAGTCCACGTGCCCAGTGAGCCATAAGCGACTCGTATTAACGAGTCGTGTTGACGAGAGTGAGGCGAAAGCCGAACGGTCATTATACCTGAGCGTCAAGGAAGCCGTATTCCCGTTCGTCAAGTTCCCGGGTGTCGACATTACGCTTTCTCCAGAAATGAAATCCACCGGTGAAGTCATGAGCCTCGATCGCGACCGCGGCCTTGCCTTCCTCAAGAGCCAGCTGGCATCGGGCAACAAGGTCCCGAGTCAGGGCAACATCTTCGTCTCCCTCAAGGACGAAGACAAACAGAAGGCAGTGCCGCTCATCAAGCGCCTCGTGGACATGGGCTACCAGATTTATGCTACCCGCGGAACCTCGACCCTCCTCTACAACGAAGGCATCAAGACCCGCGCCGTGTTCCGCATCTCCCGTGGCCGCCCGAACCTCTTGGACCTCATTCACGACAAGGAAGTGCAGTGGATCGTGAACACCACCGAAACCGGCGCCGAAGCCATGGTGGACGAAATCCAGATGCGCTCGAAGGCTGTGGTGTCCGGCATTCCTATCACCACGACCATCGCCGCCCTCACCTCTACCGTGGAAGGCCTCATGGACAAGCACGACTTCGGAAGATTCGAAGTGTGCAGCTTGCAAGAATACCATAGGCACGTGAAGAAATAACGCAACAGTGACTTGTCTGCAGCCTGCAGGAATAGCGAGCAAGGCGAATGCCGCGACAGAGAACTTGTTCTCTGGCATGGCTGAGCCGAAGCCGCGGACGCCGTAGGCGTCAATATCACAGGTACGTGAAGAAGTAAGAAGCAACTAGAGAAAGGTCCCTGAGTCTGCCGAAGGGAGCCAGAATTTCCTTTAACTACAAAACAGGTGTCCCGAGTGGGGCACCTGTTTTTATTTTTCAACTCATTTGATTTTCACTCACTTTCGGGAAACATTCTTTTATACTGTTCTTTAGTTTTATCCCGTTTCCCATAGTAATAATAAGTCTGTATTATAAGTTCCGAAATTATCAGACAAAAGTTAATTAGTCCTCCCTTAAAATCCCGCCCAGCCCGCATAACTATTGGGAAAAACTGATTTCTACCCTGTGAAAATATTGCAAGGATTTCTAAAATATGATTGAAAACCTTGCATTTTTTATGTACAGACCGCCAAAATCCCACGC
>NZ_FUWU01000049.1 GCF_900167415.1 Fibrobacter intestinalis | reverse complement strand
AGACATTGGACTTGGACACGGACGTTTCCCAATCCTTCGACAGCCTTTTCGGTAAGGAGAGCGACGACGTTCCTGTAGAATCCTTGGAGTTGCCGACAGCCAGCACGGAATCCCCCGCAGAAACAGCACCTGCAGCCTCCAGTGACACGTTGGACTTGGACACGGACGTTTCCCAATCTTTCGACAGCCTTTTCGGTAAGGACAGCGATGATTTGCCGTTAGAAGATGCCACAACCAGCACACGAACTTTGGCGGAAATTTATTTCGGACAAGGTGTTTATGAAGAAGCGATTCGGATTTATAAAGATTTAATTCGCAAGTCGCCGGACGACGCTTCTCTTCAAAAGCGATTGGCTGAAATTGAAAAAGCCCGTAACGACAAATCGAATTTCGGTTAGTTCGGCAAAACGGAGAATTCTATGTCTGCAGTAAAAATTGAACAGCTTTTGCGTTTGATGGCGCAAAAGAAAGCTTCGGATTTACACATTCGGGTCGGTGTTCCTCCGATTTATCGTATCAATGGAAAATTGACAAAGCTTGTGGATATTCCGATTGATGCGGCGACCATGGATGAATTTTTGACCGACATGATGAATCGCGATCAGATGAACCGTTTTGAATCGGAAAAGGAGTGCGATTTCGCTGTAGGCGCTCGGGACATGGGACGTTTTCGTGTAAACGTTTTTCGTCAGCGGGGATCTTCGGCAATGGTGATTCGCCATATCAAAGCGAGCATTCCGAAGTTTGAAGAGTTGAATTTGCCGCCTGTTATTTTGGAACTTGCAGAACGCAAACGCGGTCTGGTTCTGGTTACGGGTACGACGGGTTCCGGAAAATCGACGTGTCTGGCTTCGATGATCGACCATTTGAACGATACGGTTTCGGACAACATTATCACGGTGGAAGACCCGATTGAATATCTGCATCGGGATAAAAAATCCATTGTTTCCCAACGTGAAATCGGCGTGGATACAAATTCTTATGCGAATGCTCTGCGCTCCGCCTTGCGCCAGGATCCGGACGTTTTGCTGGTCGGTGAAATTCGAGATTTGGAAACCATGCAGATTGCGCTGACCGCAGCCGATACGGGACACATGGTGTTTGCAACCATTCACACGACGAATGCGACGGAAACGATTGCTCGTGTGCTTTCCATGTATCCGCCCCACCAACACGATGAAGTTCGTTTGCTTTTGGGAGAATGTCTGGCGGGCATCGTAAGCCTTCGCCTTTTGCCGACTGTAGAAGGTCAAGGCCGAGTTCCTGCGGCAGAAATCATGATAAACACGGCGGCAATTCGGGACTACATCATTGACAAAGATAAAACGGGCATGATTGAACAGGCGATTGCAGAAGGCCACATGCAATATCATAGCCAGACGTTTGACCAGGCGCTTTTGGATTTGTATGCGAAAAAGCTAATCACTTATGAAGTCGCTTTGGCGGCGGCAACAAATCCGGATGATTTCGATTTGAAGGTTCGAGGAATTTCTGGAACATCGGATCGCGGCTGGATGTAGCTTACGCTTTTTGGGGCGAATGGATAAAATAAAATCCAATAGAGAAAATATGAAAATCTACATTGCACAGATGGAAGTCATTCCCGGAAGTCCGGAGAAGAATTTTTCCGCTATTCAAAAATTTGTTGAAGAGGGAAGGCGACAAGATGCCGATTTGGTCGTGTTTCCTGAAATGGCGGTTCCAGGATATTTGCTTTCGGACTTGTGGGAAGAAGATTCTTTTGTAGAACGTTGTTTGCACATCAATGAAGCTGTTTGTGCTCTGTCCAATCAAGTCGATATTTTATTTGGCAGCGTTGCCAAAGAAAAAGAAAACGGAGAAAATGGCCGCCCGCTTTTGTATAATGCAGCCTTTTATGCGTCTCGGGGAGAGTTTAAAACCCTTGTGGACTGCAAAGGCGTACGCAAAAACTTTTTGCCGAAGACATTGCTCCCTTGCTATCGGGAATTTGAAGAAACGCGTTATTTTTCGGACTTGAGAAAACTCGCGCAAACGATAAATGCCCCGATGTCGGAAATGATTGCCCCGTTGCAGTTGGATGGTTTTCAATTGGGCATCACGATTTGCGAAGACGGTTGGGATTCTCTGTATAAAATCAAGCCGTTTGAAATTTTGCGAAGCAAAATGGGCGCTGGGGATTTGCTCATCAATATCTCTTGCTCGCCTTATACTCAGGGAAAAGACCGGGCGCGGGATCGTGTATTTGGAACTCATGCAAAACACGCCGGCATTCCGCTTTTATATGTGAACGCGGTGGGATCGCAGAATAACGGGAAAAATATTTACGCTTTTGAAGGGGATTCCAGCGTTTACGATGCCGCGGGCAAGAGCATTTTTTCTTTACCGCTTTTTGAAGAGCATGGAACTCTGGTCCATTTTGAAAAAGGCATTGTGCGTGTGGACGAAGCGGAATCGCCGAGAACAACGGGAATTGCCGAAGTGCACCAGGCTCTGGTTTATATGATTCGCAAGAATTTGGCGCGATTTGGCATTCAAAAAATGGTAATCGGAGCTTCGGGCGGAATCGATAGCGCTGTCAGTGCGGCTTTATATGCCGAGGCCTTGGGCGCAGAAAATGTTTTTTTGGTGAACATGCCCACGCGTTTCAATTCCCATACGACACGTAATGCGGCAAAGGATCTGGCGGATAATCTGGGTTGCCCTTATATGGTGACTCCTATTGAATCGGTGGCGAACGCCCTTTGCGAAAGTCTTGCCGAAGATTCATTTGTGCGAAATCCGGTAAAAATGGACGTGTACGGCATTCATTATGAAAATTTGCAGGCGCGTCTTCGCAGTGCCGCTTTTTTAGCGACGATAGCAAGCGTTGTCGGTGCGGGATTTACTTGCAACGGAAACAAAAGTGAAGTGGCTGTAGGCTATTGTACTTTATATGGAGATACTTCGGGAGTGATGTGCGCTCTGGGCGATTTGTGGAAAACGCAGGTGTATGAACTCGCCGAAGAAATCAATTCTCGGCGTCCGGTCATTCCTCAGGCTTCCATCGATATTCCGGCAAGCGCAGAACTTTCCAGTGCGCAAAACGTCGATGAAGGCAAAGGCGACCCGATAATTTATCCGTATCACGACAAGCTTTTTTCTTTTTGGATGGAACGCTGGCAGAGAAACAGCATTGCGGATTCCGAAGCTTTGTTAAATAAAGGATTCGATGTTTATTGCGAACAGCTCGGGGTCGATAAGGAATTTTTCAAAAGTAAATTCCATACAAAAGAAGAAGTGATGGACGATATGCGCCGCTGGTGGCACCGTTACAAGGGAATCGCTTTGGCAAAACGCATCCAGATGCCGCCGATTCTTTCGGTCTCCCGTCGGGCATTCGGCTTTGATTTTCGGGAATCGCAGCTAGGATAATGTTTCGCTTTCTTGGACATTTTTTGACGATTACAAAACACCGCCATGAAGTCGTCCGGTTGTGCTTTCGTGCGGGAATCGGTTTTCAAGGATTGTTCCATGACTTGTCGAAATACTCGCCGACGGAATTTATTCCCGGGGTTCGTTTTTATACGGGAAAGGAATCGCCGAATAATGGAGAAAGGCGTTCCTGCGGTTACAGCCTCGCATGGATGCACCACAAGGGAAGAAATAAGCATCATTTTGAATACTGGTATGATTACGACATGGTGACGAAAAAAATTGTCCCCGTCGATATGCCGGATCGCTATATCAAGGAAATGTGCTGCGACCGGATTGCGGCATCAAAAGTTTATAACAAAGAAAATTACACGACCAAATCCCCGTTGAACTATCTGCAAAAAAGCACCGCTAGAGAAAAAATGACGGAAACGACGTACCGAAAATTGCTGTATCTTTTGACGATGCTGGCGGAAAAAGGAGAAAAGGAAACGTTGAAACGGATGCGCCAAATGCGGGAAATTCCCGAAGCGGAAGCGAATTCTGCCTCGAATATTGAAAGAAATGTTTCCTGTGAATAAAGAATTGGAAAGCGGTTTTAAGCATCGAAACGAAATAGAATCGCAAAATTTTTACCGCTGAATCTGTAAAATTTCGAAGTCTTTGAATGAATGATGCACGGATGAGCATTGTGACGGCGGTCGCTGTATATTTTGACATCTTTAAAAAATGAGGGGAATCCGTCATATTCAGTTGTTCACTATTGAAACCGGTGGGGAATTGTGGTTATATTTGTAGTGTTGTGGATTAAAGTGGGTAAACTTTTAATGGAAGACTTGAACGAATTCATAGGACAAGCCAAAACGGCTCTCGACGAAAAGGGACGGACTCCCGTTCCTAGGGAATTTCGTCGTCTGCTCTCGGATGAAGAGAGCAAGTCGTTGATTGTGTCCTTTGGAATTGGCGAATCCCTCATTTTGTGGACCATCGAGGAATATCGCAAGTTCGTTGTCCATATTGAAACGCGCCCAGCAACCCCGAAGAACGTAAATTTCCGCCGTTTGTTTAAAGCGAACTCGCATCTGGTTTCTATGGACGGGCAAAACCGCATTCTGCTCTCCAAAGAAGACAAAAGCCGGGCGAAGTTGGAAGGAGAGGTGCTTTATGTAGCCCGCTCTGGCAAGTCTGCGGAACTTTGGAATCCTGCAATCTACAACTCGAAGTTTGGCGACTATCAAGAGTTCGATGACGGATTTTTTGATGACGTGTCTTTGAGGGGTGCGGATGAAAATCGCTGAATACCATTCCCCGGTTCTTTTTGAAGAAAGCTTGCGGGCTCTGCTTTGGAACCCGAACGGCGTGTATGCGGACTGCACTTTGGGCGGAGGCGGCCACTCTGAAGGAATTTTGAAACGGTTGGAACCCGCGGGGCATCTGCATTCTTTTGATCGCGATCCGGAAGCCATTGCCTATGCGAGAAAGCGGCTTGCGCCTTTTGCCGACCGCGTGACTTTTCATCCGGTTCCCTTTGGCCGACTGGCAGACGAGGTCTGCGCAAACTCTCTTTCGGGAGTTCTTTACGATTTGGGAATCAGCAGTCACCAGGTTGATGACGATTCTCGAGGCTTTACTTTCCAAGGGACGAATCCAGTCGATTTGCGAATGGACTCGCGCGCCGCTTTTAGTGCCCAGGATTGGATGCGTACAAATTCACTTGATGAAATGGCGAGGGCCTTTAAGGAAAATGCGGATTTGGATCGTGCGTATAAATTAAGTCAAAATGTACAGAATGTCGTTTCGGCTTTATCGACACCGATTTTGCCGGAGCATTTGAAACTTGCCGCCGAAAAAACGTATCCGGATCGTATTCGGGATATCAACAGCATTCTGGCTCGGATTTTTCAGGCGATTCGGATGGAAGTCAATGGCGAGTTGGATGAAATTCGGACAAGCATGCGCGCCGCGGTAGAGGCTTTGGTAAAAGGCGGGCGCTTGGTTGTCATTTCGTATCACTCTGTAGAAGATCGCACGGTGAAACTGGTCTGTGCAGAATTTGAAAAGAATTGTATTTGTCCTCCACAGTCTCCTGTTTGTTTGTGCGGAGACAATCATCAGAAACTGAAAAAAGTTTTCCGCAAGCCCATCCTTCCGACCGGAGAAGAAATCGCCAAGAACCCGCGGGCCCGTTCTGCAAAACTGAGGGTGTACGAAAAAGTATGAGACGCCTTGTTTTTGCTAGTATGGTATTGTTGATTCTCGTAGCGGCATATCTTTGCGGGAATTTATGGCTGCAGAATCGCTACGAAAAAATCGCGATGGAAAAAGCGGCTCTGCTTCGTCAGATTACGGAGCTTCGCGGACAGGTCGTTTTATACGAATTGGAAAATCGGGAGCTTGCTTCGTTGGAGCGAATTTTGCAAGTCGCCCCCCTGCTCGGCCTGGACTATATTCAGGTTCCTCGGAAATTGAGAAATGCGGGGGGACGATAGCGATGCATTTATCTGGGATTACATGGGTGATGGTCATCGCGGCGGCTGTATGGGCGATGCTGCTCGCTCGGACTTTTCAAATCCAGGTCGTCGATGGGGAAAAATATCGTCAGATTGCCAGCAATCGCGCTCAGGATCGCACGATTCGCGTCGCGCCTCGAGGAAGAATTTTAGATAGGAATGGCAATGTTTTGGCGCAAAGCATTCAAGAGCGAAATAAGGACGAAGCGAATAAGTGGGACACCCGCCGTGTGTATCCCCAAGGCGTCTTGGCTTCGCAGTTGTTGGGACGCGTGGGAAGAGACGGTCAAGGCCTTTTTGGCTTGGAATATCAATTCGACGAAGAATTTCGGGGAACGGACGGTTGGCAAATTCGTGTACTGAGTGGAAATCGGGTTGTGCAGGCTGGTCGCAAAATGGAAGGTGCCGATCCGATCCCGGGAAAAGATCTGGTGCTGACAATCGATAAAAACATTCAAGAGATTGCCGAAAATGCTCTGAAAGCTGGCGTGGAAAAATACCGTGCACAAAGCGCAAGTGCCATTATAGCGGATCCAGCCACGGGCGAAATTTTGGCGATGGCGAATTATCCCTCTTTTGACCCGAATGTTCCTTTGACTGCAAAATCTCAAGCGAAGCAGAACGATTGCATTTCAAAGATTTTCGAACCGGGTTCTACGTTTAAAGCGATTACGGCGGCGACAGCGATAGAAACGAAGTCGGTGAATCCGAAAACGGTTTTTAGCGGAGAAAAAGGACGGTGGGCTTTTGGCTCTGGATCGAAAGATGTGATTCACGATGACGGAGGAAGAGATCATGGCGATCATGATATGACAGGTGCTATGGCCGTTTCGTCAAATATTATTTTTGCAAAAATAGCGGATAGCATCGGCGATGAAAAATTTTTCTCTTATATTCGCAAATTCGGCTTTAGGACGAAAACCTCGATAGAACTCCCCGGCGAAGAAGTAATGCCGTTGAAAGAACTGGGCGAATGGAGCGGGCGCACGGGAAAGACCGTGGGTTTTGGCCACGAGATTATGGTCAATCCGATGCAGATGGTGATGAGCTATTGTGCAATCGCCAATGGCGGAAATCTGTTGCAGCCGACGATTGTCCGGGAATGGCGATCTTCAGACGGCGAGGTTTTGGAAAGGAATTCGCCGGAGAAAGTTCGTCGGGTTATTTCGGAAGAATCCGCAGCTCAAGTGCGCACGATGCTTCGCAAGGTGGTGGAAACGGGAACAGGCCAAAGGGTTAATTCTAAATATTTATCCGACATTTATTTTGGCGGAAAAACCGGCACGGCAGAAAAATACAGCTCGGACTTGAAGGGTTACGACAAGTCAAAGCAGATATCTTCGTTTATCGGGCTCGTTCCCGCAGAAAATCCTAGCTATGTCTGCATGGTTTTTGTCGATGAACCCAAGGGTAGCACTGCCGGAGGAGCGACTGCAGGACCGATTTTCCGCAAAATTATGGAGGACATTTATTTTAGTCCGCTGATTTCTCCGGCTTATTACAATTTGGAAAATATCGTGCCGAATGAAAAATGCAATTTGGAATTTGTCGGATTGTCCCGGATTGCGGCGAAAAAACAGGCGGATCAAAGCGGATGTCCCATTTCTTTTGTCAATGGGGAAAACGAAGGCTCTACGGTCGTAGCGACGGAATATGACTTTGAAAATGGAGGGCGCAAATTGCGTCTGGGTTCTTTGCGGCTTCAAAAAATGCCGGATCTCAAGGGGCTTTCTTTGCGGGATGCCTTGGAACAAATCGGAGAACTTTCGGGAGTTGTCGAATACGAGGGAAAGGGCTGGGTGAAACGGCAGATTCCCGAATCGAATGCGCCTTTGAAACGCAATGAAAAGTTTAAACTCGTTCTTTCGGAGAAGGGGTAATCGTATGTTGTCTGAAACAGCTTTGAAGAATATGGGAATTCGGGGACTTTGCGATGATTCTCGCAAAGCTTCTCCTGGAGATTTGTTCTTTGCTTTGCCAGGAGCGCAGGCGGAAGAATTTGCCCGCATTGCGTTGAGTAAGGGGGCGGTAGCAGTCGTTGGCGAAACGGAAGCTCCCCAGGATTTGGCGAGCAAGTGGATTCGGGTTTCGAGCGTCAAAGAAGAGCGCGCATCGACAGCCAAAACTTTTTTCAAAGACCCCTTTTCCAAGCTTTCGGCTCATGCCGTCACGGGAACAAATGGAAAAACGACAAGTGCTTTCTTGATGGATGCGATGCTTTCGGGCGAAGGGCGAAAAACCGCTTTGCTCGGAACGATTTGCAAAAGAATCGGCGATCGTGTAGTCGCTTCCAATTTGACGACTCCCGGAATTTTGGAATTGTATGCCTTTGCTGCGGAAGTGGTGAATGCAGGCTGCTCCGACTTGGTGATGGAAGTCTCGTCGCATTCCCTGCATCAGGGACGCATTCAGGGGATTCATTACCAGAGCGCCCTTTTTTCCAATTTGACTGAAGACCATCTGGATTACCACAAAACGATGGAGAATTATTTTCAGGCGAAGAAGTTGCTGTTTACGCATTACCTCTCGGAAGATGGCGTTGCCGTTATCAATATCGACGATGCGTATGGAATGCGCTTGTTTGACGAAGTGGATGTCGCTCAAAAAGTTTCGGTTTCTCGCTTGGGCAATGCGAAAGCCGTGATTGTTCCTCAAAGCATTCAAAGCGGCGAAGATGGAATGATTTTACAAGTTCCCGCTATTTCGGAAAAGCCTTTTCAAACGGGGCTTGTTGGGGAATTCAATGCGGACAATGTTTTGCTGGTGATGAGCTGGGCAAAAAGCATTGGCATTTCGGAAAATTCGATTCGGCAGGCTTTGAATACGGTCAAGGTCCCCGGGCGTTTTGAAATGACATTTAATGACGGCTCCCGTCGCGTTTTTGTGGACTATGCGCATACGCCGGATGCTTTGGAACGGGTTTTGCGGGTTGCTAGAACACTTTGCCGAGGAAAGCTTTCTGTGGTCTTTGGCTGCGGAGGCGACCGCGATCGCAATAAGCGGCATATCATGGGGGAAATTGCAGAACGGGATGCCGATTTTGTTTGGGTGACTTCGGATAATCCGCGAACCGAAAAACCGGAAGACATCATTGCCGAGATTGTCGGCGGAATGCACTCCGACCATTTTAAAGTGATTGTTTCACGAGAAGAGGCAATTCGGGCTGCTTGCAAGGCGATGCAGGCGGGAGACGTTCTTATTGTCGCGGGCAAGGGACATGAAAATTACCAGATCATCGGAAAGACAAAGCAGCATTTCGATGACCATGAAATCATCCTTCGGGAGATGTGCTGATGCAAAATTTGGATTTGACAATTGGCGAATTGTGCAAAATACTGGAAAGCGAACCGGTGGGCCTTACCGCTCGTGTTGCCAAACGCAAAGTGAAACTCTGTTTGGACAGCCGAGAAGCTGCGCCGGGAGTTGTTTTTTGGCCGTTGAAAGGCGGTCGTTTTGACGGGCATGATTTTATTCCTGAGGTGATGAAAAAAGGAGCTCTGATGAGTGTGATGGATGCCGATAGAACCGGAGATTCGTTGTCGGACGTTTATGTCCCTGTAGATGATTCCAATAAAGCGTTGCTCAAGCTGGCAAAGGGTTATCAGCGCTTGTTCAAATTGAAAAAAATCGCTATCACCGGATCCAACGGTAAAACGACGACCAAGGAAATGCTCAAAACGATTCTTTCGGAGCAATTTAAAACGGTGGCGACGGAAGGGAATTTCAACAACCAAATCGGCGTTCCCAAAACCATTTTCCGTTTCAAGCATTCCGATGAAGTCGCGGTTGTGGAAATGGGAACGAGCGCGCCGGGCGAAATCCATCCGCTTTCGATGACCGTGGAGCCCGATATTGCCGTCATCACCAACGTCGGCGCAAGCCATTTGGAATGTTTAGGCGATATGGACAACGTTTTCAAGGAAAAAATCACCATTGCGGACGGATTGAAAAAAGGCGGTCTTTTGGTCGTCAATGCGGACGACTCTCGTCTTTCGAAATTGCGAACGAATACGCGCTACCGCGTTTTGACTTTCGGCATTAAGCGTGGAGTTGTCAAATCGGAAAATTTGACTTGGGATGCGAACGCCTGCGCCCGATTTAAAATCGGACGGACGGAATTTCATCTGAATGTTCCGGGAATTCACAATGTCTATAATGCGTTGGCGGCTATCGCTGTGACAACGGCAATGCGTATGCCCAAATCGGTCATCGCTTCGGCTCTCGAAAAATTTCATGCGGCGAATATGCGCATGGAAATTCGGAATGGCGTCGGGATTAAAGTGGTGTCTGACTGTTACAATGCGAACCCATCTTCGACGAAAATGGCTTTGCAGACGATTGGTGCGCTTTCAAATACGAACCGCAAAATCGCGGTCCTCGGCGATATGCTGGAACTCGGCAGTAAATCGGAAGAGCTTCATCGGGAAATCGGCGGGTTGGTGTCGCAGTTCCATTTCGATATGCTTGTTGCTGTTGGAAATTTGAGCAAAGCAATCCAGGCTGGAGCACTTGCTTCTGGAATGGACGAAAAGAGCGCTCTGCATTTTGATTCGGTTCAAAAGGCAATGGATTTTTTGAATGCGAATGTCCGTTTGGGAGACATCCTTTTGGTGAAGGGTTCCCGCGGAATGAAAATGGAACAAATCGTGGATCAGCTGCTGCGTTTGGAACCGGCGGTTTGCTCAAAGTAGGCGCAAAAAGATGAATAACAAAATGGCTTCCATTATGAGTTTGGACAAATGTCTATTGGGCGCAGTACTTATACTGCTCTTCATTGGGCTGTATGTCATTTATAGTGGAAGCAGTTTTGATGCGGCAAGAAAAGGCCTCCCGACATATTACTATGCATTAAAACATTTCAAATTTATGTTGGCCGGTTTTGTATTGATGGGAATAACCACAGGCCTGGATCACAGTTTATGGTATAAGCTTTCTCGTCCGATTTTTTATGTGGTGCTGTTGATGTTGTTGGCTGTTATTGTTTATGGCTCTGTGACAAAAGGCGCTGCTCGTTGGCTTTCGTTTAGCGGTTATTCTTTGCAGCCTTCCGAACTGATGAAAGTCGCTCTGTTTGCTTATTTATCCCGCCGTTTTTCGGAGATGGGAGATGACATTGCCGATATAAAAAAAGGATTGATTGCGCCTGGAATTATTGTGATAGTCGTTGCCACGTTGATTATGTTGCAGCCGAATTTTTCAATGACTTTGATGATGTTGGCCACATCGTTTGCGTTGTTCTGTGTTGCTGGAGTGAGAGTGAAAACCCGCTACCTTTTGGGATTTTTGGGCGTATTTGTCGTGGGCTGCGTGGCGGTTGGATTAGGAGCTTCGTATCGGTTAAAGCGCATAGAAGCGTGGCTTCATCCCGAAGAACATTTAAATGATGGCGGCTATCAACTTTATAGCGCTCTGATCAGTTTGGGAAATGGGGGCTTGACAGGAACGGGCATTGGACAAGGAACGCAAAAGTTGGGTTTTTTGCCCGAAGCTTATAAGGATGTGATTTTCAGTGTGCTAGGAGAGGAACACGGATTTGTAGGGACCACAATAGTACTCTTGCTTTTTGGCGTTGTTGTTTGGCGCGGCTTGGTGATTGCCCAAAATGCGCAGACCCGTTTTTCCAAGTATTTTGCGCTATGTCTCACTTGTACGATTGCGCTCAATGCGATATTCCATATTTGTGTCAATACGGGACTCATGCCGACGACGGGTCAGCCGTTGCCTTTTATTAGTTTTGGCGGTTCCAATCTGATTGTGTCCATGGCGTCTGTCGGCATCTTGCTGAATATCTCCCGTTCGGGAACAGGTCGGAACATTGTGGAACCCAGAAGCATTATTCAAGATGTGAGGTCAATGTGAAACAGAAAACGTTTTTATTTGCGTGCGGCGGAACGGGCGGTCATGTTTTTCCGGCGATTGCGATTGCGGAAAGCTTAAAGAAAATGGGAATTTCCCAAATCTCTTTTGCGGGCCGAAAAGATTCGATGGAATCTCGCTTGGTGACGCCTTATTTTGAATTTGATGAAATTTCGGCGGTTCCTTTTCATCGCGGTTCGTTTATGCAGAATCTTTCCCTTCCGTATAATTTACTGAAGGCCGTACAGAGCGCAAAATTGGTTTTGAAAAAGCGCAAGCCCGATGTGGTTGTCGCAACCGGTGGATACGTGTCTTTGCCGATTGTGATTGCTGCGGGGCGTGCAAAAATTCCGGTGTATATTCAGGAACAGAATGCCGTTGCGGGAATTGCCAACAAGTGGGGTTCTCGCAGTGCTAAAAAGATTTTTGTGACCTCGGAAGATGCGCAGAAATTTTTTCCGAAAGCGAAAACGATGGTCTTCGGAAATCCCGTTCGCGAATTGCCGTCGTTGGAAAATCTGCCCCGTCCTCAGGAATTTCGGGAAGGGACAAAATCCATTTTAATTGTCGGAGGTTCTCAGGGAGCGCGCGGAATCAATTTGAAAATGGAAGAGGCTCTGCCGGAAATTGCCAAGCGTTCCGACGTTTCCGTTGTTTGGCAAGTCGGAGCGAAAAACGAAGAGACGATTCGGCAAACGGTTCAGATTCCTGAAAATGTGACAGTCAAGGCTTTTTTGGACAATATCTATGCTTATTTGGGTCATGCGGATTTGATTGTCAGCCGTGCGGGAGCATCGACTCTGGCCGAAATTTTGGCTTTCGGCAAGCCTTCGATTTTGTTCCCGTTCCCCTTTGCGACGGCAAACCATCAGGAATTTAACGCCCGGGTGATTGAAAAGGCGGGCGCTGCTTTGGTCGAATTGGATAATGAACCCAACGATTTGTGGAACAAGGTGCAGTCGCTTCTTTCCCATGAAGAGAAATTGAAGCAGATGTCGGCGGCGGCAAAGTCCATAGGAATGCCGGATGCGGCAGAGCAGATTGCCAAAGTCATTATCGATGCGGAGTGTTAAATGAATCTAATTCCTAGCAGTCGCGTAAAAAGGTTGCATTTTGTGGGCATCGGTGGCGCCGGAATGTCCGGGATTGCCGAAGTCCTGTTCGAAAATGGTTTTGTTGTGACCGGAAGCGATACGGGCGACGGTCCCTCTATCGAATATTTAAAAGAATTGGGCATCCCGATTTTTCCTTCCCATGAAGCGAAGAATGTGGAAAACGCCGACCTTCTGGTGTATTCTTCTGCGGTGCAAATGGACAATCCCGAAATCGTGGAAGCGAAGTCGCGTCGTATTCCCGTCATCCGTCGCGCCGAAATGCTTGGCGAGTTGATGCGCTTGAAATACACTCTCGCGGTTTCTGGAACGCACGGCAAGACGACCACAACGTCTATGCTGGGCTCCATTTGGGAAGCTGCGGGCGAGGATCCGACGGTGATTGTCGGAGGAGTCGTCAAAGGAAAAGGCAGCGGGGCGAAAGTCGGTCGCGGGCGTTATCTCATTGCGGAAAGCGATGAATTTGACCGGAGTTTTCTTTCGATGATGCCGTCTTCGGCGATTATCACGAATATCGACCGGGAACATTTGGACACTTATGGAACTCTTGATGCCATCAAGGATGCCTTTGTGGCTTTTGCCAATAAAGTTCCTTTTTATGGACAGGTCGTGGTGTGCATAGACAATCCGAACATTCAGTCTGTTTTGACCCGCTTTACCAAGCCGGTTGTGACCTATGGATTCAGCCGACAGGCGATGTATCGAGCGGGAAATGTGCGCGTGGAACAGGGAGTTTCCCATTTTGATGTCTTGAAGAATAATCAGCTTCTGGGCGAATTTTCGATTCGCATTCCCGGCAAGCATAATGTTCTGAATGCGACGGCGACGATTGCGCTTTCTCACGAAGAAAATATTCCGCTGGAAATTGTCCGCCGTGCGCTTTCGGAATTTACCGGGGTCAAGCGGCGCTTTGAATGGATTGGCGAAGCCGCTGGCGTGATGGTTTATGACGATTACGCGCATCACCCGACAGAAACCGCAGCGACTTTGCAGGGTGCCCGCGACACTTTTCCGGATAAGCGGATTGTGGTTGTTTTCCAGCCGCATCTTTACACGCGTACGCGCGATCAGTATGAAACCTTTGCAGAAGTTTTTGCCAACTGCGATGAGCTTCTGACTTTGGAAATTTATAAGGCTCGGGAAAAACCGATTCCCGGAATCTCTGGAAAATTGATTGTCGATTCGGCAATCGCCCGCGGACATCAAAATGCCAAATTTGTGGAGACCAAGGAAAATGCTCTTGCCGTTTTAGCGCAAGATGTTCGGCCCGGAGATTTGGTGCTTTTTATGGGTGCCGGTGATATTTGGAAAATGGAACGCCCCTTTTTGGAGGCTTTGAAAAAATAATGGCCCATCACGGTTACAACGCTATTCGGCAACGTCAAAAGCGACGCGAAACCCGCAAAAAGTTTTTTGCGAGTTCCTGGAGCTGGTTCCGAAAGAAAGGCTGGAAGATCTTTCTGGTTGTGGCCGTGTTGTCTGTCGCTGTTTGGCAGGGCTGGTTCTTTATTCGCAAGTTCAATCCGATGGGATGGCGTACGTTAAAAACGGTGTCCATCACCGGAAATCATATTTTGACGTGGGAAGAAATTCTTCAGACAGCAGGGCTGGAAACGGGAATGCCCATGTCGGAAATCTACGCGGATTCGGTGCGGAATAATCTTCTCTCTCTGCCCTTTTTGCATGACGCCCAGGTCGATGTAGGCTTTTTTTGGAAAGTGTCGATAAATATCGAGGAAACGACGCCGCTGATGCAAGTTTATGAAAACGGAGAATGGAATGCGTATTCGGAACGGGGGCAGCAGTTGCCCGCTCTGGCTTCCGCCCGTTTTGAATATCCCGTTGCAACGATTCAAAAAAAGCGGGATGTAAAAGCGCTCGCCCATTTTTTGCAAAAGTTGCGCCAATCGGACGCTTTGCTTTACAAGGAAGTTTCCCAAGTTTCCGTGGACGAGAAACGCCGTGCGGTAGAAGTGTTCTTTCGCAATGTGCGTTTTAAGGTGCTGTTTCCGTTGGATAGCGTGTCGGCAAGTTCGTTTTCCCATTACCGCTTGCTGGTAGATGGACTTTCGACGGAAATGAATCAATTGAAATTGTTGGATATGCGTTTTGAAGGTTTTGCTTATGCTCACCCTTCCAATCATGAGGTCAAATGATGGCAAAAGAAGAAAAAACGGTCGGCGTTGAACCGAACCACTTGATTGTTGGATTGGATATCGGAAGTTCCAAAATCGATGTCTTTATCGGCGAAGAAACCGATAAGGGCAACATCCGGGTTTTGGGACTGGGAACTCCTCCGCTCGGAAGAGGCGCAGCGAACGAATTGGAGGCGACCGTTGCCGTATTGAAAAAGGCGGTCGAAGATGCCGAGATGACGAGCGGCATTGATGTGAAAGAAGTTTATGTGGGCATTGCCGGGAACAATACCCGTTCGTATGCGAGCCGAGCTACGATTCCTCTGCGCGATTTTGGCGGAGTCGTTACAAAGATGGCAATGTCCCGCGTTGTGGAACAGGCGAGCGAACTGGTTCAGCGTCCTGCCGATATGGACATCATCCATATTTTGCCTGGCGATTACATTCTGGACAACAGAACCGGAATCAAGAATCCGCAGGGAATGGAAGGCACTAGTCTGAGCGTTGACGTGCAGCTTGTCATGGCGCAAAAAGGAATCATCCGAAATATCAAAAAGGCTGTTGAAAATGCGGGGCTTACGGTAAAAGAACTCGTGTTGGAACAGCTCGCCGATGCTTACTGCGTCTTGGAAGATGCCGAAAAGGAATTGGGTGTGGCCATTGTCGATATTGGCGCGTCTTCGACGGATGTCGCCGTTTTTAAGGACGATAAAGTCATTTACACCATGTCGTTTGAATTGGCGGGCAATGCGGTCACGCATGATATCGCAATCGGTTTGAAAACTCCGCTGGACAGGGCCGAGGAAATCAAAAAGATGTACGGGACTTGCCGCAGTTCAAATTGCTTCAATGACGAATCGTTTCCTGTTCCTGGAATCGGCGGTCGGCCCAACACGGAATGCAGCAAGAAGCATTTGGCCTATATCATCTATTGCCGCATCGAAGAAATTTTGGGAAAAATCCGGGACGACTTGAAAAATAAGGGCTTGTGGGAAGGCCTGGGGGCGGGCATTGTCATCACGGGTGGCACGGCGATGCTGGACGGAATTTTGGAACGGGCGGAACAGGCCTACGATGGAATTCCCGTGCGCAAAGGAATGCCCCAAAAAGCAGAAGACGGATTGGGTGAAATCGTTTGCTTGCCCATTCATTCGACGGGTGTCGGGCTTTTGTACTATGCGGCAAAAGCGGATTCGCCGAAAGATCTTCGCGACACGAGAACGACAAAAATTGTCGGCACAGTTGGAAACGGCTGGCGTCGTATCTTGCATTTTATCAGAACTTATCTCTAACCATGGAATTTTAAACAATAAAACAGGGAGTCCAAAATGAACGAAAACCAGAACAACATGATTCCGGAAAAATCCGAAGTCAAACATATTTTTGCCCAAGCGGATTCGGACCATTTGGCAAAAATCAAAATCGTCGGCGTCGGCGGTGCCGGTGGAAACGCCGTCAATCGTATGGTAAAAATGAACATCAAAGGTGTTGAATACATTTCTATCAATACGGATGCGCTGGCTTTGGACAATAATTTGGCCGATGAGAAAATTGCCATCGGTATGCAGACGACTAAAAATCTGGGGGCCGGAGCCAAGCCGGAAATCGGTCGCCAGGCGCTGATGGAAGACAAGGACATTGTCGAAAAGAAAATCGAAGGGGCGGATATGCTCTTTATTTCGGCGGGTCTAGGCGGTGGCACGGGAACGGGTGCTGCTCCGGTTGTTGCCGAAATTTCTCGCAAGTTGGGCATTTTGACCGTTGCTGTCGTCACGATGCCTTTCCAGTGGGAAGGCGTCATTCGCCGTCGCAATGCGGAAAAAGGCCTTGCCGCCCTTCGCAAGTGCGTGGATTCGATTATCGTCATCAACAACCAGCGGATTTTGGATGTTGTTGAAAAGACGACGTCCATCCAGGACGCATTCCTTAAGGTGGATGAAGTTCTGGGCAATGCGGTTCGCAGCATTTGCGATATTATGTTTATCCATGGCACGATCAACGTGGACTTTAACGATGCCCGCACGATTATGTCGAATGGCGGTTCCGCTTTGATGGGAACAGGTACGGCGTCGGGCGAAGGCCGGGCGTTGAAAGCGGCTCAAGAAGCGATTCATTGCCAGCTTTTGGACAATGTAAGCCTCAAGGGTGCTTCGGGAGCTTTGATCAACGTTTCCCATGGCGAAAATTTCTCGATGATGGAATATGGCGAGGCTCTCTCCTTCCTGTATGAACAAATCGGGGAAAACAACGACCCGAACATTATTGCGGGCGACGTGGTGATACCTGAATTGGGCGACCGGGTAAGCATTACGGTTATCGCTACCGGCTTTGACAAGCGCCCTGCGGATGACATCGAAGATGTTCCTGCGGAAGCAACCCAGAATGCAACTGTTCGGCAGACGGTGAAAGCCACTCCGCGCCGTTTTGATGGCCTGGATTTTGTAGCGGCTGCGGGCATTGCCGAAATGCCGACGGTGGCGATGCCAAAGGTTGCAGAAGAACCTCGTCAGCCCATTCAGAAAAAAGAGGAATTGGCTTCGACCGCTCGGATCCCGGTGATTAAACCGGTGGAAGAACCCCGTGAGGAAGCGCAAGAAGAAGCGCGAAATGAAAATCGTCCTTTTTTCAATTCGAACTTTAATGCAGCAAGACCTGTGGGAAATGAAGAAGAAGTTTCCGTGAATACGACAAAGATGTCCTCGACGGCTTCTTTGATGCTCGACAACGAAGAATCTCTTTCTATAGAGAGCGATTCCCGCTACGGAATTCCCACATTCCTCAAAAACGCATCGATTTCGGAACAAGACTTTTAAAATTTCCACAACAACAAAAAAAGACTGGTACGGTATCCCTGCCGCGCCAGTCTTTTCTTTTTGAAAGGAACGGATTATTCGATATTCATCGTCTGCTCGCGGATGGTTTCCACGCTGTCCTTGAGCTGAATGGCGAGTGCCGCAATTTTTGCGCTTTGGCATTTGGTCGCGAGCGTATTGGCTTCTCGTCCCATTTCCTGCAAAATGAAGGTGAGCTTTTTGCCTTGATTCGCTCCGAGCTCCAACGTCGAAAGAAAAAGTTTGTTGTGGCTTTTAAAACGGGTGATTTCTTCGTTGATGTCCAGGCGGTCTGCGATGATGCTCGCTTCCTGAACAACGCGGACAGGATCGATTCCGGAGTTTCCGACGAGCGCTTTCAGGCGTTCTTCAAATTTCTTTTTCCATTCGACAATGCGTTCCGGATCGAGCTGCTGGATTTCGTCTAAAATTTTGTCCATGGCGAAAACGCGTTTTTCCAAATCGCTTTTCAGGTTCAGCCCTTCCTTTTCGCGCATCTGCACCAGGGATTGCAAAGCTTTGTCCAAGGATTCCTTGATGCGCTTTTCGTTTTCCTTTTGTTCGGCGTCCGCTCCGTACACCAGAACGTTGGGGAGAGCCAAGACCTGCTCCAGGGAAGGTTCTCCGGATACGCCGTATTTCTTTTGAATGTCCCGGGCGATTTTCAGGTACGCTTCCACGACGTCGTCTGCATATCCGGTGGGAATCGCCGAGTCCTCCCGGTCTCCCAGATTGAGCGAAAGATTGACGGAACCGCGCGAAAGAAATTTTTTGACTTCTTCTTTCAGCTCAAATTCCAAATAGGAATAGTTTTTGGGTAGATGGCAGGTGATTTCCAAAAAGCGACTGTTTACAGAACGCACTTCAACAGAACATGGCATGCCGTGAAGAAGGAAGGTGTCTTTGCCATAACCGGTCATCGATATAATTGCCATGGGGCAAATATATTTTAATTAAGCTTTTTTGACCATAGCGACGACCCGTTCTGCCCCCAAGTTGACAAGTCCCATGCCTGTCAGCCATTTGCTCAGGCTGTGCTCGTTTACCGTGACGATTTTTTCGATTTCCAGTTTTTCCGCTTCGGCCAACCGGACAAAATCCCGATAGGTAAAGCAATGGATGTTCGGCGTCTCGTACCATTCGTAGGGAAATTCGGGGGATTTGGGCATCCGTCCGTGGTAGCAAAGTGCCCAGCGCATTTCCCAGGAACCGAAATTCGGGAAGGTGATGATGGCGTGCTTGGCGATTCGCATGATTTCCCGGAGGATCAGTCGCTGATTCCGTACTTCGGGAAGGGTCCTGTTGAAAACCGCATAATCAAAGCTGTTGTCCGCAAAGGATTCCAACGCTTTGAGGTTCAGTTTCTTTTCGATGACGGGAACGTCCCGTTCGATGCAGCGGAGGATGTTGGCAAAATTTTTTTCGACGCCGACGCCGGTCACTTTTTTCTTTTTCCAGAGGGTGTCTATCAAAAGTCCATCGCCGGCACCTAAATCCAGAATGCTCGCTTTCGCCGGAATCAGGGCGTCGATAATCGAAATGTCCTTTTCGCTGTGGAATGCCGGCGTCCCTGTCGCCTGGATTTCGCCGATATGCCCGCCCAAAAAGCGGGAAATCGCCATGCCAAGAGCGCCGCATTCGATAAGGAAGCCGTCGTGCCCGAAGTTCGTGTCGAGTTCCAGGCTGGTCACGACCTTGCCCGCGTTTAACAGGGCTTCGGTAATTTTCCGGGATTCGTTCGGGGGGAAGAGCCAGTCCGAGGAAAGGTTCACATTCAAAAAAGTGGCCTTGACGTTTTTAAAGGCGTTTTCCAAAGAGCCGTATTCCGTAGCGAGGTCGAATGTGTCGGTAGCGTGAGCGATGTGCAGGTAGCTGTTCGCGTCAAAGCGGTCCACAAATTTGGAACCCTGATGCTCCAGATAGGTTTCCAGCGACGAGCCGGAATAGAATTTTTCGGGATGCTCGATGCGAATGTCGGAACGGGTGAATCGGGACTCCATGCCTTTGGCGGAGAGGTAGGTGATATGGGCGAGCTTTCTCGCGTTGGAAAGTCCGGTCGCCGGAATTTGCTTGTCGTAGTAGTCGCCGTTATTGTAATTCGGGTCTTGTGTAATCACATCCCGCCCGACGATTTCAAAGCCGAGCGCCTGCGCCGAAAAACCGGGAGACGTGGCGATAAGAACAACGCGGTCGATGATTTCCGGGTAGTAGATGGCCCATTTCATCGCTTGGAATCCGCCCATGGAACCGCCGATGATGCAATAAAAACTTTGAATGCCCAGAGTGTCGGCTAGCAGTTTCTGGGCTTTGACCATATCGCCGATGGTAATCGTGGGAAATGTGGAGCCGTAGGGTTTTCCCGTTCTTGGGTCGATGCTTGCGGGACCCGTAGAACCTTTGCAGCCTCCCAATATATTGGAGCAGACGACAAAAAATTTATCCGTATCGACGGCTTTTCCTTTGCCGATAAGGGCGTCCCACCAGCCGACGTGCTTGTCGTCCGGATTGTAGAAACCTGCCACATGAGCGTCGGCAGTCAGGGGCGAGCAAATCCAAATGACGTTGGATTTGTCCGGATTGAGTGTCCCATAGGTTTCGTAACGGATGGAGACTTCGGGAAGGGATTTTCCGCTTTCCAGAATAAAGCCTTCTGGACCGAGTGGCAATTTCTGGTCGTGGACGGAAACGGGGCCGATACTATCTTTATGCAAAGATTCGCTCATACGCATATAATATAGGAAAAGCGAAATGTTTTTGCGGCAAACAGGATTGAAATCGTATTTTTGGCCGTTTTGCTGTGACTTTCGTTGAAAAATACTTGGGAACGATTTTGCTCTTCAAGTATTGGAAAGGGAATCAAAATTCTGGGTTAAGCGATGACGAGGGCGGCCAGAGAAAGTTCCAAGCCCATGCGGCTTTCGCAGCGTCCGTTTTTAATGTCGCTGTCCAGTTCGCCCAGGCGCTTGATGACCCGGCATAGCCGGGTGGACGACCAGTTGCGAGCCATGCGGGGCTCGTTCAGCTTTTTCTCGAAAAGCCACAGATTGGCACCTAGGGCGGCGGCGATGTCTTTGACCGCCATGTTCCTTTTGAGCATCGTGTTGATGTGCAAAAGCCGGACAGCGTAGGCTTCCAGCGTGGCGATGATTTTGATGCCTTCAACTCCGGAGTCCAAAAGTTCACGAAGCTTTTGCGTGTAGGCGATGGGGTCGTGGTTGCCGAAGGATTCGCGGATTTCGAATGCGGCGATTTCCCTCTGCGGGGCGATCATCAACTTGGCCTGTTCCAGCGAAATGTTCTTGCCGTTTGGATCCAGTGTCAGAATTTTTTGCAGTTCGGCATCGACAAGTGCCTGGTTGTTGCCCAGCGCGTTGGAAACGTATTCGGCGGCGAGAGGCTCTATCCGGCGCCCGAGATTGGTTTCGCAGTGGGTCGTAATCCACTGCGGCATTTCGTATTCCCGGGGTGATTTGCATTCCTTGATTTTGGAAAGTCCGGCGAGAGCCTTGTAAAGTTTGCTCGTCTTGAGAAGTTTTTCAAATTCCAAAAGCAGATTGGCGTCCGGATTGGTCTTGAGCCAGCTCTCGATGGCGGACGCATCGTCGGCTTTAAGAGTTTCGCCTTTGCGGACGACGACCGTCTGTTCGGATGCAAAAAGGGAGCACGAGTCGCAGGCTTCGATGACCGCGTCGGCGACGGAGGGAATGTTCGAATCGTTGGCGAAAATGATTTTTCGCGCCAAGGGATCGTCCTTGCGGTCTCCCAAAGTTTTTTGCAGAAACTGCTCGATCAGGCGTTCCTTTTCAAAATCGCTGTCTCCGATCAAGACGACAATCATTTATTGCACGTCCAGAATTTCAAAGAAATTTTTGCCTTTGGGCGTGATGACTTCGGCGACGTCGCCTTTCTTTTTGCCTAGAAGCGCTTTGCCGATGGGACTTGTGAAACTGATCTTGCCGTTGATGGCGTCCACGCCTTCCGGGGAAACAATCGTATAGGTGATGGGACGGTTCGTCTTTTTATTCAAAAGCTTGACGGTGGCTCCGAATTTGATTTCGCCGCTGCCGTTGTATTTGACGATGACGGCCCGGGCCACGCGGTCTTCCAGATAATTGATTCGGGATTCGATTTCCCCTTGGCGATCCTTGGCGGCGTGATAGGCAAAATTTTCGCTCAAGTCGCCTTGTGCGCGGGCTTCGGCGATTTCGTCGATAATCTTGGGACGCTCCACTTTTTTAAGCTGTTCCAATTCCTGCTTGAGCTGATCGTAGGTTTCTTGTGTTACGGGTATATTGTCCATACCGGGAAAATTATAAAATTTTGAATTTTTTGCCCGCCTCTTTGAAAAAATTGAGGCAAAAGGAAGCGAAAATGCGTTTTCAAAAATCGTTAGTATTGGAAAGTCTAGTTGACGGCAGGGAGAGTGGAGTTGGGAGTGGGAAGTTGGGAAGTGTCCACGTCGCTCCGAACCTCTTCTTTCCCGTCATCCCAAACCCTCGCTTCCGCGTCATTGCGAACCCTTTAGGGTGAAGCAATCTTCTCGCACACAAGGATTGCCGTGTCGCTTTGCTCCCCGCAATGACTGAATTCGCTCCGCTCCTCGGGGTGACGGTGTACGTTCCGTTTCTCGGGATGAGGCGAGATACCGTTTCATGCTTAGCAATGACGGAATTTATTTCGCTTTTGAGGGATAATTTCCTGACATGGGAACGTTATCTTCTTCGTCCCCCCCCTGAACGTAGTGAAGCAATCTTTAGCGCGTATAAAGATTGCCGTGTTTTTCGCAGAATCCCTCGTTCCTAGAAAACCTTCTAAAAGTGCTATGGCTTTGTGAGTAGTTTTCTGGATGGAATTTCGTATATAATTCCCAGAAATTGCTTTGGCAAAGAAGAAACAGGAGCGCACGATGGGAGAAACAAAAAGCGGCCAATAAAAAAGAGCGGAATTAGAAGCGGATTTGGAAATTGCGGGTTCCCTTTACTAAATTTTTCATGCCTCGACAATCGGGGCAAAGGAATTGGAATATGTTGACGATGCTGAAAGATGGAGGCGTTTGTTCTCCCAAGGGTTTTACCGCTTGCGGATGGACTGCGGGAATCAAGGCCAGTGGAAATCCGGACATGGCACTTTTGAAAAGCGAAAAGGCGGCGCGTTGTTTTGCCGTGTTCACTACGAACAAAGTGAAAGCGGCTCCGGTTCTTTACGACAAGTCGGTTTTGGAACACGCGCACTTTGCGTCCGCCGTCATTGTCAATAGCGGCAACGCCAACGCTTGCACCGGGCCGAAGGGCTTGGAGGACAGCGAGCGCACGGCGACCCTCGTGGAAGATCTTTTGGGGCTTGCGCCGAAGAGTGTTCTGGTTTGCAGTACGGGCGTCATCGGGCACCTGATGCCTATGGACAAAGTGGAAGCGGCGATTCCGCATTTGGTCGAGGGGCTGCACGCTGATGCTTCGAAAGATTTCGCTTCGGCGATTTTGACGACGGACAAGGTGCTGAAATCGTTAGCGATAGAAATTGAAACCGCCAAGGGAAAAGTCACGGTGGGAGGCTGCTGCAAGGGCAGCGGCATGATTCACCCCAACATGGCGACGATGCTCGCATTCATTACGACGGATCTCGGGCTTCCTCTGGATTTCTTTGCCGAGTTCCGCGCGGACATTTCCGATTCGTTCAATGCAATTACGGTGGATGGGGACACCAGCACGAACGACACCTGTATTCTGCTTGCGAACGGCGTCTCGGGAATCCAATACGAAGATTTGACTCTTAGCGAAAAAAGCGAATTCCGGGCGGCACTGATGACCGTGATGAAGGAACTCGCCAAGGACATTGCACGGGACGGCGAAGGGGCGACGAAGTTTATTGAAATCCGGGTGGAAAAAGCGGAAAGCCATGCGGACGCACTAAAAATGGCGCGCTTTATCGGAACGAGCAATTTGGCGAAGTGCGCTATGTTTGGCGAGGACCCGAACTGGGGCCGGATTCTTTCGAGCGCGGGTTCGAGCGGCGTGAACATGATTGCGGAACAGACGGATCTTTATTTTGGAGAGGTCCAGGTTTTAGCGGGCGGGCGCCCGTTGGAATGCGACCAGAAAAAATTGGAAGAGGTCGTTAAGCAGCGGGAATATAAAGTCACGGTGGTGCTGAATATCGGAGACGCCGCCGCTTCTGCATATACCTGCGATTTGAGTTATGAATATGTCAAAATCAATGCGGAATACACGACCTGATTTTTAGAACCCCCGAAATGCAAATCGCCTGGAAATCTTCCGGGCGATTTTTTATGAGTTTTTGAGTCTTTATCAAAAGTGTTGTGGAATTAAATCCGGCATAAACTCCCGAACGAAAACGCCCTTTTCCCTGCAAGCAATATTTTACACAAATCGAGGTGGAAAAAACGTCCGCAAAAACGTTTAAAGGTGTTGGGCTTTCATTTGGGAAAGTCCACATTTCAACGAGGAAATCCATGAAAGAAAACAACGCTAACGCCCGCGCTGGGCACGACTCCTATTTCCGCTCCGTCTTCAAGGCTTCCGACCGGGCTGCGGAACTTTTGCGCCTTGTCGCCCGCAACAACAGGAGCCTTTCCGAATTCCTGAAGACCGTGGACCTCTCGACCCTCACCGAAATCTCCGAATCCTTCAGCGACACGGAAAGCTTCGGCTACGC
>NZ_FUWU01000013.1 GCF_900167415.1 Fibrobacter intestinalis | reverse complement strand
ATTTCTATTTCCAACTTAGGCCTCGCTTTGTGCGGGGCTTTTTTTGTAACACATCTTATTAATTTTGTCGATTTCCACCAGGACGAAGCGGAGAATTTCCTCACGGAGACTTTTCTATATTTGAAGAAACTGCTCCCGAAGGAAGAGAAAGAGGAATTCAAAATGGACTTCATCAAGACATCCGAAGCCTACGGCTACGAGACCATCGCCGACGCCGAAGAGAAAGCCCTCGCCGCCAAGTACGAAGAGGGGAGAAGCGAAGGACGGGAGGAAGGCATTGGAATTGGTGTTGAAAAAGGTATCGGGATTGGCATGGAAAGGGGACGAGAAGAAGGTGATATAATCGCCTGCCGAAGAATTGCTAAACGTCTCAAGGATGGCAGGGCTTCGTTGGATCTCATCGCGAATGTTTCCGGCCTCTCTGAAGAAGAAATCCAAAATTTGTAATTTCTATTTCCAACTTAGGCCTCGCTTTGTGCGGGGCTTTTTTGATGATGCAAAAAAGGTCAGTTATGAACCGACCTTCCTTGAATTCGTTGAATGGAGCCTATTCAACGTCTGCCTTTTCCAGCTTGACGCTCCGGCGGGAAACGGTTTCGTTGATCCGGGCAATTTCCTTTTCGGCATTCGCATGAAAATAGCCGAAAACCGCCTCGTTTGCCATTTTCATCGCCGTCAAATATGGCACGAGCTTTTCATTGATGAGGGGCATAAGCGGTTTCTTGAACGAGGTCGCGCTGTTTGCCTTTACCGCATTCGCCGCCGTGTATTCGTCGCTCACCCTGTAGAAGGCGTCTTGCGCCTCACGGATCTGCGAAAGGATTTCCGGTACGCCGTCAAGTGCCTTGGCGGACTCTTTTGCTTCGTCCTTGTCAAAATCCGCAAGCAGGCTTTCGATGAGGGACGATTCCGCCGCATAGCTCGCAGACACAATGGATTTTCCGTATTTGGCGAAAATGGCGTTGAGCTTTTGCGCTGCTTCGTTTTTGGCGGCAAGCTCGCTAACCACTGGCCACTGACAACTAGCTACTCTAATGCTACCGATTTTTTTAAGAAATTTTTAGAGGAGGCCTTTATTTATCTTGGATTTCCTTTTGTTCATTTTAACGAGGATTTACAAAAGTCTCACAATTTATGTGAGAATAGCATTTATAAGCAATGCGGGGCTGTAGTAAAATAAAATTCCTATTTAAAATGGCTTTCCGGTTGCGGGGAGGGGGCATTCGCCGTGCAACTGCCGTTTTTGAAACTTCGTCGCCGAACAGCCAGCTTAAAGTGGCCAAAAACATCGAATTGTCCAATGAGTACGAGCCACTTTTGCGATATGACGACCAATTGTTATATCGATGCTTTTCTTTGGTATTTGGAATGGCGAGAAATATGCGTTTGGCATGACGCGGGGAACGTGAAAGAGAGTTGGTAGCTTACGACAATTTTCGTCTTCCTTTTTTGCAATTCAAGAAGCGAGTGCCGAAAGTGAATGGGCAAGGCATTCCTGCTTGTGTTTCAGGCTTGGATGCACATAGAGCGAAAGAGTCGTTTTCACATTGGCGTGGCCTAGAATTTCGGCGAGAGTCCTGGCATCGGTTCCTGTTTCCATGGCGCGGGAGGCGTAAGTGTGCCGCAGAATATGAAAGTGGGAATACGGAATTTTCAGCTCCTTCTGGATTTTTGAAAAGTGGTAATTCAATAGCCGCGGTTCCATGGGCTTTGGGCTTCCGGTGAGAATATAAAAATCCGATGGGAGATTTTTGGACGACATTTTTTGACACAGGCAAATCGGAAGGGGAATTTCCCGAAAAGAAGTGGGCGTCTTGGGATTTTCGAAAATTAGTTTTGTTTTGGATTTTTCGCCGGGCGATTGGATTCTGTGATAGATACGGGAAATGCGAAAGCATTCGGCCTGAAAATCAAAATCCCCATGGCGCAGACCGCAAAGCTCGGAAAGACAGAAGGGGAATAGAGCGTCGGATTTTGCAGAAAATTCTTCCTCGGACTTCTAGATTCTTTGGACGGTCGGGAGACCGTCCCTCCTTGCTTGTTCGTAAAAAAACGGAAAAGAATGGATTTATTTGTGCAAAATGTTGATTATTAAGTTATAATCCCTTCAGGGCGACAAAACGAAGTTTCTATGCACGCTGCCCAAGAGCCGGGATGGCGAACGTAATAATTCCGCGGGCCGCCCGGACGTTTGGACGGCAAACGTAATAATTCCGGGGCCGCCTGGACGTTTGGACGGCAAACGTAATGATTCCGCAAGCCGCCCGGACGTTTGGACGGCAAACGTAATGATTCCGCGGGCCGCCCGGACGTTTGGACGGCAAACGTAATAATTCCGCAGACCGCCCAAGTGCAGGGGAACGAACGTAGTTTTCCCGCAAACCAAAAACAAAACCGGCAAACGTAATTTTTACGGAAGCCGAAAAAACATGGAGGTAAAAATGAAAAAAGTGATCAGCACCCTTCGCATCGCCGAAATCAACGGCCTTGCCGATTCGATTGTGGCGCACTACAAAAACGAGTCCGGCCTGAATGGCGACGCCTTCCTTTCGGGAGTGATGGCGGAGGTGGAAGCCCTTTCGGCGAAAATCACGGCGGCCATCCGGCAGGACAGGGCGGTGAGCGGCCTGGACGAGGCGGACACCGTGCGCGACAACGCGGTGAAAAGCCTCGGCACGCTTCTGGAGGGCTATGCGGCGATCCCGCTCGCGGGGAAAAGGGCTTCGGCGCAAAAACTCTTGTCGGTATTCGGCAAATACGGAAAGTCGATAACGTCTGCGAACTATACGGCGGAATCGGCCCTGATCAAGAGCTTGCTGGAAGACTTTGCCAAGGCGGACGGGGCGGACATCCAGAACCTCCCCGGCGTGGCGGAGAGCCTTGCGGAAATCCGCGCGGCGCAGGACGCGTTCTCCGTGGCGAACGTGGAATACACGCGGGCGGCCTCTTCCAAGGTGGAAAGCGCGACGAGTGTCAAAAAGCCGCTCGTTTCGGCGATAAACGACCGGCTCGTCCCCTACCTGAACACGATGGCGATGGTGGACGGGGAGAAATATGGCAATTTCGTCCGCCATGTGGAAGCCGAAATCGCCAAGATGAACGAAACGGTGGGGAAGCGGAAGAAGGACGGCGCGCCCTCTCCTAGCGTGGAGTAGCCCGAACCCGCCTCTATTCACGGAATCCCGGTCCGCCGGGATTTTTTTGTTGGGGGCAAGGAGGGACGGTCTCCCGACCGTCTCCGGGCATAAACTGCCTGTTCGTATTGGCGGTACAGGGGAAGCGGCGTCCCGCCGCTTTGCGCTGCACTTTTGCGCGGGAAAGGAATGTCGGATTTTTTGGGGAAAAGCCATTCCCGTCAAGTTTTCGTTCCATCCGCTTTTAAAATTATATTTGAGGGTAACATAAAAATCCCTGGGAAGGGGTGTCTTGCAAAAGGAACGACGATGGATTTCTCCCAAATTCTCGACAAATACCGCACGGAAAGCTTCTCCGAACGCGACAAGGGCAACAAGTTCGAACTTTTAATGCTCCGTTACCTGAAAACGGACCCGACGTATGCAGGGACGCTCGAAAATGTCTGGCTGTGGAACGACTTTTTCGCCAAGGACCAGTTCGGCGGCAAGGACGTGGGTATCGACCTGGTGGCGGAAACCAGCGGAGGCGACTTCTGGGCTATTCAATGTAAATGCTATAAAGCCGACACGAAAATCGACAAGCCCGCGGTGGATACCTTCCTTTCCACATCGGGAAAGACGTTCCAGGACCGCGAAGGCAAAAAGGTCCGTTTCGCGTTCCGCCTGTGGCTAGACACCACTGAGTTGGGCTTTAACAGCGAAGCACTCAACTCCCTCGAAAATCAGGACCCGGAATTCCACCGGGTGGGACTCCTCGAACTCGAAAACGCCAAAGTGGATTGGGAAAAGCTGGACAAGGGAGCCGTCGGCGAAAAGGCGCAGCAGAAGAAGAAATCCCCGCGGGACCACCAAAAGGAAGCCATCCAGAAAGTTCACGAATATTTTCAGGAAGCCGCCCACGATCGCGGAAAGCTCGTCATGGCCTGTGGCACGGGCAAGACCTACACAGCCCTATGTATCGCCGAAAACGAGACCCAGAGCCGGGGAACGATTCTTTTCCTTGTGCCGTCGATTGCCCTTTTGGGGCAGACCCTCCGTGAATGGACGGCGGATGCCCAGGAACCCATCCACCCGATTTGCATCTGTTCGGATTCCAGCGTTTCCAAAGCCGTGCGGAAAAACGACGAAGAAGGCGACGGCTACAGCGTCACAGACTTAGCGCTCCCCGCCTCTACGGACGTGAGTTCCATTGTGAAGCAACTGGAATATGCTCGGCAGAAAAGCGGCCCAAAGGGCGGCATGACGGTCGTGTTTTCCACCTACCAGTCCATCGAGGTGATTTCCAAAGCTCAAAAGCAAATCAAGGATTTCGAATTCGATTTGATTGTTTGCGACGAGGCGCATCGCACCACCGGCGTGACCCTTGCCGGGAAGGACGAATCCAACTTTGTCAAAGTCCACGACGACAAATTCCTCCAGGCGAAAAAGCGCATTTACATGACGGCGACACCACGCCTTTACAGCGAGAGCAGCAAAAAGAAAGCCGAAGAAAACAGCATCGAAATCTGCTCCATGGACGACGTTTCCAAATACGGCGAAGAAATGTATCGCATCGGTTTCGGCGAGGCCGTGGAAAAGCAGCTCCTTTCCGATTACAAGGTGCTTGTGCTGACCATTGACCCCATGGCCATGAGCGAAAGTCTGCAACAGTCCCTTGCTACGGACTCCGGCGAAATGCTCTCGGACGACGAAGCGAAACTCGTAGGCTGCTTTAACGCCCTTTCGAAAATCACGCTGGTGGACGACCACCAGCTGAAAGAAACCGACCCGCTCCCCATGAAGCGCGCCGTGGCGTTTTCCCAGAACATCAAGGTTTCCAAGGAAATTGTGGATTTAATCAATAGGATGAAAGAATCCTACTACGAAAAACTCAAGCCTGAAGCGCAAAAAGAAACAGTGCGGGTTTCGGCGATGCACATCGACGGCGGCATGGGTTCTTCCGCCCGCGAAGAACGCCTCGCCTGGCTCAAGGGGACGACCGAAGAGGGCGAATGCCGCATTTTGAACAACGTCCGCTGCCTTTCCGAAGGGGTGGACGTGCCGAGCCTCGACGCGGTACTTTTCCTCAGCGCCCGGGATTCCGAAGTGGATGTGGTGCAAAGCGTGGGCCGTGTGATGCGCACCGCTCCCGGCAAGAAATACGGCTACATCATCATCCCGGTTCTCGTGCCTTCGGGCGAAAAGGCCGAAAAGGTGCTGGACAACAACGACCGTTTTAAAGTGGTGTGGAAAATCCTGAACGCGCTCCGCGCCCACGACGACCGCTTCAACGCCATGGTGAACAAGATCCAGTTCTGCACCGCCAAGCCGGGGCAGGGCCTCACCGGCGGACGCATCGGCGTTTCCAACGGGCAAAATCCCGGTGGCGTGGAACACGTGGACCCGAAAGCCAGCCAGAAGCAGAAGGAACTCCAGGAGCAGATGGAACTCAAGTTCCAGGAACTCCAGGGGGCGATTTACGCCAAGATGGTGGAAAAGGTGGGGAGCCGCCGCTATTGGGAAGACTGGGCGAAGGACGTGGCCGATATCGCCATGCGCCACGAAGAGCGCATTCGGAAACTCATCGCTACCGAAGGGAAGCCCAAAAGGGAATTCGAGCGATTCTTGAAAGCACTTAAAAAGAACCTGAATCCGGGCGTGGACGCGGAACAGGCGATAGAAATGCTTTCCCAGCACCTGATTACAAAACCCGTATTCGAAGCACTTTTTGAAAATTACGACTTTTCGCAGAACAACCCGGTTTCCAAAGCGCTCCAGCGGATTATCGACCTGGTGGAAGACGCCAGCGACGATGTGGACAAACGGAGCCTGGAAAAATTCTACCAGAGCGTGAAACTCCGGGCAGAAGGCGTGGAAAGTGCCGAGGGCAAGCAGAAAATCATCATCGAGCTTTACGACAAGTTCTTCAAAAGTGCCTTGCCCAAGACGGTGGAGAAGCTGGGAATCGTCTATACCCCGGTGGAATGCGTGGACTTTATCATCCGCAGCGTGAACGACGTGTTGCAGCGGGAATTCGGTCGCAAGCTCACCGACGAGAACGTGAACATCATCGACCCGTTTACCGGCACGGGAACTTTCATCACGCGCCTCATCCAGAGCGGACTCATCGCCAAAAAGGATTTGCCCCGCAAGTTTGAGAGAGAACTCAAGGCCAACGAAATCGTATTGCTGGCCTATTACATTGCGAGCGTGAACATCGAGAACGCCTACCACGACGCCATGGCCGCCGAGGAATACACGCCCTTCAAGGGAATTTGCCTTACGGACAGTTTCCAACTCAGCGAACACGCGGAACAGGAGGATTTTGGCGAGGATGTTTTCCCGGTGAACGGGCCCCGGGCGCGGGAACAGAAGAAAGTGCCCATCCAGGTGGTGATTGGGAACCCTCCCTACTCGGTGGGGCAGAAGAGCGCCAACGACAACGCGCAAAACCAGAAATACCCGGATTTGGATTCCCGCATCGACCGCCATTATGTGCAAACGAGCGAAGCGAATTTGAACAAGGCTGCTTACGACAGCTACATCAAGGCTTTCCGCTGGGCGACCGACCGGATTGACAAGAAAAGCGGCGGCGTGATAGGCTTCATCACCAACGGCAGCTGGATCGATTCCAACGGATTGGACGGATTCCGCAAGAGCCTGGAAAAGGAATTTTCCAAAATCTACGTCTTTAACCTGCGGGGGAATGCGCGCACCAGTGGCGAACAACGCCGAAAAGAAAAGGATAATGTCTTTGGCGTGGGAACGAGAACCCCGGTGGCCATAACCATCCTCGTCAAGAAGCCGGCAGCCGCGGGTGACGAAACCGTCATTGCGAGGAGCGTAGCGACGAAGCAATCCGAAAGCGGTCAAGATTGCTTCACCCCTTCGGGGTTCGCAATGACGAATGCTGTTTCGGGGGTCGGAGAGACGGGTGCGACATCGGGTTTCGGAGAGACGGGTGCGGAAAACGCCACTCCGAGGAGCGGAAGTCGGGTTCCGTCATTGCGAGGAGCCGCAGGCGACGAAGCAATCCAAAAGGCGGTCATCAAGTATTACGACATTGGCGACTACCTTTCCCGCGAACAGAAGCTCGAAAAAATCCGGGCCGCCGAAAGCGTAACGCATTTGGAGATGACCGTTCTGCACCCGAACGCGCACGGCGACTGGATAAACCAGCGGAACGAGGCTTTTGGAAAGTGGACGCCGATAGAACCGGAGAAAAAGTTCGACGAGAAAAGCAAGAGCTGGTTTGTAATTAATGCCGTTGGAGTAGCAACAGGAAGAGATGCCTGGGTTTATGGATTTTCAAAAGAGAAAGTAAGTGGAAATATGGAAAAGATGATTCGGTTTTATAACAACGAACGAATAAAACTGAATGAAGGCTCCATTTCGGAACTAACTCTTTCAACAACGAATATCAGCTGGACAAGAGCGTTGAAAAGAGATGCCGAAAAAAATGTTTCGCACAATTTCAACTCGGATTTATTTGTAGAAGGATGCTATCGTCCTTATTGCAAGGAACATTTGTATTACGATAAGCCTTTTATTGAATCTCCAGGGTTGTGGAATCAATTATTCCCTACATCGGAATGTAAAAATCTGGTGATTTGCATTTCTTGTGAAGGTTCCACTAAAGAGTTGTCCACTTTGTTGGTGAATACTTTTGCGGATTATCATTCTGTTGGCGACAGCAAAATTTTCCCCCTCTACTATTACGAAGAAACCGACGAATCCAGCCTTTTTGCCGCCACGGAAAAATTCACCCGCAAGGATGCCGTCAGCGACTACATTTTGAAAAAGGCCCGCAGCCAATACGCCGACCCCAAAATCAAGAAAGAAGACATCTTCTATTACGTCTATGGTTTCCTCCATTCCCCAGAATACCGGGAGGCATTCAGCGCGGACCTCAAGAAAATGCTCCCCCGCATCCCGCTGGTCGAAAGCGCAGGCGACTTCCGGTCATTCAGCTGCGCCGGCAAAAAGCTTGCTCAGCTCCACCTGAACTACGAAACCGCCGAACCCTACAACGCCATGGTCGTCTCCTCCAGCGCCGCCGCCGAATCGCTCCCGCTCTTCCAATCCAAAGTTGCCGACGTCCGCACAAGCTACAGCGCCGAGCCTCCCGAAACTTTGTATCAAGTTCGCCAAATGCGTTTCCCCAAAATCGACGGCAAGGACAGGAACGGCAAAGCCAAAAAGGTTGACGACAAGACCCGCATCGTCTATAACGAAAAGCTCACCATCGCAAGCATTCCCCTTGAGGCCTACGAATACGTCGTCAACGGCAAATCCGCCATCGAATGGCTCATGGAACGCTACGCCGTCACCACCGACAAGGCGAGCGGCATCGTGAACGACCCCAACGACTGGGCCATCGAACACGGTGACCCGGCCTACATTTTCAACCTGATCCTCCGCATCATCACCGTAAGCCTCGAAACCGTGAAAATCGTAAAGGCATTGCCCAAGGTGGAGCTTTAGAAGGGGGATTGTGGAGAGTTCGTTATCTCTAGGCGCGGAGATAAAGAGCTTAGAGTTTAGAGCTTCGTGTGGGGGAAGAGCTTTTCACAAGAGTCCTGCCGCTTTGCGTTACTTGCCCAAAGGGGCATTCGTCTTTGCTGGAGCGAAGCGACGATGCAATCTTTTTTGCCGTGAGAACCGCGAATTTCAGAGTTGTTTTACAGAGTCTATGAACATAAAAACAAATTGTTTGAAGGGTTTACAAAACGTTATAATGTGACAAAGGCCATTTAGAGAGAAAAACAATTAAAGGCTGGCTTCCCGACAAAAGAAAATTGAATGGATTGAAAAAAGCAATACGGAATGGGTAGATTTATACGAAAGCATTATTCAATGACGACGGCTTTAGAAAAGGATTGCTTCACTACGTTCGCAATGACGTGGGGCTGCCGCTTGCAATGTTGTTTTCGTCATCCCGGGAAGCGTGGCGGTCATTATCGTCATTGCGAACCCTTTAGGGTGAAGCAATCTTCGTGTGCGTCCAGATTGCCGCGCTTCGCTCGCAATGACGTGGGGCTGCCGCTCGCAATGACGAGAATCAACTGTCATAACAATGTTCCGCTATCAGCGCAAACGCTTCGGCGCGAACGATTTTCACGGTTAGCGATTTGCCGACGGGGTAGTCCCCGGCCAGCGCGATGGGGCGATACGCATGGTCGCGAGCAATCGTCGTTCCTACTCGTTGCCCCGGCTTTTCGACGACAACGGTTTCCGTTTGCCCGATAAGGCTCTGGTTGTTTTCGAGAGCTATCTGCTGAAAAATGCGGGAAAGCTCCGCGGACCTGGTGTTGCGCTCTTTAGGGGGAATGTCGTTCGGCAAGAGGTATGCCCGTGTGCCTTCGCGCGGAACAAATCGGGTGATATTGCAGATGGATGGACGGGTCGCTTTGACGAGTTCTACGCTGGCCTGGAAATCGGCGGGCGATTCGCCGGGGAATGCGACGATGATATCCGTTCCCAAAACCATGTCGGGAAAATGCTTGCGGAAAGCGTCGGCGATTTGAAAATATTCGGCGACGGAATGGCGGCGGTTCATCGCTTTTAAAATACGGTCGCTTCCGCTTTGAACGGGAATGTGTAAAAATTTATACAGGTGGTCGTCGTGAAAAGTTTCTTGCAGGGCGTCCAGATAGCGCAGCACGTGACGCGGATTTCCCATACCGACCCGGATTTTGTAATCTCCCCGGACTTGGACGAGTATTTTTTGCAAAAGTTCAGCTAGGTTCGTCTTCAGGTCGAATCCGTAGCAGCTGGTGTCTTGCCCCGTCAAAAAAATCTGCTTGGCGCCGTCTTCCACTTTGCGCTGCACCCGGCGGACAATCCTTTCGGCGGGGATGCTTTGCAGCGTGCCTTTCACCAGATGGGTCGAGCAGTAGCTGCAAGAATCCAGACAGCCCTCTTCGATATTCACCAGCCCGATTCCCGCATGGCAGAACAAGGAAGGTGTCGCGTTCGGCTTTTCGCCGAGTCCTGCTGCGGAATCCACTCTGGAAAGAAATTCCTGGAAGGCGTCTTCGTTTTTGTGCGCATCCTTGGGGCCAAAGCAGAAGTCGGGATAAAGGCGGGCGAGTTCCCTTTTCAGGTCTTCGGTGGCGCAGCCCGTAACCCATACGGGTGCCGGAAATGTCGAACGGATTTTTTTGGCGAGCTTGACCGCCCCGGAGATGCCCTTGACCGTGCAGGCGTTCAGGACTATCGCGTCGGGAGGTGCGGAGGGCATTTCAAATTGGACGGCGAATCCCTCTTGGGCGAAGCGTTCCCCGATCTTTTCTCCGTCCCCAAAGTTCGCCGCACAGCCTTCGCTGAGAATGGCTACTGTTCGCTGTGAACGCATTGGAGAGATGTCCCCGGGTAGTAGGCTTGCAGAATTTCCTGGAAACTTTGGCCGGCTTTGGCGCGCGCCCGGGCTCCCATCTGGCACATGCCGATTCCATGTCCAAAACCCGAACCGTCAAGAACCCACGCCTTGCCGTTCTTTTCGATGGTAAAGCGGGAAGAGGGGAGAATTTTGGAACCTTCTTTAAAAAGGAATCGGATTTTGTCGCCTTGGACGGTAAAGATGCCTTTATCGGTAAGGACTTCAAGGGTGTCGATGCGTCCGCCGGGAAGGGTGGTCCGTATTTGGATTTGCTGGATTTTGCTGAATCCCGATTTTCCATTGGCGCGTGCGTCCTTGAAATTTTTTTGGAATAGGGAGACGAGTTCTTTTTCGCTATAAACTTTTTTCCAAGAAGAATAGGAGCTGGCAATGCACCAGGAGGAATCCACATTTTTCTTGTCGATTTGGCTTTTTAAATAGGAGACGGGGGATATTCCCCAGGTTTCCACGCCTTCCGTTGCGCCGCCGCAAGTGGAGTGGTAATACGCTTCGATCAGTTCGTTTTCAAAGGTGAGGACGATTCCCGCTGTGGAGTCGATGGCCGCGCTGGGGAGGGCGGATTCGTTTGCGCAGCCGTTATACACCTGATCCTGCACGGTGGCGTAAACATCAAAGCCGAGAGAACTGCGGGAATTGTAGTGGCGGTAGGCGTAGGTTCTGGCGGCGACGGCTTGCACTTTGAGCGCTTCGAACATGCTGGAATCGAGTTTGCCGATTTCATTGGGCACGACGCCTTTGAGGTAATCTTCGATGGGCAGAATGTTGATGATGGTCAGTTTTTTGGATCGGTTGATGACCAGAATTTTTCCTCGGTATTCACGCCCGTCCACGGACAGGTGCGCATTTTCGGCTGGAGTGATGCAGACCGAGTCCGCTTTCTCGGAATTGACGGCGATTTTGGAGCCGCTGGCGGATATTTTGATCGTTCCCGATTGATCGGAAAGCTTTTCGCCTTTTCCGTGGAGTTCGATGGTGTAATGGCTTCCGGAAATTTCCGCTTTGGAGACGCCGACTTGAATGCCTACTCGAAAATCGCGTTGCGCTTCCGCGGGAAGAGTCCAAGTTGGGTAATTTTGCCGGGATGCTTCGGGGTTGCTTGCCGGAGCTATTGGTTCAAAGTTTTCTTTGGAGAGGGAATCCGGGCTTTCTGCTTCGGCGACTTCGGAGTGAGCCGTTTTTGCGGCGACCGTTTCGGTGGCGGTAGAGGAATCGTTTTGCGGAGTGGCTGTGGCAGCTTCTTCCGCGGGCTGTGCTTCTTGGGGCGGGTCTGTAACAAGCGGTGGCAGAGGTGCGCAGCTGACAAGTCCAGCCGCAAGGAAGAGCAGCGAAAAACGATTCATCTTTTAGAGTTCGCCTTTTTGGATTTTTTGGCCATGTCGCGCAGTTTGGAACGGTTGAGTTCCCTGTCCGCAGTCGAAATCATATCGACGAAAAGTTTTCCGTCCAGATGATCCGTTTCGTGCTGGAAACAGCGGCAAAGGAGGCCTTCGACGTTGTGTTCTTCGACGGTCTCTCCGTTTTCGTTCATGTAGCGGATCCAGATTTTTCCCGGCCGATAGACGTTGCAGAAAATGTCGGGAACCGAAAGGCAGCCTTCGTCGTAAGGGACGTTTTCGGAATCGGGTTCTTCTCCCCATTCCGGATTGAAAATAATCCGCGGTTCGGGCTTTTCGTCTTCGTCGGGTCTGGCCGGGTCGATGACAACCAGCCGAATGTCTTTGGCGACTTGAGGAGCGGCAAGTCCGACTCCGCCAGCGTCGTACATCGTTTCGAGCATGTCGTGCGCCAAAGCGACGAGTTCCGGCGTTACTTGCGAAACCGGTTTGCACTTGACGCGCAGAGCCTGATTCCCGTAGATGGTAAGATCCAATATGGCCATTTTTATTTTGCCGCTTTCGTTTCTGCTTTTTTGTCTTCGGCGTTCAAGACGCGGACGATAGCGCTTTGTTCAAAATCAAGACGCGTGTCGCTGCCGGTTTTGACAGAGACGATGTTGCCTTCCACGCTCATGACGGTGCCGATAATGCCTGCGGCGGTCAGAACCTGGTCGCCCTTTTTCAAAGCCTTGCGCATCGCGTCGAGCTTCTTCATTTCCTTTTGTTTCGGCATGATGAAAAAGAGATACATGACGACGAACATCAGGATGAACGGGAGAAATCCCATAAGGGGAGATCCCTGCTGTTCCGGAGCGGCTTCCTGTGCAAAAGCGGATACGGCAAGTGCGAGGGCAAAAAAGGCGGAAAATTTCATAGAGAATCCTTTTGAAAAAAATGTTGCGTTCAATTTAGAAAAATAATGGGCGAGATGAGGCGCTTCCAGAAAATTCCTTTTCGAAAAGCCGATGGCGGGGTGCTTGGTTGTTTTTTCGGGATTTATATACAATGTTTCACACGAACCGTCTATTGGCATAAGGGGTATTTTTTTGGGAAAGGGAAACTTTGTTTCCTTAGTGTGAAGGATGCTCGAAGTGGACGCCACGCTTTTAGGAGAAGCGGCGGCTCGCCGCTTGGCGTTGCTTTTCCGAGGGGGAGTGGAATGTCGGAGTTGGTATAAACTTCTTTCGCACACCGCCAGACTTTCGGACGGGTGGGAGCCGCTTTACTGGCTTTCCATCGACTCGAGGAGCTTCTTGTCCAAAAGGGGATAGACTCGGTTCAGCTCCAGCAAATCCTTGACCGCTTCTTTGTCGGCGTAGAATTGTGAAATGTCCTTGAAATTGGGTGTCGATAGGAATTCGGGAACGGAAAACAGATAGCCGCATTGTACCAGATTTTCAAAAGCGCGGTGCGTCAGCTTGACTCCGGGAAATAATTCCTTGTATTTGGCGACAAAATCTTTCTGGTGGATAAACGTGGTACCTTGCTTTTCTTGCCCCTTTGTTTTGGCGACCGACACGAATACGGTGAGAATCGTCTGGTCGTTTGCCGAAAGCAGGGATCGCGGAATGTTTTTGCTCTTTTTTCGAGCGAGAAGAGTGCGATAGAGGAGCGACGGCAGATTTTTGCGGTAAAAGTGAATTTGTGTGAGGTCGCCTGGAATGAGCTTGGCGGTGCCGAGGTCGCAGAGTGCGCGGAGCAGTTCAAAAGCGTCGTTATGACCGAGTCCATGGATGACGCCGAGGTCTTCGATTAAAGGGGCTAGTGGGAAGGTGCCGTCTTCGCTTTTTTGGGCATATTTTGCGCACAGAAACAGGAGCGCGGGCAGGGCGTAAATCTTGGCCAGTTTTTTCCGGTTATGCTCCAATTTTCGCGCATGCCTGTCCATAAAACGCAACAGCGGAGGAAACCAGACGGGGAGCTTGTCAAAAGCCTCTTGCAAATTTTCGGGAGTGATTTCCAAGACTTCGACGGGTTCGGTTGCGCGGAGCGTATATGCGTAGGGCATTTTGCTCAACAGAGCCTCTTCGCCGATGATGGAGCGCGGACCCCAAAATCCATAGTTTTGGAGCTTGGTCCCTTCTTTTTTTTGAATTTGCAATTCCCCTTTGAGGACAATGTAGAGCTTCTCTCCCGCATCGCCTTCTTTGACCAGAATGTCTCGCGGTTGCAATTTTTTTCTCATAGAAGCCCCCGGATATTGTGCTCTCCGTGGATGGCGTTCAGGTATTTATCCAGGACGCTTGTCTCCAGGAAAAGCTTTGGGGATTCCGGAATTTCCGAAAAAATGCCGAGTTCCAAAAATTTGATGACGATAATGATGTCGGCGTCGGGGCAGGAGATTTTCAAGTATTGAATCCATTCGTCGCGGGTCCGCGTAAAAAGGGAATTTTCGAGCCCTAAAAATTCTAGGCAGGCTCGCTCCCTTTTGGAAAGTCCGTAAGCGGGGTAGGTTTCCCCTCGGCGTTCCGATTGCAGATATTCTACGAGAATGCGGAACAGCTTCGGCTTGACCAGGCGCATTTTGGCGTTTTGTTCTCCGTTTTCTCCCGCTTCCAGCTTGACGAATTTGCGCCGGATAAGCTCTTTAAAAGCTTGATTCGTTTTGTCGGCATTGGCGCGGGACTGCCAGAGATATTCCTGAAGGGTCGGCTCTGTATCGAGCGGCTTTCCGTTGGCTTTGACGGCGAGGAACAAGGCAAGGCTTTCCAGCGTACTTGAAAACAGCGGCTGTTGGGCGGCGGCCTTTTGCTGCTTTGCTTTTTGGGAAAGGGAATTGATTGTCGCGAGCATCCAGGGCGGAACCTGTTTGAGTACTTGCGCCATGGAACTTGGACCGATTTTAATAATGGTCGAGGGTTTTCCCGCTCGGACGGAATAAGCAAAAGCGCTCCCTTCCATCACAGAGGAAACGCCGATAAGGGAGCCTTGAGGGATGTTGTACAAAATGTCTTCGTTGTCGAAAGCTTCGAGTTCGCCTTCTTCGACATAGAGCATCTCGGCTGCCTTTTGCCCTTTTTTAAAAAGCAAAAAACCCGCTTGGACGGAAACCCGCTCAAGCGGAACGTTTTTTTTTGTATCGGGATTGCCCGGATTCACGGGACACCGCCGCAGCAATTAAGCGTTTTGCTTCTCGACGCGTTCTTCGATACGGGCAGCCTTGCCAGAAAGCTTGCGCATATAGTAGATGCGAGCTTGGCGAACTTTACCCTTGCGGTTTACTTCGAGGGAAGCGATACGCGGGCTGTGCAGCGGGAAAATACGTTCGATTGCAACGCCATCGGTCATTTTACGGACAGTGACGGTTTCGCCGATTCCGGTATTCTTCTGCTGGATAATGACACCCTTGAACGGCTGGATGCGTTCTTTGGTGCCTTCGATAACTTTCACGTTCACCGTGATGGTATCGCCGGCGCGGAGTTCCGGAATATCCGTTTTCTTGTTTTCTTGCTGAATCGTTTGAATGTTAAGGGACATAAGATGTGACCTCTGTTATTGTGTGCCAAATTTAGTATCTATTTGCAGTTTTTCGTAGATGTCGGGGCGTCTTTCTTGCGTTCTTTTTAAAGATTTCGCCCTTCTCCACTCGGAAATCCGCTTGTGGTGCCCAGAAAGGAGCACTTCGGGGACGGATTTGCCTTCAAAAACTTCGGGTCTGGTATAGACGGGCCAGCCCAGGGGACCTTGCGCGAAGGAGTCGGTTTCGCCGGATTCCTTGTGACCGAGGGCTCCGGGAAGCAGGCGCACGACCGCATCGATAAGGAGCATCGCCGGAATTTCGCCGCCGCTGACCACAAAATCGCCGATGGAAATTTCCATATCGACATAATTTTCGCGGATGCGCTCATCGATTCCCTTGTAATGCCCGCAAACCAGCGTCAGGTGTTCTTCTTGAGAAAGAGCCGCTGCCATCTGATGCGTAAAGGGGACTCCGTCCGCCGTCAGGTAGATGACTTTGCCGCCATCTTCTTTGACCCGAGTGCTTCGGATGGCTGCAGCCAGCGGTTCTGGTCGGAGCACCATGCCCGGTTCGCCTCCGTAGGGAGAATCGTCCACTTGACCGTAGTCGTTGATGGCGAAGTCCCGAAGGTATATCGGATGAAACGAGAACAGTCCGTTCTTTTGCGCCCTGCCGACAATGGAGTGCTCCAGCGGGGAGAACATTTCGGGGAAAATGGTGATGCAGTCGATTTTCATTTCACCCTCATGTCGAAAAGCTTGGCAAGGAATTCTTCCGAAATGCGGATTTTCTTGCCGTTTTCATCGATTTCGCGGACGCATTCGTTAATCCATGGGGCGAGGATTTCGCTTCCTTTATATGTAAAACGAAAGGCGTTTACGCTGGGGAGGGATTCCACCGAAAGGACTTTTCCGATTTCCTGACCGGCGTCTCCGATAATGGAGAAACCTTCCAGATCCGAAAAATAATACTGGCCGGCGGGCGCGGGAATGCGTTCGCTCATCGGGACGCCGATGTCTGCATTGACAAGTTCTTTCAGGGATTCCGAAGAATCGTAGCCTTTGAATTTGAAAATCCAGATGTTTCCGGCCAACCGCACGTTTTCGACTTCAATAGGGAGAACCGCTTTGGGGGCAAGCGCATAAACCGTTGCCAACCGTTTGCAGCGTTGCAGGTCGTGCGTTTGTGGAGCGCATTTGATTTCGCCCTTGAATCCGTGGGGGCGCATCAAGTGTCCGATGACGACCAAATCTTTGTTGTCGATAACGTTTGCCATATTCTTCAAAAGAAAACCCCGTGCGAATTGCGGCACAGGGTTCTGCCTTGAAGTTGAAAAAATTAAGCCTGCGGAGCTTCTTCGGCTTGAGGAGCTTCCTTGGCGGCCTTTTCCGCTTCGATACGGGCTTTTGCCTTAGGACCGAGCTTGGCTTTTTTCTGCTTGTCCGGACGAGGAGTCGCGGTCTTGCCTTCAATGGAACGGCCTGCCCTGATTTCGTGGAAGAGATCGAGAATGCCGACTTTCTTCAGAAGGGAACGGACGGTGTCAGACGGTTGCGCACCGGTCTTGAGCCACTTCAAAACTTTTTCCTGATCGAAAGAGATGTTGGGCTGCTTGAGGTTCGGATCGTAGAAGCCGACCTGTTCGATAAAACTGTCGTTGCGCGCTTTGCGGTTGTCGATGACGACGGCGCGATAAACAGAGTGGTGACGCTTGCCAAAACGAGCGAGACGGATAACTGTGGACATTGAAGATACCTCTTGTTTGATTAACGCCCGCAAATATAGAAAGAATTTTGAAAAATCCGTCGTTTGAACACAAATTAATTTAAAAAAGTCAAAAAATGCCGATTTTGGCGCAAAAACAAAGATTTTAAATGAAGATTCTCTCTAAATAGAGGTGCCGGAAAATAAAAACTTACGCTTTTTTTCGGTTTTGCCATACGTCGGTGTGAAAAAGCTGCCCTTGGGCGACTCCGTATTTTTCTTCGGCGTCGATGAGTTTTGCGGCGGTATCGAAGGGAAGCCTTCCCCGGATGGCTTCTGTATAAAGGCGGATCTTGTCTGCGGTTTCGGAGGAGCTTTCTTCGAGTATTTCCAACCGAAATCGATAGACTCCCCGTTTGGCAAATAGGGAGACCAGATTTAGGGCGGATTGCGGCTGTTCCAAATAGAGCGTATTGCGGCATTCCGCGTCGGGAACGAGGGAATGGCGGGCCCCCTTGTGATCCACGATGTCGATGTGGTGCTTGGCGCAGGCCTGTTTACAATAGGGAAAGCGAATCGCTTCCGTCAGATGGGCGGCGTAAAGGCAATGCTCCATATAGAAAGCGGGCAAGTGGAGAAAAACCGAAAGTTCAAAATGGGAACCGCCGAAGTTTTCGAGCAGCCGCTCGGTTCCCTTCGCATTTAAATCCAGGGACGGGTGCAGGGAGCGCAGCCCTTGTTCCAAAAACCACTCCGCCGAAAGGACGTTGGAAATGTTCAAGCTGTAATCGCCTTCCAGCGGTATTCCGGAAGATTGCAGGTAGAGTAGTGCGCCTGGATTGCGGACAAGGATAAAGTCCGGCTTGAACTCTACGATTTTTTTTAAGTTTCGCGTTTCGCCTTCTTTGAGTACCCGGATGGTGGCGATTCCCACTTGGAATCCGAAAGAGCGGGCGAGTTCCATGGGCTTTTGACAGTCCACTCCCCAATCCAGATCGAGAATGACGCGGTCGATGTCTTTGCCCGCCAAATCGTGGAGCTGTTGCGGACGTCGGATGAGAACGGTGATTTGCGCTCTGCTTTGGGGGGCGGATTGGTGCGCACGGCGGGCGTGAGAAAGTAAGGATTTTCCGTCGTCGGCAGAGGCTTTGGGCGGCTGGCTGTGAAGGCGTTTACGGTCAAGCGCTTCGACGGCTTCTTTTCGCAGGTACCGAATTTCCTTGTTGAGTATAAAGGCGTCGCTGGGGATTTCGATACGGATGCTCTCTGCAAAGTAGGCGGTGCCGCTCAATGCCGAAAGTTCCTTTTGCAGTGCTTCGACGTTGTCCCGCGGGTTTTGGGCTCTTTCAAGAAGACCTTCGGATTGCGCTTGCGCAGTGTTGCCTTCGTCGTCTTGGAGTTCCAGGGTCAGAGGCTTCCCGAATTGGCCGCAAAGACGAATCCGGATGGGGAATTGCCGTTCGTTTTCCCGATTTGCAAAAGTCTTGCCCAGCCTTTTTTCGATAGCGGGCGAGTCGTTGCGGAAGGCGCTCATCCCTGTTTGAATGCGGCGCAAATCAAAAGCGTTGCCGAATTCCATTCGGGTGCTGCCGTTTACGGATTGATGGGCGAACAGGCGTCCGCCAACGGAATTTTCTTCTCCCGGATTTTCAAAAAGAATGCCGTCGCCCGCTTCAAGATGGTGGTTGCCTTCCACGAAAACGTGTTTGTGATCGACGCGTTTCACGTTGCCAAGGAATTGCCCGTGATGATTTGAAAAAAAACCATTGACCAGATTTTGCTGATCTACGCCGTGGAGCCAGCCGGGGCCGAGCCCGCGGGAAAATAGGACTTCCAACGGTTCACGCAGCTCCGGGCGGACGTTGCCGCCGTCGATTTTTTCTCGGAAAGCCCGAGTGACAGCAGCTACGTATTCCGGGCTTTTCAGTCGCCCTTCCACTTTAAAAGCCTTGATGCCGATGGATTTTAGCTCGTCCATGTCGTCGAGAGCGGAAAGGTCTCTGGGACTGAACAGGTAATTTTTCCCGTATGAATTTTGCTTTTTCCCATCGACAATCATTTGATAGGGGAGTCTGCAACTTTGAGCGCATTGCCCGCGATTGGCGGAACGTCCACCGATATTTTCACTGGTCAGGCATTGCCCGCTAAAGGAAACGCAGAGTGCGCCGTGTACAAAAACCTCCAGTTCCAAAGATGTGCGTCCGGCGATTTTCCGAATGTCTTCCAGGGAGAGTTCCCGAGCGAGAACCGCCCTTGTACAACCCAGTCGCTTTGCCATTTCGACCCCTTCGGCAGAGGCGATGGTCATTTGCGTGGAAGCGTGGATTTCCATTTCGGGGGCGATGGATTGAAAAAGCCGCATCAATCCGACATCCTGAATGATGATGGCGTCGGGTTCCAGAGCGGCGAGATTTTCGATGTACTCTGTCAGCGCGTCAATTTCGTCTTCGAAGACGAGGATGTTCATGGCGAGGAAGGTGCGGACACGGCGAATGCGCGCATAGCGAATCATTTCCCGCAAATCATCGAACGAAAAATCCAGAGAACGTCCGCGGGCGTTCCAGCGAGGAGCCCCCAGATAGACGGCGTTCGCCCCATTTTTCACAGCGGCGTAAAACATATCCTTGTCGCCTACGGGGAGCATCAGTTCGAATTTTGGAGAATTTCGCATTTGCAAAGGAAAGTAGAAAAATTTGACGACTGGCGACTTTGCAAAATTCATTTTCAAAAATCGGAGCGATATATGGCGGGAGTTTGGCGGCTTGTTTTCGACTTTGCCAACAGAACGCCCGTGCCGAATGAATTTATATTGCCAATGTTCTTTAACGTCAAAGGAAACTTATGCGTAAAATCGGAATTTTGATTTTTCCTTTTGTGTTTTTAGCTGCGTGCGGAGATTCTTCCAGTTCGGCTTCGGATGAAAATTTGCCGTTCTCTTCGTCGCAGACATCGGATTTTTCTTCATCCTCGTTTGTATTGGAAAGTTCGTCGGCAGAAATTCCCGCTTCTTCGGAATCGGAAGGCGAATGGAGTTCCGCCTCGTCGCCGGATGCTTTGCCGATAGTTCCCGATGCTGATGGATTTTATGCGATGGAAGAAATTTACAAGGCTACCCCGGCAACGAGCAAAATCGTTTTCGTCATTCGCCATGCGGAGCGGGAAGACAGCCTTGGGCGACTTTCGGATTTGACGGAAAATGGCAAAGCGGCGGCTCGCTCTTTAGGAGAAAAACTCGTCGGCGAATCGGAAAGTTTTTTCTACGCATCGACCGATTTTGTGCGGACCCGCGAAACCTGCCGGCAAATCGCTTTGGGCCGTGGCGAATCGGATGCAGAAGCGCAGACTTGGGAAGGCATCGACGGCGGTTATTTTTTGAAAGTTTCTTCGGACAGCTTGGACAAGTTTGCCAAAAATCGCGGCGGGACCTGGAAAATCATTTCCCGCTGGGCGTATGCGGATCCGAAAATGAACGAAAATTTGGCGTCGCTTGTCAATGCGCATTTTTACGATTTGTTTGAACGGGGCGCGCAATTTGTTCAGGAAAATATCGTCCCGAACATTCCCGATTGGAAACGCGTCAGCGTCTTGGTTTCTCACGACGTGCTTTTGGAACCCTTGCTGGTCTATGCGACGAATCGGCAAATCGACTTGCGATTTTATGAAAGCGGACGTTGGGCGAATTATCTTTCGGGAGTCGCGATTGTGCAAAGCGAAAACGGCATTTCCCTCTATCCGGTTCGCGGAATGGATGTCGGCTACATGACGGCGAATTCTTCAAAATAAAGCGCAAATTTTTGGGCGTGCCCCGGCTAGAAACAATGCGGAACGTGAATTTCCGCCGGGTCGGGCTATATTGCACTAAGCGACAAATCGGAAAAATAAATGCGCACGGGATATCGCCAAGTGCAACGGAGCCGCTCCTTCGCGTCTCCGCCCGTTCGGGTCACTATCCCTCACGCAAAAATCACCCACATTTATCGCCCCGCTGGATGAATGGAAAAAGCGGAGAAATGAAGAGTGCGCTTTTGGGGCGGCAAAAATATGGGAATTATGTACAATCCTACGCTAAACTTTCACAAGCATTTTTTTCAAAGGGGGAATTTTTTTTCAAACTGGAACTCTCTTTCACAAGGTGAATTTCTTCTCGCGGGCCGCGAGGTACTCGCCTGCCCATGAGTCTTGGGAACTTGTTCCCTTAGACGAATTGTCTCTTCCAGAGATACTTCAACTACGGAATCAGAGATTCCTAGTTTCCAATCCAAGCCAGCGGTACGTCATTGCGAGGCGCGATAGCGTCGTGGCAATCTGTGCGGGTTTCCCGTCATTGCGAGCAAAGCCCCATGAGTCTTGGGAACTTGTTTCTTTAGACGAATTGTCCCTTGCAGGGATACTTCAACTATGAAATCAGAGATTCCTAGTTTCCAATCCAAGCCAGCGGTACGTCATTGCGAGGCGCGATAGCACCGTGGCAATCCAAGCCAGCGGTACGTCATTGCGAGGCGCGATAGCACCGTGGCAATCCTGTCTGCAAAAAAAGGATTGCTTCTACACTTCGAGTATAACTCCACTAAGGTAACAAAGTTACCAAGTGTCGTATATCCACATAGAGTATAACTCCACTAAGGTAACAAAGTTACCAAGTGTCGTATATCCACATAGAGGATAACTCCACTAAGTCAATAAATTGACAAGTGTCGTATAACCCCTTTGGGGTTCGGGGTGACTGTCGCTTTCAAATACGGCTGATTTTCTCCTAGGCAGGCTCGCAATGACGTAAAAACAACAGCCTGCACAAGGAACGCAAGCGATCAGGCTGTCCCGTACACAATCCCTCCCCACGACATAGCAATCTTTGCAGCCATCCCGTCATTGCGAGCAAAGCGCGCTTCTCCTCATTGAGCATAGACCTCCGGTTACTTTCTGCGCAGAATTGTTTAAATTTTTTGGACGAGGATTTGATGATGCGTAAAATTTTATTCGTTCTTGCGGGCTTGCTTTGCTTGTCCGCTTGCTCCGACAAAGAAGCGGAAAAGGAAATCGTTCGCAAACAAAATGAATTGCAGCAAATTCAAACGCAAATAGACAAGGTGAATGCCGAAATGGACAGTCTGAAAGCCGTCGATGAAATGCTGAAAAAGGAATTGGATTCGCTGGATATGAATCCCTGATGCGGACGTTGATTCTTTACAGTTCTTCGGCGTTATTTCTTTTGCTGACGGCGGCGTTCGGCTGCGCCTTGTGGCATGATGTTTCCTCGAAAATAAATTACTCGCTGTATTATTTTGAAGGAATCGGTGTGGCACTCTATGTCGCACTCCGGATTCTTTTTTTGTTTTTAGGGCGAACGCTGGAATTTGCGGAAACCTTTTATCACGAATTAAACCATACGTTTTTTGCCGTACTTTGCTTTCATAAAGTGGAATCTTTCTCCGCTCACGCTCAAAAAGGGGGACTTGTCACTTTTGAAGGCGTTTTGAATCCCGTCATAGCGCTTTCCCCTTATTCGTTTCCGCTCTTTGCTTTTACCTGTTCTCTACTTTCGCTGATTTTGATTCCAGAAGCCCGTCTTGTGGCTCGTGTTTTTGTCGGCTTCTTTTTGGCATTTCATCTGGTGGTCGTCTTGCGGACGGCACGACCGTATCAAACGGATTTGCAGCTTTACGGCTATGCGTTTTCCTATTCGGCGATTTTATTTTCAAACATTTTTTGGATTCCTCTGACGGTGAAGCTTTGCTCCGGGGGATTTTCTTCTGTGCAATCTTGGTGCGTCTCCGGCTTTGAAACAATCAAACGATGGACTCTTTTGGCGGTAAATTAAAATGGGTCAGATTCTGATACAATCGGTACTTCTCGATGGGAATTCTTGCGATGTTCTGATTGAGAATAAATTATTTAAAACAATCGCTCCGGCGAGAACCCTTCCAGAAAAAATGCCGGGTTTGCAGGTAATCGACGGTTCGCATCGGGCAATCGTTCCCGCTTTTTACAATACGCACACCCATGCGGCAATGACTTTTTGCCGCGGACTTTCCGACGACGTTCCTCTTCAGGTCTGGTTGGAAAAGTATATCTGGCCGCGGGAGGCGAAGCTTTCTGCCGAAGACGTCTATGTCGCCTCTCGCTTTGCCATTTTGGAAATGATCCGTTCGGGTACGGTGTTCTTTGCCGATATGTATTGGCATCGGACGGAAACGGCTCGGGCGGCGCGCGAAATGGGCGTTCGGGCTTGCATCGGCGTGACTTTTGCCGACGTTCTCAAAAAGGATTCCGATGAAAATTTCCGTTTTATCGAAGAAAACATCTCGGCGTATTCGGACAGGATCCGCCTTGCGGTGGCGCCCCATGCCATCTATACGAATTCCGCAGAATCCCTGAAACGCTGCGCGGAGTACTCGGAGCGTTTCCATTTGCCGCTTCACATTCACGTCGCCGAAACGGTTGGCGAAGAAAATCGCAGCGTTACGCCGACAAACGGACTTTCTCCGGTGGAATATCTGGATTCCTTGGGATTGATTTCGGAGCGGACGGTGGCGGCGCATCTGGTTCACGTTTCGGAAAAAGACTTGCAAATCCTTTCAAAACGCAAAGCGACTTGTGCGCACAATCCTTGCTCCAATATGAAACTTTCCAGCGGAACATTTCAAATGAAACGCTTTTTGGAACACGGTATTCGCGTCGCGTTGGGGACGGACGGTGCAGCGTCGAACAACAATTTGGATATGCGGGAAGAAATGAAATTCGCATCGCTGCTCGCTAAAATGACTTCGGGCGATCCGACGGTTCTTTCGGCGACGGAAACTTTGAAAATGGCCACGCGGAATGGTGCAGAAGCCTTTGGACTGAATGCCGGCGTTATCGCCGAAGGAAAACTCGCCGATGCGCTTTTGCTGAATTTGGATGCGCCGTGTTTTGCGACGGGAGATGTCGTTTCCAATTGGGTTTATGCGGCAAATTCCTCGGTCATCGACACCGTTATTTGTGACGGGGAATTGCTGATGCGCCATCGTGAAATCTCGGATTCGGAAGAAATCGAACGCGATTTCCGCAATCGTTTTTCCTCGCGTTCCTAGGCGAAAATATGCGGCATTTTATTCGTTATAATCTCATTGGAATCGTCAATACGGCGATTACTTTTGTTGTCGTTTGGATTTTGTATGAATGTTTCCATTGGAATTTGGAACTTTCCAATTTTTTGGGTTTTGTCGCGGGCGGTATCAATTCTTATATCATGAATCGCTCGTGGAATTTTAAAAGCAAAAATCGAAAATCCAGAGAAATGCTTCGATTTGCCGTCGTCTTTTTGTGTGCCTATCTGGTGAATTTATTTGTTCTGGAATCGCTGAAAGAAGCGGTGCCGGCAGTGGGAAATCATTTTAGCGCGGGCTATGCCGCCAATGTTTTGGCGAATTTGGCTTATATCGTGGTCAGCTATATATTGTATCGCTTTTGGGTTTTTAAAGCGAAGTAGTTTCTCGCTAAGGTTAGCGAGTAAAGTGGTTCACTTTTTCCAACAGAAAAATTGATTTCTTAGTTGAATTAGTCCGACCTAGGCGACATAGAAAATTCTCTCCCAACAAGTTGTTAAATTTTGCATAGAAGGTTTTCATCCATATAGCCTTCTATATATGAATCATTTGAGATTTTAATTGCAAGGCCAAAATGGGAAAGCACCAATGTTGCTGCTTTTCGCCCGCCAGAAGAACTTCCGCCATTCAGTTTAACAATCGCACCTATTGCCAAAACGTTTCCATCAGTATCAATAATAAGTGAACCATCGATTGCGGCTAATTCTGCTCGTAATGTTCTTGGCAAATCCTGAAATTTTTGATTAGCAACAATACTTTTAAAAACTTCATTACGTTCTTTTGTTGATGTTCGCAAATCATCATCTTTGAATACTTCTGTTACAGATGCGTCACTTAACTTTTTCTTATCAATGCATACCAGCAATCCTCCAGTTTTCGAAAAACTGACATCAAGGGCTGTCTGATACAAAGCAGTTCGTATTTTTATAGGAATTAAATTTTTCTTTCCACCAGCTAATTGCTTTATTGCAGCATCGTGTTGATAAAGAGTCCAAAGATTACCTCGTTTGGCCAATTTTAAAGCACCTTTAGAGAAACAAAGTATTTCATTCGCTCTAGTCAGTGCTAGTATAATGGAGTCTCGCGATGAATCGCAAAAGTCTATAAATTTAATAGGTGCGTAAGCATTGACATTAGATGATTTTTTTAGTTCTTTATATCCAATTATATCAAGATTTTCATCTATTTCAATACAGTCGCTTATTCCATTAGTTATGGAAGCAAAAAAATCCTGCTCATAAAGTTTTTCTTTCTCTACAAGTTTTTTCCCATCATTACAATTTAGAGTTGCATTTTTAATTTTTATAGACAGAGCAACTTTATTTCCTTCATATGTTCTATTTTGCCAATAATAAAGAATGTTCGTTACATAAAACAAGACTTTCGGATAGCCTTGAGACAAGGTATTAAAGATGCTCATTTCCAAACATCTTTTAGCAATCACATCTTGATACAGTATTCCTATTTTTTCCGACTTTTGAAATTTACATATCATTGCTACAAATGATTCTACAATTCCAGAATCTTCACCGGTAAAGGGTTGATGCCGCTTAATGATAATTGGGAAAGAAGATAACTCCTTTCTTATGGCCAAAAAAGTATTTCCTTGAAGAATAGAACAATGTTTTTGTCCTTTGGGTGGAGCTTTTACTTCATTCTTTTCAGCTATTTCTGCCCCAGGAAATAAAGGAAGTATATACTCAACAATTATTTTTTCAAACTGTTGCTCAATCTTTTTTGTTTTTGCATCCATATATTCTCCTTTAATTCAAATTCGGTATTGACGGGTCGCATCTTTTGGCGTTCGCATGGGCTAACACACGGCCAACAGCGGTAACTGTGATTGCATGAGGGATCGAATTCCACCAAAGTCTCACTGTTTTGATGGCTTCAAAAGAATCAAGTTTTTCTACAAAAGCATTTTTCACTTTATTCAACAAATCTGGTGACTTATCATACATTGAAAAGATTTGATGCAGGACTTGTTTTTGTTCGTCGGAAAATGGACAAAAGTCCATCCTCCCTTCAGGAACGACAATTCTTGTTTGCACAAAAGAATCTATGGCATTTTCATCAACTACAGGAATCAAAACATAATCATCCAATAATGTATTGGTGATTAAAAAATTTGCTGATAAGCCACAATTGTTTAACATATTTGAGATGTCATTCCATTTATCTCCATTCTTCTTTATCCCGGCAGTCACAAATCCCGTAAATTTTTCAGACCAATATTGCTCTAACTTTTTTAATGTTCCCATGGAAGATACTCGAACGGCATCCAACACATCAAGTTCTTCTAACCAATCCTTGCTAACAGGTAAATTCGTTAGTGGCAATTTGTTATATAGATTATCCAATATTGAAAGTCCCTGATCTAGGAAGCCAGCCACAGGACTATACTGTGATACCGCAAAGAATATAGTCAATCCGCTCAATGCTTCATCCGTTATTTGGTCAACAATTTCAACGGCTTTATTTAATCCAATTTGATCTTTCCTTGAATCCTTCTTTTCTATTCGGTGAATTAGTAATTCTGATAATAAATCATAATCAGACTCTCGATCCGTGCATGCAGCAGCTTTATTCGCTTTTGTCAAGAAAACTTGAAACGAGGGGTCTGCAAAATTTTGTAAAGCCCCCTCAATACGATATAACCGTGGCATTACCCGATCTTCAAGTTTTTGTACTCGATCCGCTACTTTTTGCTCTGCTTCATACGAGAAATCCTTTTTTGCAATGGCTAGCGATTCGGCATTAATTTCTCTAGCTCTTTTTTCATCTATGCCTATAATTACATCTCTGCCGGCTTGAACGGCCATTCCATTTTCCGACACATTTTGTTTATGAATCAACGTTGGTTCATTTTTGAAAAAGAATTTTTTTACGACTCCCCCCAATATAATGATTCCTAATCCTGAAAAAAGCCATTCCTTATTATTGACAATCCATTTTATTATTTCTTTTAGTATTTCGTTTTCCATGTTATACATCCAATTCCCCATTCATGAGTTTAGGTAGTAAACGATCGCGGGATTGGGTTAAATTCTTAATTTGTTCCTTTAAGGCCTTGATTTTTTCAAAATATGGAGATGCATACTTTGTATAAAGTTTCAACATCTCTTCAGGCGGAATCAATGTTGCAAGGGCATTGATATCCTTTGCATAGACATGGGGTTGCGCAGCACCCTTTTGAAGGGAGTCAAGTTCAGTTTTCTTGTCTTTTAAAAGGCAATAGACAAAATACACATACGGGGTTGTATTTATGTCAGCGAAAGAGCAGTCCGAAGCAAAGACATTTTCATTGTAGAGTTGAGCAAAACCTGCATTCGCTCCAGAGCCACTTACTGTAATAACGGGGGCAGTTGTATTAGCCGTATTATGGTAATATGCGGGTTCTAATCCTCCAGCTACAACAGGGACATTTCCTTCGGCGACTTGTGCCTTCGTAATAACTTTTCCTCGTTTGAATTCAGCAATTTCACCGACAATTCCTTTTCTCCATCCTTTGGGTAATCCATCTACGATTTTGGTGGTTTCGTGGCCGGGGTAGCGGAGGTCGATGAACCATTGTTTGTAGAGGCGTTGGGCGGCTTCTTCGAGGAGTTTTATTTGCTTCTGGTTGTTTTCAATCAGGTCGTCGTAGGCGGAAAGGATGTCGGCAATGCGTTTTTGCGTTTTAAAAGACGGAACAGAAATCTCTAAATTTTTTATACCATCTATCGTTACGGCTTTTTGAGCGGTCCCCTTTGCTATAGCATCTATTTTCTTTTGACCTTCATATGAACAAATCCAATAATAAAGAAATCTAACATCAATGTCTTCTTTGAAATCCTTCAACCATGTCAAATTTCCATCTGCAAAGTAAAATTTATCGTTGTCTTTATAAATATAAGGAACTCCATATGAGCCACGTGTGGTTATCAACAAATCACCTGGTTCTGGAACTCCATATTGCTTCTTTACGTTTTCGTAAAATTCTTCACGAATATAGTCGTAGTCCGAGACAAGTTCCCCTCTGACTTTTTGAATAATCTGCTTTGAACAATAAAAGGGAACACCAGAATCACTTCTTTCTGACAAATGAAATCTTTTGCTCGATGTAACAATTGCAATATCGCCTAATTTCACTTTCTGCCAAGCCATCAGAAAACATCCTCCTTGGATTGCCACGGGCTTCGCCCTCGCAATGACGTGGGAGCCGAGAGCAGCAGAAATGCCTGCATTTCTATTGCCGAGGCGAACCAGTCATGCACTTTGTGCAATGACGTGTTAGAAGATTCCCGATCAAGTCGGGAATGACAGCGACGATAGATCCTTCGATTTCGCTCAGAATGACACGACATTTCATCTAAAAATGCTTTTTCCCAAGCCATCTTAAATCCTTTTTAGATTATTGCTTCGCTACGCTCGCAATGACGCATTGGAAGGTTCTTTTACTCCACTCTTATTTCTTCGCTTTGATTTGCCGTGGTTGGCATGTTCGGTCAGTCCGCGTAAATTTACTTTGTATGTTCCTAAATTAATTTTTTCATTTTCCAGGAACATCAGCATGTATATGGGGCAATACAAGACTTTTTCTTTGACACAAACATTATCGTTGCAGAAAACGACGGCTTCCTGAATGGCGTAATTTACCGTTTCCAAGGCATTTTTTAAGGCATTGTGTCGTTTGTAATCTTTGCCCGACTTGATTTCTATGGGGAGAACACGCCCATTCCGTTCAATGACAAAATCTAGTTCGCCTTGTTTTTTGCTATTGAAATAATAAAGGTCAAATCCGTGCGCTCTCAATTCCATTGCAGCCACGTTTTCATAAACGGAACCGAAATTGATGGCGTTTTCACCATTCAAGATTTTCAGTTGTATTCCGTTCGCGTATTGGCAAGTAAGGAGTCCGACATCGTTCAAGAACAGCTTAAACAAGTTGCGCGAACGCGAAAGGAGCAAGGGGATTTTAGGTTCATCTACATTGTAAACGGGAAGAGCCACCCCTGCTTCTTTCAACCAGATAAAGGAATTTTCATGACGGGAAAATTTGATATTCTCGTTCAATTTTTTTAGAATGAATCTCTTGTTCTGGTTATTCAGTTCCGGCGGGATCAGGTCGAAAATTTCGTTCAGGTAAAGTTTGTTTTCTGGGTCGTACTTGGCAATGTCCTTCTTGTACAACTCGATGATGCCTTGCTGGATTTCCAATATGTTTTGGATGTTATTCGATTCCAGATACTCGGCAACTGCAGCGGGCATGCCGCCCACAACCATGTATAGGCGGAAAATCTCCATCATTTTTTCGTGGATGACAGAATCAACTTCCACCTTGTTCTCGAAAGCGGCTCGTACCGAATCCAGGACCTCGGCCTGAACGCCCACCGCCCTTGCAAACTCCTCAAAATCCAGAGGGAACATTTCCTTGATGGTCAAAAAACCGACAGGAAGGGAACGGATGTCCTTGAGTTCAACACCAAGAAGCGAACCGCTCAGAATATAACGGTAAGACCCGTCCTCGACCAGAAACTTGATTGCGGTAACCGCATCGGGGCATTCCTGGATCTCGTCCAAGAAAATCAGGGTTTCGCCCTTGACCAATTTTGTTTCGGCGTAGGCCGACAGGCGTAAAAGGATGTTCGAGCTATTGGCACCCTCGAATACGGACTTGGCAGACGGAGATTCAAGGAAGTTGATTTCTACAAAACGCTTGAAATGCGTCCTTCCGAACTCCCGAATGGAACTGGTCTTGCCGATTTGCCTGGCACCGGTCACAAGCAACGCGTTCTTGTGCTTTGCATAGAAATCAGCCAAATAGTTGTCGATTTTACGTTGAATCATCAGTTTTTCCGTTTATCCAACCTTAAAATAACTAATTTTGTCCGTTTTTCCAACTATTTTTACAATATTTTTGCCCGTTTTTCCATTTTCTCACAAGCCGAGTTCCTTCATGTTCTTGGAGATGGTCTTCATGAGCGTATTGCTTTCGTCCTGGAGTTTCAGGAGTTCCGCGTGGATTTCGGTCATGCGTTCAGCAAAATTTACGCCGTCATCTTCTACAGGGGCGACTCCGACGTATGCGCCAGGGGTCAGGCTGTAGTTCTTTTCGGCGATTTCGGCACGGGAGGCAATTTTGCAGAGCCCAAGAATATCCTTGTACTTGCCGTCACCGAATTTTTCGTAGAGCCAGTCGGCTTCCTTGGCGATTCCGATGATTTCGTCGAGTTCCGCAAGGCGGGCGTCCCATTCTTCCTGGGTTTTCTTCTTGCTCTTTTTGTCGGCGGCTTCTACGGCGATTTTCGTCTGCACACGGAGCGTCTCGCGGTGTTCCTTGAGTTCCGCGAATATTTTTGCAATCTTTGCGGACTTGCGGAGAATCTTTTCGAGTTGTTTGTCTTCGGTGGTGTCGGCGTAGGCAAGCAAGGCGTTGCGGTATTCCACAAGCAAGTATTCATACTTGTCCGTTTCGCCGCGGTAGAGCCAAACAATGGCGTTCAGGTTCTTGAGTTGCCATTCGTTCCACTCGTTCAGGGTGCGATCCACGACGGTGTAATAGTTGCGGGCATCGATGAACAGGACCTTGTCCTGAATTTTCTTCTTTTTGCCCTTGTCAAAGAACCAAAGGGTGCACGGCAGGCTCTTGGTATAAAAGAAGTTGTTGCCCACGCTTATCATGCAATCCACGTGTCCCGTAGCCACCAGCTTTTCGCGGATGTCCTTGTCCTTGCTCTGGCTGTCTGTCGCAGAGGCAGCCATCACAAAGCCCGCGCGGCCGGTTTCGTTCAGGTAACTGTAGAAGTAAGAAATCCACAGGTAGTTTCCGTTGCCGATTTCCTTGTCCTTGTTTACCGCAGGGAGCCCGAAGGGGAGTCGCCCGGCATTCTGGCAGCTTTCCGCTTTTACCTTATCCACATTGAAGGGCGGGTTCGCCATCACGTAATCGCATTCGCCTGCAAGGTTGTGCGCATCGCGATAGAAAGAGTTCGCCTCGTCGCCCGATTTTACGACACCGGTAAGTCCGTGCACCGCCATGTTCATCTGGCAAAGCTGGGCGTTGTATTCCACCTTTTCCTGGCCGTAAAAGGTCATGGTTTCGTTGCTTGCCATGCCCGCCGCATTTACAAAGTCGCCGGTCTGCACGAACATGCCACCGCTTCCGCAGGCAGGGTCCAAAAGCACGCCATAAGCGGGCTCCAGCACATTTACGATCATTTTCACCAAGGACTTGGGCGTAAAAAACACGCCATCGTCGCTAGCGATATTCTTGGCAAATTTACTGAGGAAGTATTCGTAGATGCGGCCCATCACGTCGCCGCCCACATCGTCGAGGGCATTGTTGTTGAAGGTGCGCAAAAGTTCGGCAAGCAGTTCGTCCTTGAAATCGGTGTAGGTCTTGGGCAATACCCCCTTCAGCTTTTCACTCTGGGATTCCACCAGCTCCATGGCATTGTTCACCACTTCGCCAAGGCTGTTGAGCGGCTGTCCGTGCGCGTTCTTGAGTTTTGCCGATGCAATATTTGCGGGCAAGTTCACCAGGTAATCAAATTGCGCTTCTTTCGGGAGGAACAAAGCACTCTTGGACGCAAAATCGCTAGGTTCAACAGGGAGAGCGCGGCCACCGCGACTCGGGCGGTTCTTGAGAATTTCGGCTTCGACCTTTTTGAAACGGCCATAGGCGTAACGCAAGAACAAAAGCCCCAAAACAGGCATGCAATACTGATTCGATGTCAACTTGGAATCGGCACGGAGCAAGTCCGCAGATTCCCACAAATCGGCTTCAAGTTTCTTTAAGCTCTTGTTATCCATTTTGGTCCTTGCTAGTTTCTTGATTGAGTATGTATTTCCCTTTGCCATTTCCTTGCACGGGCTTTATAACGCCCAAACTAAACATTTTCTTTATAATTCCGATTGCGGCAGTTTTGCTAACCTTAAGGGAATTGGCAACATACTTGGCTCCAAAAACCTGTTGCAACCCAACTTCGGCAATCATTGCCTTCATGTGCCTTTTCATCGTTATATTGTACGTTGAAGCGTCTACCATTTTTTCAAAGTTAAGCTTTTGCGGGCCAAAGTCAACTTTTTTCGGAGAAAAGCCACTTTTTTTAGGATTAAAGTCAACCTTTTCCGAAGCAAAGTCAACCTTTTTTAAAACATAACCCGAATTTCGAATAATGGCCTTCAAAATAAAGGAGTCCTGTTTGTATTCCGGCTTGGGCAGCCCCTGCGCTTCCATTTCCCGGCACATACGGTCCACACCTTCGCCGAAATCCTTCACGTACTTGTAATCTTTCAAGTATTCCGCGATATGGGAATTGCGGGCAAAGTGGGAATTACGAATCTTGTTGATTTTCACTTGACTGGGCAAATTCCCCGGAGATTCAACTACCAAATGGTCATCGAACATCTTGATTTGGATTTCGGTTCCGCGAATGGAATAATCCCTGTGGGTTACCGCATTTACGACCAGTTCTGTACGCACAAATTCTGGATATTCTAGTTCGGTGGTAAAGATTCCGCCCGCAGTCAAATAGGTACGTTCCTTGATCTGCGTTTGGATGTAGGCAACCGCCTGACGAACCTGCTCCAAAATGCGACCTTCAAAAGTCACATCCTTGATAACATTCATCTCGGTGCCGAACTTTTCTTCTGTACCTTCGTAACGGATAAACCTGACTCGGGCCCTCGGGAAAAACGACTGGGGTTTCTTGCCGAACAGCAAGATTGCAGCAACGCTGAGTTGCAATTCGCCCTCTTTCTCTTTTGCGAAGTTCTTATTCTGTAGCAAATATTCTCGTGGGGATTTAGAATATCCGATTAAGCTCAAGTATTCTTTGAGATAAGATTCCTCTATATCTTCGTAGCTGGAGTCTGGAACAAGAAAATCTTCAAAGGAACGCAACCCTTTGTCGAGGGTCAACGTCAAACGGTCATCGTAAGAAAGGAGCTTAGACTTGTCGCCCACACGCATATAAACATCATGCGCCTGGTTTTCGTGAACAAAGGGGCTTGCCTCTATGTGGAATACCAGCACATGGTTCGGCTTGCCTTTGGCATCAACGCATTCCACAAGTTCATGAGCAAACGGAACCGTCGGTGAACAATAATCCATCGGAACACGCAAGAGTTCATTGACATCTTTTTCTCGATGGTCAACACCCTCGATGCGGCGATTTTTATCAGAAATGCCGACAACGATGATTCCCCCGTCGGCATTTGCAAAAGCGCACACATGGTTAGAAAAATCCTTCGGAGCAATGTTTACGCTCTTGCGGTCAAAAGTCTGGGATTCTTCCATAGCGAGAATATCTTCTATACGCGCTGGGCCTCCAGATTTATGCTACTCTATAATGGGTGTAAACGTATTCGTAAACGCGGGCGCGATACATGTTGATGGCCACGTCGTCGTAACTTTCGGGCAGCTCTTTCCAGAGCGTGTCGCGAATGAGGGTATCCACCGCAGCCTTGGTTTCTTGCTTGTCGGTCCAGTGGTCCAGACTTTCGATTTTTGCCTTTATCTTTTCGAGCAATTCTACGGCGACGGTTTTCAATTTTTTGATGTCCTGCTTGCTCAAGTTGTCCTTGAAAAGCAAGTCATACATGGAGAGTTCTTCGTCGTTCTTGAAACCTTCACGGACAAAACGTTGTTGTTCGGAATCCATGGACGAAGCCAAATCCATCAAGTCCATAAAGGTCTTTTCGATGGTCGCACGGTCCTGTTCGCTATTGTAAGCATTGATGATTTCTTGGTAACGCTCATAAAAATTGATTCTGCCGGAGTTGGTCGCCAACAGCAAAGAAAGTCGCTCCTTTAACAGTTCTTCCAAATCGCGGAGCAAAAGGTTCTTGTGCTTCGCCTTGGCAAATTCCCGGCCGAGCAATTCAAAATCAATCTTGCTGATGTCGAACTGCTTGGGGTTCTTTTTACCGCCTACGTCCATCTGAACGTATTCGTTCACAATCTTGTTCAGTTCCACCATCAAATCCACATTGGTCACATGACGGCGTTTTGCCTTCATGTTGCGGGCGACCGCGTCAATCGCGTTTATCTTGTCGCGATTTTCGGCTGTGACGTCTTCGCGGTTCGTGTAGCGTACCAGGCGAGAAAGTTCGGCGGCGTATGTGGAGAAGGTCTTCTTGTTTTCTGCCGAAGAACAGACTGCATTTGCGGTGTCTTGGATTGCGGCAATCTTATCAAAGCCCTTGGATTCAACAACCTTTGCAAGGGGAGCGTTGAGGCCGCCTAAAAATGCTTCCGTTTTCGCAATGACTTCGATAATGCGATTCAGCAATTCCGACTTGTCGATTGTCGGGTCGGCACGCCCGCCGCTTACATTATTCGTATAATCGGCGAGAGCCTTGCGCAACGCCTTTACGATGCCAGCATAATCCACAATCAGGCCGTTGCTCTTGCCCTCGTTCACACGGTTCGCACGGGCAATCGTCTGCATCAGCGTATGCGCTTTCAACAGTTTATCCAAGTAAAGGCAACTGAGGCACTTGACATCGAAACCGGTGAGCCACATGGCACAAACGAACACAACGCGGAATTTATTTTTGGGGTCCTTGAATTCCTTGTCCAATTCTCGCTTTTCCATCTTGGTGCGGTGCGGAGTAATGTCCAAGCCCCACTTGGCAAAAGTCTGTTGCTCGTTCTGTTCTTGGCTTACGACGACCGCCATTTCCGTTTCGCGCATCCACTGGATTTTGCGGTCCAGTTCCTGGGCTTCTTGCTGGGTTGCAATTTTCAACTGCTTTTCGAGAGCTACGATTTCTTCGGCCCAATATTCCTGAACGTAATTGTACATGCGAACGCAAGTCACCTTGTTCAGGCAAACAAACATCGCCTTGCCGCTAGTCCAAAGGTCTGAATAATGATGTGCAAAATCTTTTGCAACCAGACGCAATCGCGGTTCTGCCGTAAGCAGGTGGTATTCCTTGGCAAAATCCTTTTCCAGCTTTTCTTGCTGTTCCAGGTCAAGGTCTGCGGCTTCAATGGCATTGAGAATCTTGTCCGTAATTTCAGGATTTTTGAGTTCCTTGATTTTGTCGGCACGATTTTCGTAATAGAGCGGAACTGTCGCACCATCTTCTACGGCTCGCTTGAAATCGTAAATAGAAATGTAGCCGCCGAAAGTTCTTTCGGTGATGTTGTCATCTTTCAAAAGCGGAGTGCCCGTAAAGCCGATACGCGAAGCCGTCGGAAGCAAGGCACACATGTTGTCTGCAAAAATTCCATTCTGGCTGCGGTGCGCTTCGTCGGACATCACTAAAATATCGTGATCCGGATAAATCGGGGTCAAATCTTTCTTGTTGAACTTTTGAATCAGCGTGAAGATGAAACTCGGATTGCCCTTGAGTTTTGCGACAAGGTCGTTCCCGCTCGTGGCAATGAACTTGGATGCTTTTACCTTGCCGAGCATTCCGCAATTTTCAAACGTATCGCTAATCTGCTTGTTCAGTTCGTCACGGTCCGTAAGGATGACGATTGTGGGCGAACCTTTTGCACAACGGCGAATCTTCTGCGATAAGAATAACATTGAGTAGCTTTTGCCACTCCCCTGCGTATGCCAGAAAACGCCCAACTTGCCATTGCGAAGTTTGCGGTCTTCGTACGCTTTGAATGCCTCGTTTACACCAAGATACTGGTGGTTGCGGGCGAGAATCTTGACCGTATTTCCATCGGAATGATCGTAAAGAATGAAATTCGCCAACAGGTCAAGGAATGTTTCTTTTTTGCAAATCCCGCGAAGCATCGTCTGGAGCGCAACGGAACCCGCATCGGATTCCTTGAGGCGTTTCCATTCGTGGAAAAAATCATACTTACTGCCAAGCGTGCCGACTTTCGCTTCTACCCCATTAGAAAGCATTAAAAATGCGTTGTAATAGAAAAGTTGCGGAATCGTCGAAAGGTAATCCGTGTAGTTGTCATCGTAGGCGTTTTGCACAGCGACATCGTTACGCTTGAGTTCCACAAACAAAAGCGGGATGCCATTGACAAAGCCGACTATATCGGTACGGCGGCGATAAATTTCGCCGTGAATTTTCATCTCCTTGACGGCGAGAAAATCGTTGTTCTCCGGGTTCGAAAAATCAATGACGAGAGCCCGCTTGACATCCGAAGTTCCATCAGGTTTCTTGTAAGAGACCGGAATGCCATCGCGAATAAAGCCGTACTTTTCTTCGTTGATTTGAAGCAGTGATGACGTGCTGAGGGTTGCCGTGAACTTTTGTACGGCTTCGTCAATTTGCGTAGGCGTTATCCACGGATTCAGCTTCTGAAGTGCTTCGCGAAAATACCGATGCAACAAAACTTCTCTGTAAGAGGTGCGCCCGAATGTTCCGTTTTCGCCTAATTTTTCTTCATTATACGCAAATACAACACGCCAGCTCAACTCATGCTGGAGCAGGTCGCCGGCGCTTTCCTGAACAAGTATGTTTTCGCTGTATTCGTAGGACATAAAAGCCAAACTATTCCAATGTAAATATAAACAAAATAGGTTGTCATAATATGCCAAAAACGTTCGGGCCTATTGACAAGGGGATTTTTTGAGATTAGATATTAGTGAATATTGGTTCAGTCAAATAAAAGGCAACTAACTTTCTGCCTTTTCGCATGTAGGCAGATGGAAGTATATAACTGGCTTGATGTTCCTTTTTTAATAATGTATATTAGGCTGGAGGATACATAGAATGGCTACATCGAGCATAAAAAAGAACTTTACCGTGGCAGGGACCAAGCAACTTGAGTCCTTCATCAAAGCCGTGGATCACTCGCTAAAGGCCCCCGCTCTCAAAAGCCAGGTCAAATCAGACTTTCTAAGCGGAGTTTCCGGTTTAAGAAAACTTTCTCGCCTTAGAAAAAAAAATGGTTTCTAAATCCTATTTTGTTGTTAACATCATGGAGTATCTAGACAAAGCTCCTATGGAAGAGGACTTTTCCCGTCTTCGAAATTTTTACGAATGTCCCCAGAACAAAGATGTCGAGTGCTTCTTGAAAAAGTCGTCTGTAGATTTCGCCAAAAAACATCAAGCTGTAAGTTACCTGGTCTTTTCGCAAGCGAACGGAGCGTTCTTGGGATACTTCTCGTTAGCTATAAAAACTATTTCTGTGAAAGCGCAAAATGTTTCCAAAACCATTCAAAAAAAGCTCTCGCGTTTGAGTGCATTAGATGACGACGGTGTGTACAACATCCCCGCATACCTGATTGCACAACTTGGCAAAAATTTTCAGGCAGGGTTAAACGACTCCATTTCTGGAAATGAACTATTGTCCCTTGCAATGGAGCAGATTTTACTTATGCAGCACAGCGTCGGCGGGGTTCTTTGTGTTTTGGAATGTGAAAACAACGAAAAGCTTTTGAATTTTTATTGCACACAGAACCATTTTGTCGAATTCGGAACAAGAAAAACAAAATCTTCCGACAAGAATCTTTTACAACTGCTAAAGACAATCTAGTTGCAGCTTGATAATTACGGTTTATAGATAACGAGAATAAGGGCTAACTCAACGTTAAACTCGCGCCCGATGCCTTGCGGCAAAGGGCTATGTCTGTGGGAAATGATGGAAAAAAGGGGACGGAGATTTTGGCGTGCGTGGCTGGAAAAAGACAGAAGAGTTCTTTCCGAACGGTTTTCTATCCGAAAATGCGGTTCACGCGGAGCAAACCTTCGACAAGCCTATCGATTTCCCATTTTTCCGTGTAGGCACCAAAGCTTGCGCGAATCGTCGCCGGAATGCCGAAGCGCGTCATGACCGGTTGTGCGCAATGATGCCCGCTGCGAACGGCAATGCCGTCTTCGTCTAAAAGGGTGGCCACGTCGTGCGGGTGCGCAGCGTCTAGTGTGAAGCTCAAAAGGGAACCCCGCCGTTTTGGATTTCCCAAAATATGTAGTCCCGAAATGGCTTTCAGTTTTTCTTTCGCATATTTCAAAATTTCTTGTTCGTGTTGGTAGATAGCGTCAATGCCCACCTGATTTATCCAGTCGATGGCGGCTCCGAGTCCAATCACTTCGGCAATGGGAGGCGTTCCCGCTTCAAAACGGTCCGGCGGAAGAGCGAAAGTCGTCTTTTCAAACGTCACCTGGTCGATCATTTCGCCGCCCCCTTCGACTGGAGGCATTTCTTTGAGGATGTCGTATTTGCCGTAAAGTACGCCGATTCCTGTGGGGCCGTACATTTTATGGCCCGAGAAGGCGAGAAAGTCGCAATCCAAATCCTGCACGTCGATTTTTATATGGGGGGCGCTTTGGGCGGCATCGATGAGAATTTTGATTTCCGGATCGATCTTTCGGATGGTCCGGATCATTTCCTTGACCGGATTTTCGGTGCCGATCGTGTTGCTGATGTGCGCAAAGGCGACAATCTTCGTTTTGCCGGGGATGACAAGTTCCGGGATTTTTTCGAGAATCAGGTCTCCGTCATCGGCTACGGGAATCACTTTGAGCTTTGCTCTGCGTTCTTCGGCGATGAGCTGCCACGAGACGATGTTGGCGTGATGTTCGAGTGCGCTGATGACGATTTCGTCACCATCCTTCAAAAATTTCCTGCCGTAGCTCCAAGCGCAGAGATTGATGCTTGCCGTGGTGCCGCGCGTAAAGACGATTTCGTTTTCGCTTTGGGCGTTGATGAATTTGGCAACTTTCTTGCGGGCGGATTCGTAAGCGTCTGTCGTTTGTGCTGTCATGGAGTAAACGCCGCGTTTGATCGAACTGTAATGCTTGCGGTAAAAATTATCCATCGCATTGATGACGAATTCCGGCTTTTGCGTCGTTGCAGTGCTGTCTAAAAAGGCGAAAGGCTTGGGATCTTTGTCGTGCAATGCCAAAACGGGAAATTGCTTGCGGATTTCATCAACGTTATAATTCATGCGCAGAAAATAGAAAATTTAACCTCTAACCACGAATCCCTTACCGTTCGGAAGGCCTGCCGCTCATGGACCGGTTATCGAAGGGCGAAAGTCGAAGCAAACCGGTTTTTGCACGTTTTCACGTGAAAATTTGTCGCCGCAGGAAGTTTCGGCTCGTGTGTACGTGAAAACGGCTGCAGTCGTCATTGCGAACCCCAAGGGGGTGTGGCAATCTTTTTTCCTGTTGACAAGATTGCTTCGCCTTGCTCGCAATGACGAGGTGCCAGCAAGGATTGCTTCGGCTTTGTATCCCTGAAATTAGGGATCTCCGATTCCGTAGTTGAAGTATCCCTGGAAGGGACAATTCGCCTAAAGGAAGCAGAGCTTCCAAGGCTCATGGGCCGCTATCGTGGCTCGCAATGACGGGAAACCCGCACAGATTGCCACGGCGCTATCGCGCCTCGCAATGACGAGGTGCCAGCAAGGATTGCTTCGGCTTTGTATCCCTGAAATTAGGGATCTCCGATTCCGTAGTTGAAGTATCCCTGGAAGGGACAATTCGCCTAAAGGAAGCAGAGCTTCCAAGGCTCATGGGCCGCTATCGTGGCTCGCAATGACGGGAAACCCGCACAGATTGCCACGGCGCTATCGCGCCTCGCAATGACGAGATGCCAGCCAAGATTGCTTCGGCTTGTTCGCAATGACGTACTATGACTACTTGCGATTCATTTGACGAAGGCCGACTTTGCGCTGAAACAGGCTTTCCCCCGAAAACGAGAAAGAAACGGCTGGATGCCGTTTCTCCTATACTCCCAAACGGTCCCTGAGCCTGTCGAAGGGCACCAGTCGCTAATCCTTAACAAATAAATCGGGTGGAATTTTATATAAGTCCCAAATTTTTATATTGTGCGCATGAAAAAATCGCTATTCTTACTTCTTTTTTTCGCGGGCGTTGTGAGTGCCGCCGCCCCCAAAGTTTCTAAAGCCTGTTCTAAATCAAATGGAGAAAAATCTTGCTCGGAATCGTTGCTTCAGCTTGCGGAGCAAGGCCGCGCGGGGGATACTTCCGCCATCCAGCTTTACGGCAAAACCCTTGCCGTTGTGCGCAAAAACAAGAAGATGATGAAGCCCGTCATGGTCAAGGTCGATACTCTTGTCTGGGAAAATTGCAAAAAGAAAGAATCGGAAGCTTGCATTGAAGCTTGTGTCGCTCGTACGGATTCCTCTTTTTTGCGGAGCGACGCTCCGGATTCCGCAGCCTGCGCAGAACGTCCGCAGAAGCTGGTATCGAAAAAAATCAGCCTTCCCACGCCGTCGCCGATGAAAAATTTTATCGACTCCCTTTCGACGGATGTGTTTTGGAATTCTCCGTTCTCTCTGGCTAAAAATTGGCTTCTCGCCATTGGCGACTCGGTGATTCCGAGTATCGATTCGGCGCAGGCTTTCTTGCTTGCCGCAGACCCTTCCGATTTTATCAGTGCCCGCAGAAAATTCCATTTTTGCGCAGCCTATGGCGATTCTTTGAACGCCCGCTTGGATTCTCTGAATGCTCCGGTTCGCTGCCCGGTAATTGGAAACATCGTGGATTCGCGGGACAATCGTTCCTACCGTGTAGAACGTTTCGGGGAAAAAATCTGGACCATTGACAATGCGAATTTTGACATCCCGGATTCTTCGGCGTGTTACGACGGGGATTCGTTGAATTGCGAAAAGTATGGCCGCCTTTATACATTTGCTGCTGCGCAAAACGCTTGCCCAGAGGGTTTCCATGCGGCAACGGACGAAGACTTTGATGCGCTTTCTCCATTGGATGCGGCGGATTTTGCTGTTACTGTGGAATTTGGCGGCTACTTCAATCAGAATGGCATTTGCGCTTTGGCTGGCGAGGGAACTTATTTCTGGACAGCGACCGAAGAAGATGCTTCCCGAGGATATGTGCGCAATCTTTTCTCGGATGCGACGGCGTTGGACAAGGCTTCCGTGGACAAGCGTTTTGGGCTTTCCGTCCGCTGCGTGAAGGATTGATTTTGTCATCCGAAAATCAAGTGCGTGCGGTGCGTTTTGAACCGAATTGCTCTTTGGAAACGTGGAAAGCTCGGCTGGCTTTGACCGAAAAAGTTCGTGCCTTTTTTAAAGCGCGTGGCGTGATGGAAGTTTCGACTCCTGTGCTTTCGCGGGCGAGCGGAACCGATGCGCATCTGGATTATTTTGAAACGGTCGGCAAACCGGCGCGTTATTTGATGACGAGTCCGGAATTTCATCTGAAGCGGCTTCTGGCGGCAGGTTTCGGCGATATTTTTGAAATCGCGCACGCATTCCGTCAAGACGAAGTCGGGCGCAAGCACAATTCGGAATTTGAACTGGTGGAATGGTATCGCGTCGGAATGCCTTACGAGGAATTGATGTGCGAAGTCGAAGATCTGGCTTCGGAAATTTTGGGCGATTCGGTAAAAGCGGAACGCTTGACTTTTCGGGAAGCCTATTTGCGGTATGCGCAGGTGGATCCGTTCACGGGAAGCCCTGACGATTTTAGACTTGCTTTGAAAAAAAACGACGTGCCCGATGTGGAAGGTTCCGATTCGTTTACGCGCGAAGACTGGTGGGACTATCTGATGGTGACGCTGGTGGAATCGCATTTGGGAAAGGAGTCCCCGCAATTTTTAATGGATTATCCGGAAAGCTGTGCGGCTTTGGCGCAGACATACGTGAATGCGAAGGGCGATCGGGTGGCCAAACGCTTTGAACTTTATATCCGGAATATGGAGCTTTGCAACGGTTACGAAGAATTGACCGATGCGGCGGAACAGCGTCGTCGTTTTGAAGCCGACATCGCATGGCGCAAAGCGCAGAATAAGCCTGTGCCGACCATGGATGAACGTTTCCTTGCCGCGTTGGACTATGGAATGCCTGCGGCTTCGGGCGTCGCTATGGGGTTGGATCGCTTGTTTATGCTCGCTCTGGGAAAATCGAAAATCGAGGACGTCGTTTTGTTTATGGACGACAATTCTTAGCGGCGTCGCCTAAGGCCCGTTCGATTTGGCTTCGGACGATTTCGTCATTCAGAGGGCCGACTTCTCGCAGTTTAATGCTTCCGCTGCTGTCGATTAAAAAATGGGTGGGGATGGCCCTCGGGTGCCCGAATTTCTTCATCAGCTGAAAATTCCAGTATTCGACCGGATAAGGAATCTGCTTGGCTTTTACAAATTCCCGCATCGTCTTTTCGTCGTCGTCCTCGTTGATGCCGATGACGTGAAGCCCGCATGGGGAATAGTCGGCGTAAATCTGCTTGAGAGTCGGCAATTCCATGTTGCAGTAGCCGCACCAGGACGTATGAAAAACGAAAAGGGTCACGCCATCGTAGCCTTCGATTTTCTCCGGAATGCGGTCGTAGGCGGCGTCGCTGCAAGCCGCACAGAAAAGCGCCGAAATGAGGGATGCGCCTAAAAGGATTTTTTGAAAGTTGAGCATTGTATAAACAATTTAGTTATATTCAAAACATGGCTTACAATATTCAAGATCTTCTTTCTGAAATGGTGAAACGCGGTGCTTCGGACTTGCACATTACGGCGGGAATTCCTCCGATGCTCCGCTTGGCGGGAAAGCTTGCTCCGATGGGAACGGAAACCCTGAAACCGGACGAGACGATGCGCATGACTTACAGTCTGATGAACGAACTCCAAAAAAAAGCGTTTGAACAGAACAAGGAATGCGATTTTTCATTTGGCATTGCGAATCTTGCCCGCTTCCGGGCGAACGCCTATCTGCAGCGCGGTTGTGTCGCTCTGGCCCTTCGTATTATTCCTCTGGAAATCAAGACTTTTAAGGATTTGGATTTGCCGCCGATCATTGCCGAGTTTACGACCCGTCCTTCGGGACTCGTTCTGGTGACGGGATCTACGGGTAGCGGTAAATCGACGACTCTTGCTGCGATGATTGACAAAATCAACAAGGAACGGCACGAGCATATTTTGACGATTGAAGACCCGATTGAATTTTTGCACAAGCACCAGAATTGCATGGTGAATCAGCGCGAAGTCGGCAACGATACGAACAGTTTTTCGCAGGCTTTGAAAATGGCTCTCCGTCAGGATCCGGATATTGTTCTCATCGGCGAAATGCGCGATTTGGAAACCATCCGGGCGGCATTGACGATTGCCGAAACGGGCCACTTGACATTGGCGACTCTCCATACCAATTCGGCGGTGCAGACCATTAACCGTATCGTGGACGCCTTTCCGCAAGGGGAACAGCAGACCGTTCGGACGCAGCTTTCCTTTGTGCTGCAAGGCGTCGTCTGCCAGATGCTTCTTCCCAAAATTGGCGGGGGTCGTGTGATGTGCTACGAAGTGATGAATGTGACGCCAGCCATTCGCGCGCTTATCCGCGACAATAAATCGCACCAGATCGGATCGATGATTGAAATCGGCCAGAAGTTCGGCATGAACACGATGAATATGCGTCTTGCGGAATTGGTCCGTCAAGGAAAACTCGAACATTTTGAAGCTCTTGCCAAATCTCCGGATCCGAACCAGCTCGAAAAAGAGCTTGAAAAAATAGGAGTCTAATCCATGCCGGTCTTTTTATACAAGGCGCAGAATACCCAGGGAAACCAGTTCAACGGGGAAATTGAAGCCAAGGACAAAAATGAAGCGGAATCCCTGCTTCGCCGAAAGCACTTGGTGGTCGAAAGCGTCAAACGCAAACCGATGGAAATTAAAATCCAAATCGGCTCCGGCATTAAATCCAAGGACATTTCCCGCTTTACCCGAATGTTCAGCTCGATGACTTCGGCGGGTCTTCCCATGCTCCAGTGCTTGACGATTCTCGAAGAGCAGATGGATAATCCGGCGATGAGGGATGTCGTGCATAAGCTCACCATGTCTATCAGTGGCGGTTCCAGTTTGGCCGATGCGCTGACCCAGCATCCGAAGGTCTTTGACAAATTGTATTGCAACATGGTTGCAGCAGGTGAAGCGGGTGGTATTCTCGATGGCATTTTGTTGCGTCTTGCGGACTATCAGGAAGCGAACGAACGTCTGGTGCGCAAAGTGAAAAAGGCTTTGACTTATCCGGTGATGGTCGCGGTCGTCGCCGTGGTCGTGGTGATTCTCATGCTCTCCTTTGTGGTGCCGACCTTTGCCGCTTCTTTTACGGAACTCGGCGGAGAGTTGCCGTGGCCGACGCAGTTTGTCATGGATCTTTCCGACATTATTCGCGATTATGCGGCGTTCTGGATTTTGGGAGCCGTGGCCATTATTGTGGCGTTTAAAATCGTGATGAAAGTTCCCAAGCTTCATTTTGCCTTTGATCGATTTTTGCTGAAAGTGCCAAAGGTGGGCGATTTGCAAATCAAGAGTGCCGTTGCCCGTTTTAGTCGGACCTTGGGAACGCTTTTGAATGCGGGCGTCTCGGTAACGGAAGCGTTGCAGGTGACGGCAAAGACTTCGGGAAATTCGGTTGTCGAAGCGGCGATCATGAAAATTGCAGTGGGGCTTGCGGGCGGTAAAAGCATTGTGGAACCGATGAAGGACGTGGGCATTTTCCCGGCGATGGTCATCCAGATGGTGGGCGTCGGTGAAAAAACCGGCCAGCTTGGGGCGATGCTTTTGAAAGTCGCGGATTTCTATGACGAAGAAGTGGATGCGGCGATCGACGCTCTGACATCTATGATGGAACCGCTTATCATGGTGGTTCTCGGCGGTGCGGTCGGCTTCCTGATGATTGCGATGTATATGCCGATGTTCAGCATGTCCGATGCGATCAAAGGCTGATTAATCGCTAGCGTTTTCCGTTTAATCATTTCTCCTGTTGTAAAAACGGCTCATTTTTTGGCAAAATGGGCCGTTTTCTTTTTGGCACGCATTTTGCATTTGTGCTACTGCCCCGATGTTGGGGTTATGATAAGGAGCGTAAAATGCCAATGAAAAAGACGGTTTCTACCGAAAAAGAAAAAAACAATGCCGCCCCCAAAGCGTCGGAATACGATTGCCTTGTGGTGACCAATGTTCGAGTCTTTCCTTTTAAGGATGGAGCGAATATGGGACACGTCAAGGCTCTTGCCAAAGTGGTTTTGAACGATCAAATGCAGCTGACGGGACTTCGCGTGATGGATGGCGAAAACGGCCTGTTTGTCAGTTATCCTTTTGACCCGTTCTATAAAGGGGAAGAATACCGCAGCATTTTTTTCCCGATAACGCGGGAATGTCGGCAGCACATTGAAAATTGTGTTTTGGAAAAATATCAGGAAATGATTGCCGCATAGGAAATGTAACGTGTTCCAGAGAATTCGCACCAGTTGCCTTTTGGGAATTAAAGCTATTCCAGTTCATGTCGAAGTGGATTCCTCAGCGGGGCTTCCCGGATTCACATTGGTCGGCTTGCCGGACAATGCGGTTCGCGAATCCAGGGAACGCGTTGTTTCCAGTATTCGAAGTTCCGGTTATGCGGCGAGTGGAAGTCGCATGACCGTGAACTTGTCGCCTGCCGATTTAAAAAAAGAGGGAACGTCTTTGGACTTGCCACTGGCGATTGGAATGCTGATTGCCAACGAAGAAATTCAGGTGGAATCCCCGGAAAAATTTGTCTTTATGGGAGAACTTTCGCTGGATGGAAAAGTAAAAGCGATTCGCGGCGTTCTTTCTGTGGCGATGAGCCTTTCTAAAAAGAATGATGTTTTTGTGGTACCCAAAGAAAATGTAGCGGAAGCCAGTCTTGTTGAAGGGCTCTCGGTGATAGGGGTTTCAACTCTTTCGGAATGTATCGAAGCGATTTCTCCGGGTTCCGAAAGGAAGGCGCTTCGATCGCCGGGTATTTTTCGGAAGGATGGGAATACGGAATCGTCTTTGCCGAATTTTCGTTCGGTTGTGGGGATGGAGGGGGTGAAGCGGGCGCTAGAAATTGCGGCGGCAGGGGCGCATAACTTCTTGCTCGTCGGTTCTCCCGGTTCCGGGAAAACTTTCAGTGCCCGCTGCCTTCCCGGAATTTTACCGCCGATGACCGACGAAGAAATCTTGGAATGTACGCAAATCTATTCGTCTATTCGCATTTTGGGAGATTTGGGAGCGGAAACATTTTTAAATCGCCGGCCTTTTCGTTCGCCGCACCATTCTTCTTCCATGGTCGCTTTGGTTGGCGGGGGGCCTCATTTACGTCCGGGCGAGGCAAGTTTGGCGCATAACGGTGTTTTATTTTTAGATGAATTGCCCGAGTTCAACCGGAACGTTTTAGAAGCCTTGCGGGAACCGATGGAAGAGGGAATTATTCGTGTCAGCCGGGCTTGTGGCACGGTGACATGGCCTGCCCGATTTATGATGGGCGCGGCGATGAATCCTTGTCCCTGCGGGTATTCGATGGATGCCAGAAGAGGTTGCACTTGTCTGCCGGATGCCGTTCGCCGTTACCGTCAGCGTGTTTCGGGTCCGATGCTCGATCGGATTGACATTCAGGTCGCCGTACCTTCTACGGATCCGCAAAGCCTTATGCAAAATGCGCACGGGGAATCTTCGGCAACTATTAGGGAAAGGGTAATTGCCGCTAGAAATGGGCAACGTTTGCGATTTGCAAAAAGTTCCAGTCGTTCCAATGCCGAAATGTCTAGTGAAGAAACGAAAATTTTTGCTCGGATGGATGTTTCTACGGAACATTTTGCCGTATCCGCAGCGGAAAAAATGCGATTAAGTGCTCGGGGTTATTATCGGATGTTGAAAGTGGCACGGACAATTGCCGATTTGCGGGCTGCGCAATATGGAATTTCTGGCATCAAGGATTCTTCTATTGAATGTCCGGATGTCGCAGAGGCTTTGCGTTATCGGGCTTTTGCCGACCTTGCCGGTTAGTCTCTTTCCAATTTTATCTCAGCTGCAGAAATTGCTTTTCCGGGGAGGGCCTCGGGTTTTTCTACATGAACCCAGGCGGCTTGGATGCGGGGGGATTGGGTTAGCAGAAATTTTGCTGTCCGAAAAACCAGAGTCTCTATCAATTGGAATTTGGATTCCTGGATAAAGCTCTTTACTTTTTCAGCGAGTTCGGCGTAATCGACGGTATCATCCAGCGCGTCGTTTGTTGCGACGCTTTTGAAATCCAGCCACAAAGAAAAATGGAGTTGAATCGGCTGGGGTTTTTGGCGTTCAAAAGGAAGGGCTCCGAGAACTGTCTCAAAGCCCAGATTTTGAACGGTTATTTTTCCGAGTTCCATTACCAGGTGAAGAGGACGATGGAGCCGCCGATGGAAAGCGCGGCGATGCCGAACCAGATATTGCGAGCCATCGAATAGGAATCCATCGCATCTTTGTTCTTCTTGTTTTTGGTATTCAGCAGGTAGAGGGCGGAATGCTCCGTAGATGTTCCATTTTTATAGGCGACGTCGTTCGTTTCGTACCAGACCATGGATTCGTAGCAGGCGTTTTTCCCGCCGCAAGCCTCTTGAATATTCTTTTTGTGGGTGTCCATCAAGTCGTCCACATCGTCGTGGGCGGATTTCGCATCGCTGTATTGCATCTGGTTGTAAACGCCAACTCCGATTCCCGCTGCCGCGACACCGACCAGACCCCAGGCGCTCCATTTGCGGACTTCGTCGGCGATGCCGAATCTGTCTGTGACATCGTTAGAAGCCGAAGCAGCTGCGTAATCTTCGTCGTTTGCCTGATTAGCGGTTTCGGCAACGTCGCCCTGCACGTCGTAGTTGTAATCGTCTTCGCTTTCGCAATCCGGATCGTCGTCATCGCAATATTCATCGTCAGCGGCGGCGGAGGAACTTTCTGCTACAGGAGCGGCGGCGAGAGTGTCTTCTTCGGAGGAGCTAGAAGAGGATTCCGCTTCGACGGGGGCTGCCGGGGCCGGTTCTGTGGCATTGACGGGAACCAGGGCGATTGTTTTGACTCCACGATGCATATACATTTCGCTCACGCCTTCGGCAAAAATGGACTTGCCGTCAAAATAGACTTTTTCGATATCGCTATTCGCATCGGCGTTTTCGCTGGAATAGGCTTTTGCTTTGATGGCGAATCCGTAGGCGATGCCGGCTGGAAGCGTGTATTCATTGAGATTGGCCGCTTCGGAACCTTTCCGTCCTTCGTAAAGTTGGTATGTCGTGGGGGATTCTCCGAAAGGGTCTTCAAATTTTTGGCGGACGTAGAAGCGACCGTCCTGGACATTTTCCACGGTTCCTGTAGAGGAAATTTTAAGGGAGCCGCCGAATTCAGCGTCAATGTATTGGTCGGGAGTTCCGACATCTTCGCCAGAAAATTTCTGGATGGTATAATTGTCGGCAGCCAGTGCGGTAACGGCAAAGAAGCCGAGCATTGCAAATAGAGTGGACTTCATTCGTAAAACTCCAAAAAATATTCTGCACTAAATATATATAATCCTTTTTTGAATGGAAGCTTCTGAAAATTTTTCTAGCTTAAGATATGGGAAAAAGTGATGAAAAATAAAGAAAATACGCATTGTGTTGTTTTAGGTGCAAGCCATAAAACCTGTCCGGTCGCTTTAAGGGACAAGTTGAGCTTTTCGGAATCCCAGTTGGAGAAAGGGCTTTCCAGTCTGGGAAATTTGCCCGGTTTTTCGGAAGCGGTCATCCTTTCGACGTGCAATCGGACGGAAATTTATGCGGCGACCCTGTATCCAGAAGCTTTGCGCGACACGCTGATCAACTGGTGGGCGGAATTTTCGCATATCGATGTGGGCGAACTGATTCCGCATTGCTTTTATTTGACGCATACGGAAGCGATTTCGCATTTGTATTCGGTCGTTTCGTCTTTGGACAGTCTTGTTCTAGGTGAAAACCAGATATTGCAGCAGGTCAAAGAGGCTTTTTTGACGTCGCAGAAAGCGGGAAAGGCGGGCTTCTTCTTGAGCCATCTTTTTCAGTCCGCGTTGAGTTTAGGAAAGAAAGTCCGCGAAGACACCGCCATTGGCGAAGGAACCGTTTCGATTCCGTTTGCGGCTGTCCAGCTGGCGCTTTTGGAATTGGGAAGTCTCGCTCCGCTGCGCGTGGGCGTTCTTGGACTCGGCGAAATGGGGAATATCGCTTCTGTGGAACTTTCGGCTGCGGGAGTGTCCCGTTTTTCTTTTTTCAACAGGACTCTTTCCAAAGCGCAGAATTTTGCCGCGCGATTTGGCGGCGAGGCTTTCGATTTGCAGGCGTTGCCGGAACATTTGGAATCGCTGGACTTGCTGATTGCGGCGGCGTCTTCTCCGGAATATCTGATTTCCGCGGAGATGTTTCGCAACAAACGGCACTCTGGGAAAATGGTTTTGATCGACATTGGCGTTCCGCGGAATATCGAACCGGAAGTGGCGAATCTTCCCGACGTGTCGCTTTTTTGCATCGACGATTTGACTAAAGTCGTGGAAGAAAACCGCAGCAGGCGACGCCATTCTGCAGAACGGGCGCGCGAAATTATCGGGGATGCGGTGGATTCCTTTGCGGAATGGTATGCTTCTTTGGGAGTTATTCCGCTCATGCTCGCTTTGAGGAATCATCATGAAAAAATAGAGGCGGAAGTGCTGCAAAAATGGGAACATCGGGTGTCGCCCGAAGAAGGGGAACGTCTGCACCGTTTTGCGGACGAATTGATTGCCAAAATTTTGCACCGTCCCTCGGCGGAACTCAAACATCTGGGGGCGGCGGGGCTTGGCTTGGAAAGTCGCCTGATATTGGAAAGGCTGTTCGATTTGCAGGAAAGAGGCTCGTATGGAAACGATTAGGATAGGGACTCGCGGCAGTGCGCTTGCCATGGCCCAGGCGAATTTGACCCGGGATTTGATTGTGCGGAAATTTCCGTCTGTCGCTGTGGAAATCGAGGTGATTAAAACGCAGGGGGACAAAGATCGGGTGCGCTCTTTGGTTTCTTTTGGCGGACAAGGCGTTTTTGTCAAGGAAATCGAGGAAGCCCTTTTAGAAAAGAGAATCGATTTGGCTGTGCATTCGTTGAAGGACGTTCCGGATTCCATGGATTCCCTGTTGGAGCTTTCCGGCTTTTTGAAGCGGGAAGATTTTCGGGATGTTCTGGTTTCTGGCGGCGTGCGCTTTTCCGATTTGAAGCCGGGCGCCAAAATAGGAACGGGGTCGCCGCGCCGAGTCTTGCAGTTGAAATCGCTGCGGCCGGATTTGCATTGCGTCAATTTGCGCGGCAATTTGCCCTCTCGAATCGACAAGGTTAAATCGGGGGAATGCGATGCGATTTTATTGGGTGCGGCGGGGCTTGTCCGGTTGGAAATGTCCTCTCTGATTACGGAGCGATTTTCGATTGAAAAAATCACGCCGGCGATTGGGCAGGGAATTATCGCCTTGCAGTCCTGCGTGGAAAATAAACGGGCAAAGGAAATTGCCGAAGGAATTTCCGATGAGGCGACGGTCATTGCCGCTCGGACGGAACGCCGCTGGATGAATCTGCTGGGCGGCGGCTGCCGAGTCCCGATGGGAGCGGTTCTGGAATCGGAACCGAATTCGTTTTGCTTTACGGCTTACCTTGCCGATCCGCGGGACGGTCGTTTTCTGCGCCGGTCGCAACGCTTTACGGCTTTGGAGTTGAAGTCCGGAGAAAAGTTGGAAAAATTTGCTGACGAATTTATGGGCGAATGCCGACGACAGGGAATTCTTCTTCCGCTGGAGACGAATGGGCCGGAAGCCATTTCGACTTTTTGGGAATCGGAGCGGTAACGGTTTTCATGCTGGTTATTTATACGAAGATAGATGCGCCGGGGGAAGATTTTATCGCTGCGGAACGAGAGAAGGGAAATCGGGTTTTGCATATTCCCGCTCTAACTTATGCGCCGACGGGCATCCCTTTGGATTTTTTGGACTGTGATTCGGCGTTTGTCGGAAGCCCTCGTGCGGCGGCAATAGCGAAAGAAGCGTTGAAAAATTTCGCAGGCCCGATTTTTACAGCGGGACCTCAAACGGCGCGCTTTTTATTGCAGCAGGGAATTTCTGTGGCGGCCGCGGGAACGGAAAAAGGTGCTCGGGATTCTTTTCCCCGCTTTTTAGAAATTCGAAAAGTGCAAAACGTCGCTTGGATTTCCGCATTGGAAACCGCTGCCGATTTGAAGCAAATCGCTGCTGAAAATCAAGTGCAGATTCGGCATTTCCCCGTTTATAAAACGCAAGTGGCGAAGGTGGATGAACAGAAAATGCAGAGCTTGGAACATCCCCTTTCATGGCATTTCTATTCGGGCAAAGCGGTCAAAGCGATGAGCCGTTTTATTCAAGAAGGCGACTTGGTGAATTTGCACGGGGCTAGTGCTGAAAAAGCGTTTGCGCTCGCACAACCTTGCCGATGATTTGTTTTTTTGCAATGAATCCGAGCTGACGGGAATCGGCGTAGTGATTTCCTTTTGTACAAATCAAGTAATAAAAGTCGTCCGGTGACCGAAAACCTTTGATTTCTGTAGAATCCAGCGCGTTGTAGATTTTACGTTCAAACCGGACAGGCTTGGCACCCGGTTCTTCCCGATTGATTTGCAAGCTGATGATAAAGTACTCTTGCCAGTGAAAACCGTGAATTTCGCGAATGCTCACCGGCCTTCCGAAAATGTGTGCGCTGCCAACCCGAGAAAGGGGCAGCGTGTCGTTTTCGCGTAGCAGCTGGGCTTGCGTGTAATATCTATGTGTGCCGAATTGGTTTTGCAGAATCAGGGAGGCGTAATCGAATGCGATGTCGTTCAATTCGGAAAAAGAAATGCTGTCGCCTTGGCGGGGAACGTAAAATTCCCTGGGGACGATGATTTCGGATTCGTCTTCCCACTGGAACGTATTTTCGCCGGACTGGATTTTTCCATCGGGAAAGATGCGGATGGAATCGCCCGGCAAGCCAAAGACGGAGCGAAGAATGGGATCTTGACCGTTTAAAGAAACCAAAACGATGTCGTCATGGGTTAATTTGTTTGTGCAAAAGGGAAGCTTGCAAACCCAGACGAGATCTCCGGGAGAAAGTCTTGAATCCAAAGCGTTGCCGACGATGCGGACGGGTTCTATGACGTAAAGTCGCAATGCAAGGCTGAACAAAAAAACGGCAAGGAGAACAAGTCCCAGGACGATATTCCATTTGCGGGACGAAGCCCTTTGCAATTTTTTCGCATACGACGCCGCAGGCATATCACGAGTCGGAAGAGGATTTTCCCGCATCGGAAAGCGAAAGCACAGCGAGGAATGCTTTTTGCGGTACTTCGACGGAACCGATGTTTTTCATGCGCTTCTTGCCTTCTTTCTGCTTTTCCAAAAGTTTGCGCTTGCGGGTGATGTCGCCGCCATAACACTTGGCAAGAACGTCTTTGCGTACTGCTTTGACCGTGCTGCGGCTGATGATTTTTCCGCCGATGGCACCTTGAATGGCAACGTCGAATTGCTGCCGGGGGATCAAGTCTTTTAAGCGGACGCAAATGGCGTTGGCATAAGATGCGGATTTTTCCCGGTGAATGATGACCGAAAACGCATCGACGGGATCGCCGTTCAGCAAGATGTCGAGCTTGACAAGGTTGTTGGGACGATAGCCGAGAGGCGCGTAATCGAGTCCGCCATAGCCGCGGCTAATCGACTTGAGCCTGTCGTAAAAGTCGAACATGATTTCGGCGAGCGGAAGATTGTATTTGAGAATGACTTTCGTCTCGTCGATGTATTCCATGTTGTCGAATTCTCCGCGCTTTTCTTCGCAGAGCTTCATGATGGCTCCGACGTAATCCTTTGGTGTAAAAATCTGCGCCTTGACGTAGGGTTCTTCGATGCATTCATAACGGGACGCGTCTGGGAGTTTCGACGGACTGGAGACCTTGACCATGTCGCCGCCGGTCAGATAGACGTGGTATTCGACGTTGGGAACCGTGGTGATGATGTTCACACCGAATTCGCGGTCCAGGCGTTCCTGCACGATTTCCATGTGCAGAAGGCCGAGAAAACCGGTGCGGAATCCAAACCCGAGCGCGTCGGATGTTTCGGGTTCCCATTGCAGGGCAGAATCGTTCAACTTCAGTTTTTCAAGGGCCTCTCGCAGGTTTTTATAGTCTTCGGGGTCGATGGGGTAAATGCCCGAGTAAATCATCGGCTGGATGTCTTTGTAGCCGGGCAGCGGCGTTTCTGCTGGGGCATCAGCATCGGTAATGGTGTCGCCGATTTTGACATCGCTGATGGTTTTGACATTGGCCATGACGTAGCCGACCATGCCCGCGGAAAGTTCCTTTCGGGGATTGCGTTTCATGGAGAATGTGCCGACTTCGGTCACGGTGTAGGTCGCTCCCGTTGCCATCAGCTGGATTTCCATCCCGGGGCGCAGCGTGCCGTTGAATACGCGAATGTCGTTGATGACACCGCGGTAAGAATCGTACATCGAATCGAAAATGAGAGCCTGGAGCTTGCTAGCCGGGTCGCCTTTGGGGGCGGGAATTTCATCGACAATGCGGTCCAGGACTTCTGCGATATTGATGCCGGTTTTAGCGGAAATGCGGGGAATTTTTTCCGGCTCGTATCCCAGAAGATCGCCGACGAGTTGCGCTACATGGTCCGGGTTGGCGCTGGGTAAATCGACTTTGTTCAGCACTGGGATGATGGTGAGGTCGTTCTCTATTGCCAGGTAGAGATTGGAAAGAGTCTGCGCCTGGATACCCTGCGTAGCATCGACGACAAGAATCGCCCCTTCGCAGGCGGCCAAAGAACGGCTGACCTCGTAGCTGAAGTCCACATGCCCCGGCGTATCGATCATATTAAGAATGTATTGCTGCTCTCCGCGGTTATACAGCAAGCGGATGGCGTGGGCTTTAATCGTGATGCCCCGCTCCCGTTCCAAATCCATATCGTCGAGAAGCTGGTTCTGCATATCTTTTTCGGCGACGGTTTTGGTGAGTTCAATCAATCGGTCGGCAAGGGTGGATTTGCCGTGGTCGATGTGGGCGATAATGGAAAAATTGCGAATGTTGTCTTCTGTTCTGGCCATTGCTGCAAATATAGTTATTTGCGTGTTTTTACAGGGATTTTGGGATGCGTTCTAAGGGAATGAGTAGAAATGAAATTGAAATTTTATTATATTTTCGCGCATGAGCTCTAAAAAACAACCGCCCAAAAAGAAATCGGTTCCTGAAAAAAAGAACGTTAAAAAAGTAGGATCCGCCCAAAAGTCGGCGTCTTCTGCAAAAAAGAATGTTTCCCCGAAAAAAAATGAAAAGGCTGTAGCAAAGGCCGCACCCGTAAAAAAATCCGCAGCGTCGGCGTCCAAGACGGCATCGTCGTCTGCAAAAAAAACGGTGCCGGCAAAGAAAACGCAGGCCAAGAAAGAAATCGCCAAACAAGCGGCGGTAAAAACGGTCAAAAATTCGGCGGCAAAATCGACGAAAAAAATCGAAAAAGGTAAACCGGAGTCGCCAAAGGCTGTCAAAACGAAAAATGGCACAAAAAAGGAAGAAATGAAGGTTGTGCTTCAAACGTCGGAAAAGTCGGCGGAAACAAAGAATGCCAAAGTCGAACCTGCAGTGACAAAAACACCGGGAAAAAAAGGAATCGGCCAAGCCAAGCCCGTTGATAGTCCAAAAACGAACGACGACGCTAAATCGGGCAGCGGCTCGGCTGGCGGCAATAAAATCGCAACACCTTCTAATGCGAAAAAAACGCAGCCTGTTGTTCAAGACGACGCCATTCTTTTGCAAAATGGGGGCGTTTTGGCAAAAAGCGCATTCTTTATTATTGATGCCGAACAGGAAGATAAGACTTCCCGGAAAAAAGGCCCTACGGAAGAGGGGGAAAAGCCGACGGTCAGCATGCGACATCGAGCCTCTTTGGTCGATGAAACTCCAGAAGAACTTTATGCGCGTGTGATTGCGGAATTGCAGGAAGAAAATATCCGCTTTACCCAGGAGTGTTCCCGTCAGCTTTGTACAAAGTGCTGCCGCAATCCCGTTTCTCCGGAATACCGTGTGGACAAGGATTTGGGCTATTGCGAAGAATGTGCGGAAATTTTGGGACTTGGGCGTTCCAAGGAAGCCCGCCACTTGAGTTATCAGGCAAAGCTTCTCGGAGCGGATTCTTTGGATGAAGCCCGTGACGATGACGATTTTGGCGAAGCACCGTCTCAAGAGGAAATCGATGAAGCGGACAAGGACCTCGACTTGGACGATTCTGATATGGATAAACTCTAATCCTCCTTTGAAAACTTTGCTTTCTAAAAACGCTACAGAAATTGTGGCGTTTTCTTTTTAGAGAGAACCTCCGGGGTCGGATCGTTTTCTGCTAGTTGATTTTCCGCAGGACGCCAATCACCCTACCGGCAATGGAAAAGTTACTGTTGGCATTGACGATAATCGGCTGGTATTTGGGGTTTGCCGGGCGAAGTTCAATATGATCGGGTTGCGGCTGGTAGTATTTAACGGTGGCTTCATCGTTGATTTGGGCGATGATGATTTCTCCGCGTTCCGCTTGGGTTTGAGAACGTGCAAAAACGAGGTCCCCGTCAAAAATGCCAGCGTTGATCATCGAATCCCCTTTTACATGTAGAGCGAACACATTGGGCTGGCTTGCCAGAAAATCCCTGTCCACCGTAACGGTTCCTTCGATGTTCTGCACAGCGAGAATCGGTGACCCTGCTGCGACTCTGCCGATGATAGGTACTTCTACGAAGTCTTTTAAATTTTTTGTTTCCGGTTCACGCTGCGGAGAATGGGTTGATTCGAGAATTTCAATGCCTCGGCTCAACCGGGGGGCGCGGCGGATGTAGCCTTTTTTAATTAGGGCGGCCAGAATCGAGCGGACTCCATTTGTGGAAGAAATGCCGAATTTGTCGCCGATTTCCCGGACGGTGGGAGGCATTTTTTCTTTTTCGGTACAGGAACGGATGTAGTCGTAAATTTCTTTTTGCCTATCGGTGAGTGCCTTTTTGTCCATGTGATACCTCGTTTTTCTTTTTAAATATACTGCACATTTGTTTAATTGTCAATATATTCACTGCACAAATTTTTTTTACAGCTTTTTTGTCGTTTTTTATGTTGAAAAAGAGCCTTTTTATCGCCGATTTATCTAAATTAGGCGTCGAAGTCAATTTACTTCTTCGCCGGTTGGCGAATTTTGCCCGTTGAGGCTTTTTCATACGGCTGTTGAGCTCTTTAGAGCGTTATTAAATGGCCCTTTTCTGATGACTTCCGCGAGAATTACGGTCCTTCCAGCCGCTTTTCGTGCCACCCTTAGATTGAGGTAATTTAAATGGAATATATCACTCTCGCTCTTGCCGCTATTGCGGTTATCCTTGGGATTGTTATCCTTTCCAAGGTGAATAAGCTCATCACGATGCTTCACACTCCGATTGTCAAACGGGTTTCCGATACGAATCTGAAACCGAACCGTCACCCGGTCAGTGCTCAGGATATGGCTGCGCGCAATAATGACCGCCGGGAAAATAATCGGAATAACGATCGTCGTGAACGTGGCAATTCAGGAAATGCGAACCGTCAGGAACGTTCTTTTAATCGTGACAGAAACGATCGCCGTAATGATCGTCGTAACGGTCGCAATGAAGTCCGTTCTGGCCGTCGCGATTTTGCGCAACCCGAAACCACTCAGGTTGCGGCTCCTGTCGATAACGTTCCGTCTGCTCCTGTAGATCCGGTTCCGGCTCCGGCAGTTGAAGAAACTCCCCGCGTAGAAGGCGGACGTCGTCCTCTTCCTCCGCGAATTCAGGCGACTCTTCCCGAAGCTCCGGTTGCGGCTCCCGCTGCTCCTGCGGCTGCGGAAGTGGAAACGACGCTGGGTGCCGAATTTGATCCGGCCAAAGTTCGTTATGGTCGTCGCAACGTCGTGAAGAAAATTCCGGTAGAAGATTCTCCGGAATCTACGGAAGAAGCACAGGCTTAATCCGCGCTTTTTCAAAGCGAAGGGCTCGCAGAAATGCGAGCTCTTTTTGTATAAAAAGAAAATCCAATATTTAGCGATAAATGCCACGAGGCCTTTGCCTTTCGATGCGAATTGAAATGCCTTATGGAAAAACGAAGGTTAGGCTAATTCTTTTCAGGCTTGATGCTTTGCAGAAAAATGTAGAAAGAGTTGCTGTAGGCTTCCTCTAAAAATTGCTTTGGTGAAGTGGTTCGACAAGCGGTTGCTGAGCCTGTCGAAGCACACCAACCATGCTTCGACAAACGGTCCCTGAGTTTATCGAAGGGCAGGGATCGGTTAGGAGTTGGGAGTTGGAATTGAAAACTAATAACTAACAACTAATAACTGACAACTAATAACTGACAACCGAGTTTATCTTGGTGGAGAATTGCATATGATTCCCTTTAAAATTTTCGGCTTGCAAAGAAAAATTTGCTTGAACTCATGACAAAGGAAGGATATACTAAAAAATATGACTAATGTAAAAGGAAAATGGGCGCTTGTAACGGGTGCGAATCGCGGAATCGGTTATAGAATTGCCATTTTTATGGCGCAGCATGGTTGCAATTTGATTTTGCACAGTCGTTCTCTGGAGCATACGGCGGCGGTCTTGCAAGAAGTTCGTGCTCTGGGAGTCGAAGCTTACGATGTTGCCGCTGAACTTTCGGATCTGTCGCAGGTTCAAAAAATGATAGATGAAATCCGTTCCAAAGGAACGCCGGTCGATATCCTTTTTAATGACGCTGCCGTGCAAATCGCTTACCGTCAGGATTATTATCAAACCCCTGCCGAAGATTATGCGCAGAGTTTCGCCATCAACACGATTGCTCCCATGATGCTGTGCTATGCGTTTATTCCCCCGATGATTGCAAGGGGTTGGGGCCGTGTGATCAATACGACGAGCGGCATTCGGAACGAGCCGGAACAGGCCGGCTATTCGGCTAGCAAAGCCGCTTTGGACAAAGTGACTCTCGATTTGGCCGGTAAATTGGATGGAACGGATGTTTGTATCAATCTGACGGATCCGGGCTGGTGCCGCACAGATTTGGGCGGCCCACAGGCTCCGAATGATCCGGACAGCGTCATACCGGGAATTTGCATTGGAGCTTTTGTCGATGATAAAATCAGCGGGCGCAATCTGGGCGCGCAAAATTTTACAGGCATGACGCTGGAAGCCGCTTTAGAAAAAGCGAAAACCTTTCCCAAGTTGTTTTTGTAACGAACTCTCTGCTTTTTAGGGTGCCGACAAACGGTTTTGTTTTCTAATTTTTAGCCGTGCTGAAAAATCGATTTTTCATACTGGCTTTTGCCGTTTTTTTGGCGATTCCCGTTTGGGCGGATTCTTCGGAGGTTATGCCGGATTCGGGAAAGTCTGCTTTAGCTCCCCTTTCGGATTGTTTGACTTCCAGTCCTTTTTGGCGAGACGCTGAAGGGGATTACCGTTCCGAAGATCCGGGGTCGGATTCCCTGCAAATTTTTTCGCCTCTCAAATTTGGCGGCATGATCGCTTTGTCGGCGACGGCATACGGAGCCGCTTATGCTCTGGTTTTTGCCAAGGGCTGGTGGGACGACGAACGTTCGCATTTCCATTTTGAAAATGATTTTGATTATGCGAAAAATCTGGACAAAGCCGGGCATTTTGCCGCAGGCGTTTTCTTGGCGGAAGGGTTTTATTTGGGCTATTATTGGGCGGGGCTCTCGGAATTTCAGGCCTATTTGGCGGCGGGACTTTCGGCCATGTCCACCCATATCGCTATCGATATTAAGGACGGTTTTGCGCCCAAATGGGGATTCAGCATTTTCGATGTGCTGTCGGGAACTTTGGGCGGTTTCTATCCGATGGCAAAACGCTATGTTCCGTTTTTCAAATACATCGATTTTAAATACAGTTACTGGAGAAATTCCGAAGCCTATTGGCGAGAAACCGATACGGGTGTCTTCACGGACGATTACTGCAACGAAACATTTTGGCTCTCTTTAAAAGTGCATCGCCTATTGCCGCAGTCCGCTCGCTGGATTTGGCCGTCGTGGCTTGCCGTTGCGGGTGGATGGAGCGTTTCGCCGAGCACTTTCTATAAAAAGAAGAATCGGCACGTGTCGAAAAAGGGACATCACGAGTTTTATGTCGCTCTGGACTACGATTTGGAGGGGGTGTTCAAACCGCATCAGCGTTGGGCGCGCAACGTCGTTCGGATGCTCAATTACATCAAATTGCCGGCTCCGACTTTTCAGGTTTATCCCGACGTAAAGTTTTTCTTGCTTTATCCGATAAAGTTCTAAAGGAAATTTATATCTTATGGCTATGAAAAGAGCTCTTATTACCGGTATTACGGGGCAGGACGGTTCCTATTTGGCGGAATTGCTTCTGGAAAAAGGTTACGAAGTCTATGGGCTGGTACGCCGCAAAAGCAAATTGGATTTTAATAATGCGGAACATTTGAAAGGCCAAGTCACGTTTCTCTTTGGCGATATGACGGATTCGGCGTCGCTACTGCGGGCGATGGAAATTGCCAAGCCCGACGAGATTTACAATTTGGCGGCGCAATCCTTTGTGACGACTTCTTGGGAGACGCCGCTTTCGACGGCGGATATCAACGCGATTGGCGTGACGAAACTTTTGGAAGCGGTGCGCCTGGTGAAGCCCGAGACCCGGGTGTATCAGGCAAGTACGAGTGAAATGTTCGGCAAGGTGCAGGCTGTTCCGCAAAACGAAAAAACTCCTTTTTACCCGAGAAGTCCGTATGGGGTTTCCAAACTTTACGGGCACTGGATTATCAAAAATTATCGGGAAAGCTATGGGATGTTTGCTTGCTCCGGGATTCTTTTCAATCACGAGTCGGAACGCCGTGGCGCGGAATTTGTCACCCGGAAAATTACGATTTCCGTTGCCCGCATACAAGCGGGTTTACAAGAATGCTTGGAATTGGGAAATTTGAATGCCAGCCGCGATTGGGGGCATTCCGCCGATTATGTGCGCGCGATGTGGCTCATGTTGCAGCAGGACAAAGCCGACGATTTTGTGGTAGCGACCGGAGAAACGCACACGGTTCGCGATTTCGTTTCCAAGGCGTTCAGGGCGGCGGGAATGGAATTGGAATTTCATGGAGAAGGGGTGAAGGAATTTGCGACGCTCAAAGGAACGAATCGGGTTCTTGTCAAAGTGAATCCCGAATTTTTCCGCCCTGCCGAAGTGGATTTACTGATTGGAGACGCGGCTAAAGCCAAAACGGTTTTGGGTTGGGAACCGAAAATTTCTTATGACGAGCTTGTTTGCCGGATGGTGGAAAACGACCGGAAACTTTTGGCGGAAGGGAAAATTTGATGCCGAAAACCCTTGTTGTCGGCGCATCGGGATTTGTCGGCGGCTATCTGGTTCGTGAACTTGTTCAAGCGGGTCATCAGGTGGTGCAGGCGAACTTTCCGGAGTTCAATCTACTGGAAAAATCCGCCGTGGATGCTGCGGTACAAAATGCGGATCCCGATTATGTTATCAATCTGGCAGCAATCAGCTCCGTTGGGGAAAGCTGGAAAAATCCGGTGATGACAGTGGATGTCAATATCAAAGGGACGCTGCATTTACTCGATGCGGTTCAACGTTTTGCGCCCTCGGCAAAAGTCCTTCTTATCGGTAGTGCAGAGGAATATGCGGCCAAAAATTCTCCGCTGGTTGAAGTGGACGCTCTGGAAGCGAGCAATCCTTATGGCATCACCAAAATTGCGCAGGAAAATTTTGCTGAGCTCTATCGGAAAAAATACGGAATGCGAATTGTCTGCACGCGTTCTTTTAATCATACGGGAATCGGGCAAACGCCGACTTTTGCGCTCCCCAGTTTTTGCAAACAGGTCGCTGAAATCGACAAGAGCGGAAAGCCCGGGAAAATTTATGTGGGAAATTTGACTGCCGTCCGGGATTTCTCGGATGTAGAAGATGTGGTTCATGTCTATCGGATGCTGCTCGAAAACGATAATGCCTGGGCGGTTTACAATGTCGGTTCCGGCATCGCTTACTCCATGCAGGAATTGCTGCAAACGATTATTGGGTTTGCGAAAGTTCCGATTGAAATCGTGCAGGATGCGGCGAAAATGCGGCCTGTTGATATTCCCTATCTTTGCGCGGACAATTCTCGGATTCGGAAGTTTTGGCGTGGAACGCCCATTTGCGAGACGATTCGGAGGATGTTCGAATTTTATAGGGCTTTTTAGTTATTGGTGTCAGGGGTTGGGAGTTGGTAATCGGTGGTTGGAGGTTTGCGGTCAGTTGTCGGAGCTTGGATTTTAGAGCTTGGAGCTTAGAATTGCGAACATTTGAAGCTCGATTTGCAGACTCTAGAAACTAAGTTCCAAGCTTTAAGTTCTGATCGCTGGCGACCGGCAACCGACAACTGATCCCCAGGTTCCGTTTCGTCAAATTGAATTTAGGAATTAGGAGTTGGGAGCGAGGAGTTGCAAAATCAAAAGAAGGATGGAAGAATGATTGTCACACGGATTTGTTTTTGCCAACGCAAAACCTATATAAACAGGAAAATTGTCAGATTTTCCGAATCCGCGTGACTCTATGAGGAAGGAGAATACTATGCAACATTTAAAATGCAAGCAGCGAACAAAACCGTTTTTGTGCAAATTCCCCATTCGTCAAATCGAAGTTAGGGATTAGAGCTTAGCGCTTGGAGCTTAAAATTGCAAATCAAAAAAAGGGAATTATATACAATCCTCCACCAGATACTCGATTAAAAATTTTCTTTTTGGGGAGTCGGGCTTTTTTGTCCTTTCTCTCGCCTCCAGATTTTTCTTTTTTTTCGCAGACTGCGAGAGGCTCACCTACCCATGAGCCTTGGAAGCTCTGCTTCCTTTAGGCGAATTGTGCAAAGCCGCGGCGGGCGGAAGGGATAAGGGGGCTTCGGAGTTGACGCGTTGCGTCCGCGGCTGCGGCTCAGTAATGCCTGCAAGCAAGCTTGCGGCGCAACGTTAGCCTTGCACGCTTTTGCGAAGGCCAGCCCCCTTTCCCCTTCACCCTATCCCCCGCCCATGAGTTTTAGGAGCTTTGCTCCTTTAGACGAATTGTGCAAAGCCCGCGATCCTTGAGGCAAGCAAAGAGCCTGGACTTGCAACTCTTTTCGTTCGGCGTCATGTTCCTTGCGGAAATAAAAAGTCGTGTTTTTTAGGTAGGGGTTCTTTTTTTCTCTCCACTAATGTTCAAGAAACTCGGAGAATGCAAAAACTCTAGTATTTATAGACATCGACAAATCGGGTGGAACTTATATATAAGTCCCCAAAAAAAGATGGAAGAATGATTGTTACACGGACCTGTTTTGCTGGCGAAAAACCTGGATAAAACAGGAAAATCGTCAGATTTTCCGAACCCGCGTGATTCTATGCTGGAATGCAAAATGTCAATAATTACAATGCTTGCGGGACAAGTGAGCATTTTTTTGAGCACAAAAAAAAGAACCCCCGCACCGATGTGCGAGGGTTACTACCATAATGGAACAACAATGAAGTTCTTTTCCGATGTCAAATATACGAGTTTCCAGTCAAAGCGTCAATAATTCCCGAACATTTTTTCAATTTCATCTGTTAAATCGCTGTTCAATAAGTGGGAGTACGTGTTAAGGGTCATCTGGATGTTGGAATGCCGCATGAGCAGCTGCACCGCCTTGATGTTAGCGCCAGACCTGATAAGGTTGCTTGCGAAAGAATGCCGGAATCGGTGGTTCGTCGCCTCGCCCTGGAACCCCTCGGTGATAGCCGTTGCAGCCGCCTTCTTTAGTACTTTCAGTTGAGCGTTTATTGCGTAAGGCTTCCAGGCATCTCCGGCTATCTCTATCTCTTTTTTGAGACGTGAGGAAACAGGAACCTTTGCCGCCTTGTTGCCTTTTCCAATTACGTACAAGTGACCGTCAATGATGTCTTCGGGCTTTGCCTTTATCGCTTCGTGGATGCGTAGGCCTGCGAATGCCATTAGCGCCCACACGATGCGATAAGTAGGTCTCGGCGCCTTATCGAGAATGCGGTCAATCTGATCGGGAGTCCAGAAGTCGCGTTCCGCCATTTGCGCTTTCCTGCTCTTGATTATTTCCGCGGGATTGCGAATGTCAAGGTCAAAGACTTCTATCGCATATTTCAAAGCCGTCTTAAGGATGTTTTTTTCGTTGTTATATGAACTAGCCTTCTTTCCCGTTCTCGTTTCGTCAAAGGCGTCAAGAAGCGCTTTCTTTTCTACGCCCGCAATGTTGAGCGTCCAGACGCTTTTCATCGTCCTAGCTACGAATTGCGCCCGATTTATCGAGTGATGGCTAGCGTTCCTGCTTTCCAGATGCTTTATATACGTATCGAACGCATCCTTGAACGTCACGCGTTTTTTGCCGTCGCCGGAAAACGTGCCCGACGCCTTCATCTCCGCAAGGCGTTCAAAAGCCTCAGCCTTCTTTGCCGTTCCTAGACTCTCGTAGCGGATTTTGCCGCTCTCCGTGTCGAAGATGCGGGCGTACCATGTCATTATCTTGCGTGCCTTGTTACGCTGGCAAAGCGATAGCCTTATCATGGCAAACCTCCTATTTCCTCGGGCGCGGCTTGACTATTTGCCGCTCAACCCATTCGTCAAGCCATTCGGGCAAAAACAAGACCCTTTTTGCGTGCTTGAAGTAGCGGATGTTTTGCCTGTACATCTCTCGCCGGACGTGGTGTACGCTGACTCCGAGCGACTTTGCCGCTTCGTCGATTCCCATGTATTGCCTGTTGTTTATTACAATCATGTTTTCCATTTTTGTCTCCTATTTGTTTTTCATTTCCCAGTTTATGCACCTGTCGCCCCAGTCGTGGAATTTCTCGTCCACGATGCAGAACGCCTCGCCGCCGTGGCATTCTGCGCACCGGTGCCCCGGAATGTCGGGGAGGTTCTTCCCTGAATGCCGACAGTTGGCGCAGCACCGCAGTTCCTCGGCCTCTTTTCGGAGCTTCCGCAGCTCTTCCATAGTCGCGTCGTAATCCGACAGCGGGATGGTGACGGCGTACGGCTCGTGGTTCAGCGGGTAGCCGCCAGCCCCGGTGAATCCGTAGTCGCTCATTTGGTCTTCCTCTCGGGGAAATTGCGTAGGCACTTCCCGGCCTTTGCGCATTCGGCAAGCCCGCCGTTGGAATGCCCCAATCTGGAGCAGTCCCAGCACGGGAAACGGGCCATCAGGCGGCGTACGGCGTTGTTGTATGCCGTCCGGTTCTTTTCGGCCTTGAACGCATTTTCCTCGTGTATCATTTGCGCCCCCTCGTCGCCTTTTGGCGGCGTTCCCACTCGTCGTAGATGGACTGCTTGCCTTTTTTTTTGGCGGCCTTCCTGCGGACGATTTCGCCGACTGCGAACGCGACGGTTATGATGGCCAATGCAGCGAAGAATGCCGCCGCCTGTTGGATGGTGATTTCGGTCATGCGGCCTCCTGCGCCTTGGCGGCTTCCTTTTTCTTGCGTCGCCATTCCCGCTTGTAGGCGTTCCGTTTATCGCGGTTTTTGCGATTCCATTCCCTTTGGTTTTCCCTGTATTTTTCGGGGTGCGCCTTTTTCCATTTCCTCTGGCGTTCCCGTTCCTTTTCCTTGTTTGCGGCGCGGTACGCTTTCGCTTTCGCTTGGCACTGTTCCTTGTGCGAGGCGTAGTAGCGTTGGTCTTTCGTTTTTCCCGGTGCTTTCGCAGAGAATCCTTCCGCCGCCCGCAATGCGGCAAGTCTGTAGAAATCGTCAGTTTTCGACATCGGCGACCCCCTGCAATTTGTCGGCGAGCTTCCGGACGGAATCCGCGAAAATCTTGTAGTAGTGGTGGTTGTCCTGTTCGCGCGCCGCCCTTTCGCAATTCTCGAGGCGTTGAATTACCGCCATGGCGAAACCGGAAAGCCGGTTCAGCTCCTCGCGGATTTCCCGTTTCTCGCCCATTACGCCGCGGAACACGTCCTCGTAGAGTTTCAGGTAATGGGCGGCGAGATACTTTTCTCGGCGTCCCACGAGCAGTCCATTGTGGATGAAGCTGCGGACGTTCACGGCGACATCCTTCGGCGGGTTGTCCGGGAAGCTGTTTTTGAACCGCCTGATTCCTTCGTCGCTGCGGGTGTTGTCGAACGGCTCATGCCATTTTCCGGCTTCCGCTTTTTCGGGCGTTTCGCCAGCTCCGGCGGAATGGTCCATTTCCGCTTCCACGAGCGCGTACAGCTCGTCCAGCCGTGCGCGTTCCTCTTCGGTTTTTATTGCGGTCATTTCGCACCCTCCGCCATCATCTTTCTGGATTTTTCAAGAAACTTCTTGGCGTTTTCGTGAAATTCCTTTTTGCGTTCATCCGGCAAATCTTTCCACCAGTCCATAGGGTCGTAGATAGACAGGAAATGATTGCCTGGCCCAAATTCTCCGCAGACATCGAGTTCGTCCTTATACATGCTTTCCGCCAGCTTTTCATCGACGGGCAAATCGAACTCTTTGACAAGTTCTTTCGGGTCTGGCGTCCTGTCGTTCCAAGATTTTTCTTCTTCTTCCGAAGCGCATTCCCAAACGTATTGCTGCATAAAAAGAACGTCCCGAAGAAATTTTGTCGCCTTGTAACGCAGCTTCATGATTTCGGCATCCAGTTTAGGGCACCCCAAATCCTTTGTAGGCTTTTCGATTGCCTGTTTGATGCGCCAAAGACGTACGTTCAATTCGTATATTTCGGCTTCGTTTACGGTCATGTAATTTGTCATGGTTCTTTCTCCTCTATTTCGTTTTCCAGCATTTCCATAGTGCGGAGAATCACCGCCCCGCACTGGGCGAGTTCCAGCATGGCGGGGACTAGGTCTTCTTTCTGGTATGCCTCGATAGCTTCAAAGACTTCCTCTAAAATGATTCTGTCGGCCATGTAGGGGGGCTTCCCGTTCTTTTCCCTCATTGCTTTAAGGTTAAATTTCACGTTCCCTGCTGAACGCTCGGATAATCCGTCCGCGAAGTGCGGGTGCTTCGACTCGGCCTCGGCAAGCTCGATTTTCATCTGGGCGATGAACTTGTTCAGTTTTTCGGGCTTCATTCCTCCACCTCCTTGCCGCAAGGCGAGCCGTCGAGAAATTCACAATCAGTTAAGAAGTTTTCCGCAGGAATTGCGTCAATGCCAAATGTTCCATCGGAAAAGCGGTTTAATAGAGTTATTGTATACTCGTTTTCTTTGCCTTTTTTTCGATACCACTTCCCCCGCAGCATTTCACGGTCTTCCCAAGTAAACGAAACCAGTTTCTTTCTCTTCGCGATTTCGACAGGGTAGAAGAAGTCGAAAAAGTTTCCAGCGTCAGACTTGAAAGGATATGGGCATCCTTCGGTGATTACATCTTTCAGCTCTTGGATGCAATCGCCTTCTTCGACCATTAGTTTCAACTCAATGATTTTGTCCGCAAAGAATCCCTTGCTTCCTACGACTGCCCTGTCTGTGTGCAGGGCGTTGATAATTTTAGACTCGTCGAATTTCATTT
>NZ_FUWU01000094.1 GCF_900167415.1 Fibrobacter intestinalis | reverse complement strand
GACCTCTACATCTCCCTTCCATCCGCAAAGCAACGGGAAAGTGGAACGTTTTCACAAGACCCTCAAGGCGGAGGAAGTCCGTCGTGACGCTTACCAGGACTATTCCGATGCAAAGAGGAAAATGTCGGACTGGATCAATTACTACAACTCGGAACGGCTACATTCCGCAATCGGATTCCTGACTCCTGACGAGGTTTTCGCAGGAAAGATGGAGGAACGACTTGCAGAACGAAGAACAAAATTGTATAATGCGACAAGAGAACGTGAGGATTATTGGGCTAACCAACAGATCTGACAGACTCCCTTATTAGCTTTGCCAAAATTTTCCAAGTTCAACTTGGGCGGGACAATATTCACAAACTTAGCCGGTATCGAAATCGGCTTAACCGTCAATGAAAAATATCCCAGCAATTCCTGGTTGATGGACGACAGGACCAAATGAGTCATAGACAGGTTCTGCCTGGAAAAGTTTTCGGCCTTCTTTTTTAGAAAAGATTCCACGTCCTCATTCTTTTGAGCAGGAGTCATTCCCGAAGCGGATTTGTACATACTTGAAAAATTCCTAATTTCCCCATTTACAAAAGAACTTGCTTCGGATTCAAGCAAGTCAATGATTCGATAGCTAGAAAAATCACCCATTATTTTGCAAACAACTTATTGATTCGTTTCATTTCGGACGCTTTGTTTTTGGAAGCCGCAGAAACCCACTTGGATTTCTTGCCCGAACGAACCAATGCATCTAGCAAGGAATCCGCCATTTTCTGATTCCTTATTGAAAAATCTTTTGAAATGCTAGCCGTTGACATAATACACCTCTTACTGAATATAATAAAAAGGACAGGAAGAGATAAACAGCTTATTAGAGAATCTGATGTTGGAACAAACGCTTCGCTATTTTTGCGAAAAAACTTTGACACTACCCGGGCATCGTCTTTTCAAACATTCCCGCCTTAAAGCAAAACCAGGGCATATAAAAGAAAAGAACCTGGGTCAGGCCACGGCAAGCAGCGCTTTCCGTGAAATAATCCGAAACATGCCTCAAAATCATAAAAAAATCATGATACCGCAAATGGCATCCAAATGTGTTTCTCTTCTTTCCATTTTTCCTCTAAATTTATCTGAATCCCAGCCGTCCCAGCCTTTTCGTCAGCGGACGCAACAAACCCTTTTCGTATTCGTTCAAACTGAACAAATACGAAAAGACAAAAAAGACAAAGCTATAGGCGGCAATTCCCGAAAGCAATTTGAACCACGAATCAAAAAAGACCTGCGTCTTGACCAGAAGGCATCCCGCCACGCAAACGCAAGGAACCAGCGAAAGCCTCGCGAAATTTTTCCAGAAGGCGAAGATATCAATTTGTTCTTTTTTCTGGTAATAGATGTTCAGTATCAGGCCTTCCATCAAAAGAAGGGCGGCTGCGATGGAAACGGCGTTGCCCGCCATGCCGTAATACTTGGAACCGAAAATTTGCCCGGCAAGGCACAGAATGGCAATGGCGAAATAGGTGTAGGTTCTAAATTTAAGGTGATTGCGCGCTTTGCAGACGTGCCAGCCGATTTGCTGGGTTTGCGCCGGAGTCAAAGCGACAAAAAAGATCAGCGTAATGGCGAATGCTTCTTGATAGCCGTCCCCTGCCCACAAAAGAATGAATTCCCGGCCGAACAGAATAAAGCCGGAAAGAATCAACGAAATCACCAGATATTGCAAGCGACCGATTTTCAAAAAGATGTTGGAGATTTCAGGAGCGGAATCGGGCCTGGTCGTCAACGCCGTAATTTTCGGGAAAAAGACGGAGTTGATGGCTGCGGTAAAATGAGAGAACATGCTTTTCAGTTGAATGGCTATCGCATAGACGGCAATCACTTTCGCGCCGTGATAAATGCCCAGAATAAATTGCCCGGAGAACCAATAGATTTGCGAAATACAGCCATTCAAAAAAATGAATACGGAGTAAGAAGACATTTCCTTCAGCTTGCTCCAATCGATATTTCTAAAAAAAACTTTGATTTTCAATTTGGCAAAGCAATAAAGGAAATTGGAAATCAAAATCAGAACATTCAGAATCGTAATCAAAACCACCAACGCCACGGCCTTGAACCCCAGATTCAAAAGCAAGACCATAATTCCCGTATTGAGAACGATCCGCAAAATATTCAGAACACGTACAAAGACAAATTGTTCATAAGCGTCGAGAATCGCCTTGTATACGCTGAAAATAAAGGTCAAAGCCAAATTCACCACCAGGCAAAGGAGCATTATTTTGGCGCGGTGAATTTCCTCGGCGGTCATGGAATCCACAAAAAAGGCGTCCAAATGAAAAGCGAAAACAAGTCCCAGAATCAAAGCGAGAAATGCGATTACGCCATAGACGACGGAAAATAATCCAAACAGGGAATACTGTTCACGAGTTTTTCCCTCCGCCCGATATTTCGCCGTGAAACGAACAACGGCGTCCGCAAAACCGAAATCCAGAAGCGTCAAGTACGAAATAATCGAAGTGACCAGCGAATATAGGCCGTAATCGGACTTGCCGAGCATCCGAATAAGGAACGGCGTATAGACAAGCCCTACGACATTTTGCAGGGCAATCGTCACATAGGAAAGGAGTGCGCCAAGTTTACGCTGGCTGGTCATCGTTTAAGCCGGCCTTGTATCGAATAATCTTAGCGGGATTCCCGGCGACAACGCAATTGTCCGGAACATCTTTTACAACCACACTCCCGCCCCCAATGGTAACGTTGTTGCCAATTCTAATGGGGCCGAGAATGGTGGCACGAACGCCTAGGTAACAATTCTCCCCAATAAAGACGCATGGCTGCTTCTCTCCGGGATGCTTTTTCCCGATAAAGACTTCCGGCAGAATGGTGCAATTTTTCCCGATTTGCGCAACATTGGGAATGTAACGATATCCGGGATGAATCAGCCTCAATCCCGAATCCACAACGTTCGGCATAAGATACATTCCAGTTTGTCGGCATTTCCGATTGAACAGAATTTTATGCCACAGATAAAAGAAAAGTTTGGCGAGAGTTTTTTTTTGCTTGTATAAATTTTTAGCTAATTCGTATTTTCGAAGAGCCGTTGTATAATTTAGAATGTAGTTTTCTTCGCCCAAATCGCGGAAGGACCTAATAAACCGAGTTTTAAAATCGGGAGTTTTCAAGGCTTTCTTGTCGGCTTGAATATATTCCAGATAGTCTTTTTTCGATAAAATCATTTACAATTCCCCAAGAAGTATTTTGCCAACCAAAAATTTACTTCGTATTGATCGACGATTTTTTCATCGATTAAAACGATGGGCGTCCTCATAAACTCGTCTATTCCATCCAAATTCAAATTCTCTGCGTCAATAACGTATATATTCTTTGGACAGTAGAAATCCATATCTTTAATAGCGGAGTAATTGGTGAGTAGTTTTTTCCCCAAAAAAAGAGCTTCCAGTGGACGAAGAGTCATATCTGTTTGTTTGTAAATGCCAGAAAAAGCAACAACATCCACAATGCATCTACTGTGCATCGCATTTAAAACATTTTCTTCAAAAGAAATCGGATTCTCTATATTATTTTCAAAAATTTTGAAATCCACCTTAAAATTTCTCTCTAGTAATGCTTTTTGAATTTGTTCTAATTTTTTTTCTCGTCCCTTACATTTTCCCAAAAAATAAAAATCCGTTTCTGACGTTATCTGTTCCAAATTTTCCCAACGGCGATAGACTTGTGTCGTTAAATGCATATTGTATTTTTTTGCATCCGAGGAATTCATTGTAAAAAAATCAAAGCCCAGCGCTCGTGTTTTTTTATAAAAAAAGTCAAAGCTATTTTGATTGGCTATCCCCAAAGGAGCCCAACAGAAAACAGCCTTTTCCTGCCTGGGAGCCAACCGTCCCATAGCATACCACCAAGACAAAAAGAACGGACTCCAGAATAGAAATTTTACATCCGGATCCTTTGCATAATTTTGAAAATCCCGATAATTGGAATTTGAAATTTTGCAGCGCAAGGCTAGTCGGAAACATTTAAGGAATAGGAAAATTCGAAAAAGAATTTTCCAGACAAAATGCTTTTTCCGTTCTATAATCAAAAATTCCACATTCGGCAGAGTGCAGCCGTCCTTGATTACACTCATAAATGGTTTGTAGGGAACCGAAACAATCACTAATTTTTTCATATTGCTCACCCATTTCTTGATTTAAAAAAGAAACCTTTTCCACGACCAAGGGAAAATACATTTTCAAAAAAATTGAAAACTCTTTTATGTTTTGCAAAAAGGAAAACTAAAAAACGATAACAGGCCGTTCTGGTAATTTCATATTCATTTCCGAAAACTACACAAGAAACATCAAAATCGAATGCGCAACTTTCAAAATTTTCGAGGACCATTTTTCTTGCGTCTTTGTTGAACCCTAATTTTTTGCATTCCTTATAGAGTTGAGATAGGGTTTTTGGAGTATTTCCGCTTGTAAAATAATGAAGTATTTTTGCCGTTCTGAAATACTTCAAACCATTCGGCAACTGACAATTCCAGGATCCATCCAATTCATGAATCGGAAAATCGTTTTTGTAATTTATATAAGCAAGAGTCGGCTGATCCTGACTAATGCCATGTTTTTGAAGACATTCCAAATACAGTTCATTCCACTGTTTAAAAAAGTCCCTATTCCGCTGATTGTCGCGGACGAAAAGGACTCCGCCATTTATGTAAACTTCTGATAACAAAAATTTTTCGTCCGTACATATCTGAGATTTTAATTTTTGAGATGCATGAAACTGTATATTTTTGGAAAAAACACAATGCCAATCCTGTATTCCGGCAAAATCGGCGGAAGTATTTTCAATTTCGGATAAATTATCTAAAATAACGGTATCAGAATCTATGTAGAGAAAATCCCCATCTACTAAATTCCGCATATTGGTTTTCAGTAATCGGGAACGAACCTTGCCGGAAAGATTTCTATCCAAATCTTTTACAATAACCTCATCGCAAAGCACTCGGATGTTTTCTCGACCATTTAGAAAAGTTTCTTCAGTGCTTTTGTCCGTAAGGAGTGTTACGAAAGCGTTTGGAGTCTTTCGCTTCAACGAAATTATCGAAACGAAAGATTGTTCCAAAAAATTATCATTTTCAGTGCTGGTCAAAACGTAAAGGAATTTCATCTAATTGCCTTGTTTAAGAGTTGCGTAACGAAAATCAAAACGAATCGTGTCTAGCCATGAAAGAGACCAAAGTTTTTTGAGAGTTTTAAACATAATCAGCATTTCCTTTCCCTATAATTCCCAGAAATACGTGGATATGTCCAAATAGTAAGCGTTGTAAGGTTTCCAAAAAGGGGAATACGGCGAGATTTTCATCCAGTTTGGCCGTGTTATTTGAACGGCACAAAATAGAGTGACGAAAAAAAACAATGAAAATGAAATCAAAAGACGTCTTGAACTTTGTACAATTCTATTGGAGTCGAATAAAAAGGAAGCCAGTATCGGAGTGGAAAAACTGAAGTACAGCGACACTCTATCAATAATTATAGAGTTCAAAGCGATTATGCGTATGCACAAATAGAATAGTGCCAGAACAACAAAAAAATTGTTTTCTTTAGTCATCTGAAATTTAGCCTTGGCTCCAATCAAAAAAATAAATAATGCAGGAAATACTTTAATGCAAAAATCCACAAGATAGCTGCTTCCTGCAATATTAAACTCGGAATCTAGATAATTGGCATAAGAGCCAATGTTCACGAAGACGACTATTTTGCCTAATAGGAAATTGAAAACCGACAATAATGCAGCACAAACGATGCAAATTATTATCAGCTTCTTGGTGATTTTTAGGTTATAAAGGAAAACAAAAAAGGCGGCGATGATCGCGGAGGCGTGAAATTGCGTCGCCAGAAAAACGAACAGGAGAAATATGATTTTTTTTCTTTAAATAAAAACGGAAGGCCCAATAGAATACAGGCGAGTGCCATGGATTGGCGCATTGCCGCGATATTGTAGCGCTTAACCGCAACTTGGAAAAAATTGAGGAAGCTAATAAGGTGTATATTTCCAACCAAGGAGCCACCTTATGGCAGAAGAAAATAAACTTGAAAAACAGAAACGTCGCCGCCTGAGTGCGGAGGAGAAAGTCAAAATCCTGAGCGAAATTCTCCTCAAGGGCAGAGGCTTATCTGAACTTGCGGACGAGTACAAGATACATCCGAACAAAATTCTCGAATGGAGGAAGGTACTTTTCGAATCCGCTACGGGGATTTTCGAGCAGAAACGCCCCGACATAACCGAAAAGGCGAAACAGCGTAAAATAGACGTTCTCGAGAA
>NZ_FUWU01000072.1 GCF_900167415.1 Fibrobacter intestinalis | reverse complement strand
CTTTTCGGTTATGTCGGGGCGTTTCTGCTCGAAAATCCCCGTAGCGGATTCGAAAAGTACCTTCCTCCATTCGAGAATTTTGTTCGGATGTATCTTGTACTCGTCCGCAAGTTCAGATAAGCCTCTGCCCTTGAGGAGAATTTCGCTCAGGATTTTGACTTTCTCCTCCGCACTCAGGCGGCGACGTTTCTGTTTTTCAAGTTTATTTTCTTCTGCCATAAGGTGGCTCCTTGGTTGGAAATATACACCTTATTAGCTTCCTCAATTTTTTCCAAGTTGCGGTTAAGCGCTACAGGATTTTGCCGAAAAAAGATTGTTAAAGAAGCTTTTGCTTTCTTCTTTCAAGCCGACATATTCAAAAAAATCCTTAAATTCCCTTGCGCCCTTCAAAAGGTTAAAATAGATGTCTTTTAAGTCATTGTCCAAAGAATGGAATGCATTCACTTCGTCATAAAACAGGTCTCTAGACTTTTGGGCGTCCAGCAAGGGATTATTCAATGAATCGCTAAGAATTTTTTCGTCTTTTAGCAACCTGTGACTGGGTCGCATGGGGAACATTAGCGGAGAAAGGTATAGTGTATCGACAACCTTCTTTTTTTCCAATTCGAGATGTTTGAGGTATTGAAGGTCGTGATTCAAGACATTGTGACCTCCGACATATTCTGCATCCTTTACAAAATCCAGGAATTCGCCCTGACTAGCCGTATGAATTGTCCGGCCAAGAGAATCGACCGCACCGAGATCGGCGATTTTACCGCTGGATGTTGAAACTTCAATATCTAGAAAAATAACATTCACCGTATTAAAATAATTCTTTTTTTAGAGCCCGAGAATTCGTTTCTTGATATATCTGAACATCAACGGATTTGTCTTTGCTGCGTGCTTCGTTATGCTTTTCAACTTTTTTGCGAACCAAAGCCTTCTAGACAAAAAGATTCTCCATTTCAGTTCCTTCAGAAGAATATTTTCCCCCTGAAATTCATGGAACCGGCCGTTTTGCGTTTTCTTCCAAGCGGCAAAATGCTGCTTCTCCAGTAACTCTCCTCTCCCAACTTTTCACTAATTATCACTAGCCACTCTTATGCTAACGATTTTTTGAAAAGCTCTTTTATATCAGCCGACGCTATGTTCCAATTTTAGCGTCAGAAGCTGCTTGGCTTCGGTAGCGAATTCCCCGGGGAGTTCCTTGAAAACATCCTTGCAGAAACCGCTGACGAGAGCCTGGATGGCGTCTTCCCGACGGATGCCCCTGCTTTCGAAATAGAATAGCTGGTCTTCGCTGATCCGACTCGTGGAGGCTTCGTGTTCGGTAGAGGAATGGCGGTTGGCGACGCTGATATACGGAAAGGTATGGGCCGCGCTTTTGGAACCGACGAGCATATTGTCGCATTCGGTGTAGTTTCTCGCGCCGACGGCACTTTTGTGGATGTCCACGAGGCCGCGGTAAGCGTTGGAACTTTCGTCTGCGCTAATCCCTTTGCTGATAATGGTGCTTTTCGTGTTTTTGCCGAGGTGGATCATTTTGGTTCCCGTATCGGCCTGCATTTTTCCGTTCGTGAGGGCGACGGAGTAAAATTCGCAGCGGGAATCGTCCCCTTGCAGAATGCAACTCGGGTATTTCCAGGTAATGGCGCTGCCCGTTTCGACTTGCGTCCAGCTGATATGGGAATTTTTGCCGACGCATTTCCCGCGTTTCGTCACAAAGTTGTAAACGCCGCCTTTGCCCGTTTCCCGGTCGCCTGCGTACCAGTTTTGCACGGTGCTGTATTTGATGCTCGCCCTGTCGAGGGCGACGAGTTCCACGACGGCGGAATGCAGCTGGTTGCTTGAAAATTCGGGGGCCGTGCAGCCTTCCAAATAGCTGACGCTCGTGTCTTCGTCGGCGATGATGAGCGTCCTTTCAAATTGTCCCGCTTCCTTGTTGTTGATGCGGAAGTAGGTCGAAAGGTCCATGGGGCATTGGACTCCGGGCGGGATATAGACGAAGCTCCCGTCTCCAAAAACCGCGCTGTTGAGTGCCGCAAAATAATTGTCGCCCGCAGGAACAACGCTTCCCATATAGCGTTCGATCAGTTCGGGATATTCCTGAATCGCATCCGAGATGGAGCAAAAGAGGATTCCCATTTCCATCAATTTTTTCTTGTGGCTCGTGTAGATGCTCACGCTGTCGAAAACCGCATCGACCGCCACGTTGGCGAGCCGTTTCTGCTCGTCAAGGGGAATCCCCAGTTTGTCAAAAGTTTCCAGAAGTTCCGGGTCCACGTCTTCCAGGGAGTCGTGTGCCTTTTTGGTCTTAGGCGCGGAATAGTAAACGATGTCCTGCAAATCGACGGGAGCGAATTGCAATTCTCCCCAGCGGGGTTCTTCCATTTTCAGGAGTTTTTCGTAGGCGTCCAGGCGGAATTTCAGCATGAACTCCGGCTCTTTGCGGATTTTCGAGGCACGCCGAATAATGTCTTCGTTCAGTCCCTTTTCAAAGGATTCGTTTTCGATGGGGGTGACAAAGCCGTATTTGTAAGGCTCTCTGTAGGAATCGGGCATTTTACGTCTCCGTCGCCGAGGCGAGCGCTTCGCTGAACGGGTCTTCGGGAACGACATTCAGATTGTAGTAAACGTTGTCCCGGAGCTGGTCTTCGATATAATAGAGGGTGCCGCCACTCGATGCGGAACAGCCCGCGCAGGCTCCCTGAAAGCGGATTTTGACGTGGTTTTCGTCCGGCATTCCGAGAATCTCCAAATCGCCGCCGTCCATTTGCAGAGTGGATCGCACGTTCACGTGCAGGCAGTCGGCGATTTTTTGCAGGCGTTCTTCCGCAGAAAGAGCCGCCCATTCCTTGTCGGCTTCTTGCCTTCCTTCCACGGTCTGCGTCCGGTATCTGACCTTTTCCATGGTTTCCCGTGCGGCGAGCGCGACCGCTTTCTTTTCCGGGTAGGAATCGACGAGCTTTTGAATCAGCTTGGCAAGGCTTGAAAGCTCGGGAGCGGTTTCGGGGAATGCCGGCGCATCGGGAGTGTCCCGCAATTCTTTTTCCAGCAGGAGAACATTCGTCTTTTGCAAAAATTCAACCGCTTTGCCTTGCAGGTGTTCGCAAAGGGTGTCGGCGAGGGCGGTAAAAATGGGGCCGCCGTAAGTGAAAAAGCGGGTTTCGACAATCTGGTCTTTATCGGGATCCACCGTGATGTAGATTTTGAGGCTTTCTTCCTTGCCGTCGATCAGGGCGAGGCCGTGCTCGTCCGCTTCGACTTGAAAAATGGCTCCTCGATACTTGGGAGCGCGCGCAATCTCTTTGACTTTTTCAGAAACAAAAGATTCTGGATTTTCACTCATCATGGCCCCAAATTTAGTAATTTCACAGGGACAGGATTAAAAAAGGATTTTGAATATGGAAAAACCCGACGAAAAAATCGGCATCGTCTTGGAAGGTGGCGGAATGCGCGGCGTCTATACCGCAGGAGTTCTCGATTTTTTGCAGAGCGAAAACTTTTTTGCGGATGGTGTGATAGGCGTGAGCGCGGGGGCCGTCCAGGCGGTGAATTATGTTTCGAGCCAGCCCAAACGGGGCTTTCGGGTGATTGCGAATTATGCGAACGACAAGCGTTACATGAGCTTTCGGTCCCTTCTATTTTCGGGGGATCTTTTCAACAAGAAATTCTGCTACGAGGTGATTCCGAATGCGCTGGATCCGTTTGACTACGACGCTTTTGCGGAGTCGCCGATAAAATGTTTTGCGACGGTGACGAACGTGCTGACGGGCGAAGCGGAACATCTGGAATTGCGGGATTTGCGGGAGGATATGGACAAATTGCGGGCTTCGGGATCTTTGCCGCTGGTATCCCGGCTGGTTTCGATCGACGGCGTCCCGCATTTGGATGGCGGCATCGCGGATTCGATTCCCTACGAGGCGTTCCATCGCATGGGATATGGAATGTGCATCGTTGTTTTGACCCGGGCGAAAGGCTACCGTAAAAATCCAAATAAATTAATGCCCTTGATCCGTTGGAAATATCGGCGTTATCCGCGTTTTGTCGAAGCTTGCGCGAATCGCTACATCGAATACAACCGCACATTGGAAAAGTTGGAATCGGCAGAAGCCAGCGGGGAAGTCTTCGTGATTCGCCCGGAAAGAACGGTGGAAGTCGCACGTCTGGAAAGGAATGGGGATAAATTAAGGGCTTTGTACGAAGAAGGTTTTGATGAAGCGAGATCCCGATTTGAAGATCTGAAAAGGTTTGTGGGGAAGTAGCGAGGGCTTCGGGGTGAGTGGGAGTATTGACGTCAAAGAAGTGCTACGCTTCTCAAATCTAACCCTTGACTAGTGACAACGAGCTGCTATTTGTACGTTCCGAATGCTCGGAGGGAGAGGTATGATTTCAACTATCTTGACAAATGTATGTTTTTTTTTACATATTCGAATAAAAACAAACAGGAGAAGATTCGATGGATTTGAAAATTTCAAGAATTGCGCTAGGTTGCGCGCTGGCTTTTGGCTTAAATACATTTGTGGGATGCGGTGACAGCTCCTCTACAAAGGCGGGGAATGTGGAAAAGATTCAAAACAAGTCTATTGCAGGCGTGAGCCAGAAGGGACCTTTTGTGACGGGTTCCGTAGTCAGGCTTTATGAACTGGATGGGGAATATGCTCAGACGGGCAAGAGCTTTACGGGAAAAATTTCCAGCGATAAAGGCGAGTTTACCGTGCCGAACGTGACGCTGGCCAGCCAATACGCCCTGCTCGAAGCCAATGGCTATTTTCGTAACGAGGTGACTGGCGAAAAATCTCTTGGTACATCACCTTGAACGCCCTGACGGATTTAAGCGACCGTGAAAATGTGAACATCAACTTGCTAACCCACTTGGAATACGAGCGCGCCTTTTATCTGGTCGGTACGGGACTCGGTGTGCCCGCCGCGAAGAAACAAGCCGAGACGGAAATTTTTAACGCTTTCGGTATTTTGGGGGATTTTGAAAACTCCGAAGACCTGAACATTTTCAGCGAAGGCGAAGGCAATGCCGCCCTCTTGGCATTGAGCGTGTTGATGCAGGGAGAGAGGAACGAAGCGGAATTGATGGAACTTTTGACAAAGTTTGCTACCGATATGGAAATGGATGGAGAATGGAACGATGATACAACCAAGACGAAAATTGCGGATTGGACGATGCGACGGGATTATTATAATGGCTTGGAAAACATTCGCTCCAATATCAGTGAATGGAATTTGGGGACCGTTCCCGATTTTGAAAAGTATGTACGGAATTTTTGGTATATGAATTATGGACTTGGTGTCTGCGACAATAGCATCGAAGGTGTGGTGAAATCTAACGCCAACTCGTTGTCCAAAAATTATGGAAGTCAATTTTATTGCACTGCAAACGGATGGCGAAACCTTGAAATATGGAGTTGGGATGTTCCCAAAGAAGCCCGCTTGAATCCGAATATTGAATATGGCTCTATGACGGATGAACGTGATGCTCAGACTTATAAAACCGTCACCATCGGCACTCAAACCTGGATGGCGGAGAACCTGAACTATGCGGATTCCGTCAATACGCCCAGCCTGATGAATAATAGCTGGTGTTATGACGACGATCCTAAAAAATGTGCGGTAACTGGACGGTTTTATTCTTTTGCGGCTGCTATTGATTCGGTCGCTTTGGCAAATGACAAGGATAATCCACAGATTTGTGGCGTTGAAACAGATTGCGACCGACTTTCTGATGAAAACCTTGCTTTGCATCCTATTCAAGGGATTTGTCCCGAAGGCTGGCACTTGCCTAGCAACGCAGAATGGAATATTTTGGTCGCTTATGCAGGTGGAGATAGCGTTGCCGGTATAAAATTGAGATCCACTGGAGGTTGGTGGGGTTGGAGTAGCATTTGGAGGGACTTCGAAGACATTGGAATTGATGACTTCGGATTTTCTGCTCTCCCTGCCGGCAAGAGAGGGTATGATACTAGCGTGAGAGATTATTATAGTACCGGTGCTGGCCACTTTGCCTATTTTTGGTCTGCATCTTGGCATGATGTCAGGACGATCGGGGGGGGGGACTACTACATATATTTTGAAAGAATTTTTCCGGAGTCTTTTAGTAGGGAAGGAACAGGCTTTTCCATCCGCTGCATCAAGAATTCCAACTAGGGACGCGAAAACTTTCTAACAAATATCCGAATACAAACAAAGGCGGCGAAATTCGCCGCCTTTTCGGTAAGAACGCGAAAGGATCTACCCGCCCATCCGGATTTTATTCAGGGCGCTTCCCGCTTTGAACCATTCCCATTGCTGGGCGTTGTAAGTCTGGTTCAGCTTGGCGGATTCCGAGGAACCGTCCGCATGGTGGATTACCAGTGTGAACTGGCATCCCGGCGCAAATGCGGTCAAGCCTTCGATGTCGAAGTAATCGCCTTCGCGGACTTTTTCGTAATCAGCGGGGTCGGCAAAGGTGAGTGCCAGCATTCCCTGCTTTTTCAGATTGGTTTCGTGAATGCGGGCGAAGCTTTTCACAATGACCGCCTTGACGCCGAGGAATCGCGGTTCCATGGCAGCGTGTTCACGGCTGGAACCTTCGCCGTAGTTTTCGTCGCCAATGACAATGGAACCGCAATTTTCGTCCCGATATCTGCGGGCGAGGGCCGGCACTTCGTAGAACCGCCCGTCGTTTCCTTTGACCTGGTTGGTCTGCCCGTTAAAGGCGTTCACCGCTCCGATGAGCATATTGTTCGAGATGTTTTCCAAGTGCCCGCGGAATTTGAGCCACGGTCCCGCCATTGAAATATGGTCGGTCGTGCATTTGCCCTTGGCCTTGATGAGGAGCGGGGCTCCCGAAATGTCCTTGCCGTCCCAAGCTGCGAAAGGCTTGAGGAGTTGCAGACGCTTGGAGTCCGGATTCACGGAAATCTGGATGCCGCTGCCGTCGGGAGCGGGGGGGACGAATCCCGCGTCCTTCACTTCAAATCCCTTGGACGGGAGTTCTTCCTTTGTCGGCGGTTCGAGTTTTACCTGTTCCCCTTTATCGTTGATGAGAAAATCTTTTTCGGGGTCAAAAAGGAGCGAGCCGGAAAGGGCGGCGACGACGGCCATGAGCGGGCTTGCGACAAAAGCGTGCGTATTGGGGTTGCCGTCTGCGCGCTTGGCAAAATTCCGGTTGAAGCTGTGGACGATGGAATTTTTTTCCTTCTTGTCGGCGCCGATTCTATCCCACATGCCGATGCAGGGGCCGCAGGCGTTCGTCATGATGGTCGCTCCGAATCTTTTGAAAAGGTCGATGAAGCCGTCGCGCTCGGCGGTGTAGCGGACCTGTTCGGAACCCGGGTTGATGATGAGCGGGGCTTTGGGTGAAAGCCCTTTGTCGAGTGCCTGCTGGATCATGGAGGCGACTTGGGACAAATCTTCGTAGCTGGAATTGGTGCAGCTGCCGATGAGGGCTGCGCTGACTTTGTCCGTCGAACCAAATTCCTGGAGCGAGCCTTGCATTTCGGAAACGGGGAATCCGCGGTCCGGGCTGAAAGGTCCGTTGTAATAGGGTTTGAGGGTCGATAAATCGATTTCGATGACCTTGTCGAAGAATTTTTCCGGATTCTCTTCCACTTCCGGGTCGGCACGCAGATATTCCTGGATTTTGTTCGCTTCGTTGGCGACGGCTTCGCGTCCGGTGGCGCGCAGATAGCGTTCCATCGATGCGTCATAACCGAAGGTGCTGCAAGTTGCTCCGACTTCGGCACCCATGTTGGCAATGCTCGCTTTTCCCGTGGCGGAAAGGGCCCTTGCGCCTTCGCCGAAGTATTCGATGATAGCGTTGGTCCCGCCTTTTACGGTAAGCAGCCGCGCGACTTTCAGAATGACATCCTTCGGGCTTGCAAATCCGTGGAGCTTTCCTTTCAAGTGAATGCCGATGAGCTTCGGGTACTTGAGTTCCCACGGAAGTCCGACCATGGCATCTACGGCATCTGCGCCGCCGACTCCGATGGCGAGCATCCCAAGGCCGCCCGCATTGACCGTGTGCGAGTCCGTTCCAATCATCATGCCGCCGGGGAATGCGTAGTTTTCCAGAACAACCTGATGGATGATTCCGGCCCCGGGCTTCCAAAAGTCAATGCCGTATTTGGCGGCGACCGACGAAAGAAATCCATAGACTTCCTTGTTTTCGTCCAGGGCTTTGGGAAGATCTTCGTCTTTGCCGTTCCTCGCGGTAATCAGGTGGTCGCAATGTACGGAAGAGGGGAGAGCCACTTTGGATTTTCCGGCGGTCGTAAACTGGAGAAGCGCCATTTGCGCGGTGGCATCCTGCATAGCGACGCGATCCGGGTGAAATTCCGCAAAGGAAGTACCCCGTTCGTAGATTTTGTTTTCTGTTCCGTCAATCAAATGGGAGTAGAGAATTTTTTCGGCGAGGGTGAGCGGGCGACCGAGAAGTTTTTTGGCCGCATCGACGCGGGCGGGGATTTTCGCATAGCGGGCTTGAATCATGTTCAAGTTGAAAAGCATAATGACCTCATAAACGTTTTGCAAAAATTTAGAAAATTGCGACGGAAATGGGGATTTGACCGTTGCTAAAGGTTTGCGTTGCAAGGGGCGAAACGCTTTTGGAGTTGCCCGAATGGAAATCCTTTTTTAAATTAGGCGACCGCACTTGATTGAGGTCTTGAAATGATAGCTGATGTCGCTTCTAAATTTCCGTTTGCCAAAATGCTGAAAATTCCCAAAATGAAAAAGAACGGCGATATAAAAGATGTGCTGATTGTCGCGCTTCCGATGATTCTTTCCATGTCGTTCGACACGCTGATGACTTTTGTCGATCGCCTTTTTCTTTCGAAGCTTGGACCGACGGAAATGAACGCGTCGCTGGGGGGCGGCGGCATGAGCGTGGTGCTGCTGACTTTTTTTACGGGAACGCTCAGTTATACGACGGCGATGGTGGCGCAACGTCTGGGCGCGCGCAAAAATGCGGACTGTTCCAAAATTTTTATTCAGGCGGTGTATCTTTCCGTTTTTTGCTTGCCCTTTCTTTTTTTGACGATTCCCTTGGGACATTGGGTTTTCCGGATGCAGAATTTGGATGCCGCGCAGTTTTCTGCCCAGACGACGTATTTTGACATTTTGATGTACGGCGGGATTATCAATCTGGTTCGGAATGCCGCTCCCTGCTTTTTTACCGGCATCGGCGAAACGAAAATCGTCATGAAAGCGGCGTTCGTCGGCATGATTACCAATATTGTCTGCAATTATTTTTTGATTTATGGTTTTGGCCCAATCCCTCGCTTTGGCGTCGCGGGGGCGGCTTATGGAACGCTCTTTGGAAATTTTGTCTCGACGGCCATTCTTTTGGGGGCTTATTTTGGCAAGCGTTACCGTCGCCGTTTTTTGACGACCTCTTCCTTTGCTTTGAATGGCGGATTGATGCGGGAATTGCTTTCTCGCGGGCTTCCGGCTGGAGTGGAAATGTTTCTCAATATGTCGGCATTTCAGCTTTTGATTCTGATGCTCCATGGCCTTGGACCGGTTTCGGCGACGTCGGCTTCGATCATGTTCAACTGGGATATGGTGGCGTACGTCCCCTTGATGGGGCTGGAAATTGCGACGACGAGTTTGGTCGGTCGTTATGCTGGGGCAAAAGCGGGAGCGGCGGCGAACCGTTCGACTTTTTCCGGCCTGAAAATCGGCTGGATGTATTCCCTTTTTATCGGAATTTTATTCCTCTTTTTGCCGGGCGTACTGGCTGACGTTTTTAGTCCAGAAAATTCCGCATCCGCAGAGGCACTCGCGGTATTTGCAGAGGCGCGACCACATGCGATTTTTATGGTTCGTTTTGCGACGATTTACATTATTGTGGAAGTTTTGATGCTCGTCTATGCGGGTGCTTTGCGAGGCGCGGGAGATACCATCTGGGCGATGTGTATGAGCGGCATCATGAACTGGACGGCGGCAATCGCGCTGTATTTGGCTGCTTACGTATTGAATTTGCCTTCGCATTTCGCGTGGATTGTGGTTATCGCCACTTACGGCATCGCTCCGTTATTTTATTGGCGGCGTTGGAAAAGTGGACGCTGGCGCCGCCATGTGATGGATGCGGACAGGCGCGTCGCTTAAAAATTTGCGCTACCGGCGAGGATGCGTGAAAATTGACTATTAGCAAAATTTTACGACGTTTGTGTTAGTTCTTACTTGATCTGATTGAATTTGATAGAGCTTTCAAATCTTTGCTGGTGGCGATAGGTCTCGCTGAATTATATTTACGCCGGATATTTGTGCAAATGCTTAAAAATCCGCTCTGAATTATGTTTTTTAAAAGCAATTTAAACTTCCCGCTGCTTATAACTGCGGAAGACAACGGGATAAGGGTGTCGATTCGTCGATGACCAGCTGCATTAACGAGCAAAGGATTTTCTAACTTTTGCTAAAAGGTGTTGATTGTGGAGTCCGCTATTGGAATAATATGAGAAGAAAACAACAGAAAATGAAAGACCGCCAGTTTGCATTTATTGATTTGTTTGCTGGGATAGGCGGAATGAGGATTGCTTTTGAAAGGGCTGGTGGGCATTGCGTTTATTCTAATGAGTGGAATAAATACAGTCAGCAGACATATTTGGCTAATTTTGGAGAACAGCCGGAGGGAGATATTACACAGGTGTCAGCTTCGTCTATACCAGATCACGATATTCTGGTAGCCGGATTTCCCTGTCAGCCGTTTTCCATTGCTGGAGTTTCCAAAAAGAACAGTCTTGGCAGAGCGACAGGATTTGAGGATAAAACACAGGGAACGCTTTTCTTTGATGTTTGCAGAATATTAAAAGAAAAAAGACCTAAAGCTTTTATGCTGGAAAATGTAAAAAATCTGTGCAGCCATGATAAAGGCAGAACATTTAAAGTGATATTGGAATCCCTGGAAGAACTGGACTACAGTGTGTTCTATTCTGTACTGGATGGACAGAATTATGTGCCGCAGCACAGGGAGCGTATCCTTATTGTGGGGTTTGACCGTAAAAAGTATGGAAAGAATGTGCAATTTGATTTCGAGTTGGCTCCTAAATTTCCAAAACCTGTAATGCGTGATATCCTAGATAAAAATGTTGATGAGAAATATACGCTGTCTGATAAACTCTGGACATATCTTCAAAATTATGCAGCAAAGCACAGAGCGGCAGGAGATGGAAATTTAATACTAATCGGGTAATTTAATTTGAAAATGTTGGAGATTAATTATGGAAAACAAAGTCTGGACGCGGGATGAAATGATACTGGTGCTGAACTTGTATCTTAAAATGCCGTTTGGGAAAATGCATCGAAAGAATCCTGATGTAATTAAGACGGCTCATATATTAGGTCGTACTCCCGATGCTGTAGCCTATCGTCTTGTCAATTATGCCTCTTGTGACACTCAACTTAAACAAAGGGGCATTTCTGGAATGTCTCATGGCGGTAAAAAATGTGAAAAATATTGGAATGAATTTATCAATGATCGTGACAGGCTTCTGTTTGAAAGTGAAAAAATTTTAGCGCAATTAGAGGGTACATCTATTGAAATTAGATATAAAAAAGAATTATATGACATTCCCCAAGGATTAACTGGCGAAGCTAAAATATGTCAAGTAAAAACACGCATTAATCAAACTGTATTCCGCCAGATTATTCTTGCTAATTATGATTATAAATGCGCTTTGACAGGAATTGATATTCCCGAATTACTCGTAGCTAGCCATATTATTCCGTGGGCAAAAAATAGCAAGGAACGTTTAAACCCAGAAAACGGTATTTGTCTTTCTGTTCTATATGATAAGGCTTTTGATCAAGGACTTATTGGGTTTGATAAAAATGGAAAAGTTCTTTTTTCAGAGCGGTTGGCAAAAAATGTAGGTAAAGAATATTTTGATAGGTATTTTTTGCCAGTTAGCAATAAAGCATTATCTGAAACTAAGAAATATTCTGCCAATCCTGATTTTTTGGAATGGCATCGTGCCAATATTTTTAATAAGTGAAAGAAGTGATAAAATGGAAGAACAATTTAAAGTAGGGGATACTATTTATTGGTATTGTGATATCTGTGATTGTGTACATAGTGGAGTGGTTAAATTTGTAAATCGTACATTTGTTGGATACAAAGAAATAAACTATGAAGTTGAAGCCTTCTGTTGCGAAGAAAAAAAGACATTGTTTATAGATTATTATGATGCAATGGAAAAGGATTTGAGCGAAGCTTAGTCGAAAAGTATTTTGTCAGGTCTTCCTCTTTCCTTCACAGGAAACATACCATGATTATGGATTTTCTGTTGATTTCATTATTTCTCTGGCAGCGAAAACAACCTGTAAAGACAGATGGAGGCAGGTGCTAAACGAAGCAGATCGATTGCGGGACAAGCCGAAGTATCTGTGTACGCTTCAGCAGGGAATATCCGGGGCGCAGATGGATGAAATGCAGTCGGAAAATGTTATATTGGTTGTACCGAAACCTTATATAGTCCTCCCTTAAAATCTCGTCCAACCCGCATAACTATTGGGGAAAATTGATTTCTACCCTGTGAAAATATTGCAAGGATTTCTAAAATATGATTGAAAACCTTGCATTTTTTATGTACAGACCGCCAAAATCCCACGCCCAGACAAGCCTTTTCTGTTCCCTTGAGGAGCAGTTGAACCACAGGCACCCCCTCTACGTTCTCGCGAACAAGATTGACTGGAACAAGTTCGAGACCGAGTTTTCCAAATTGTTCGACGAAAAGATGGGTGCGCCAAACAAGCCGATCCGTCTCATGACCGGGCTCATCATCCTGAAGCACATCCGCAACGTATCGGACGAG
>NZ_FUWU01000089.1 GCF_900167415.1 Fibrobacter intestinalis | reverse complement strand
GACCTCTACATCTCCCTTCCATCCGCAAAGCAACGGGAAAGTGGAACGTTTTCACAAGACCCTCAAGGCGGAGGAAGTCCGTCGTGACGCTTACCAGGACTATTCCGATGCAAAGAGGAAAATGTCGGACTGGATCAATTACTACAACTCGGAACGGCTACATTCCGCAATCGGATTCCTGACTCCTGACGAGGTTTTCGCAGGAAAGATGGAGGAACGACTTGCAGAACGAAGAACAAAATTGTATAATGCGACAAGAGAACGTGAGGATTATTGGGCTAACCAACAGATCTGACAGACTCCCTTATTAGCTTTGCCAAAATTTTCCAAGTTCAACTTGGGCGGGACAATATAAAGTCCCCATCCCGAACAAAAAAAAATGACAATGGCAAAAAATATATTCGCCGAATTCTTTTTTAAGAAGTAAAAATAGACAGATAGGGAAAATAAGCCCACGACGAAAAATAAAGCGTAAGGCGAGTCCGTAAAAAATCCGACCAAACGATTCAAGGCGATGTAGCCGGGAGCGTATCTTGTTTGAAAAGCCGCTTCCAACGACGCCCGATTTAATTCCTTAAACGCCAAATAATACTGAAGGGAATCTGCGCCGACATATTCGGAACGTAACCCCACAATACAGATATTCAATATAAGGAGAAAAAGAAATGCAATTTTTTTAGGAAACCTTGGTTTAAAACAACAACCGAAGCAAATACATCCAGCCAGTATATATAGTATGTAAATCAAAGGCATCTACAGCACTTCTCGATATGCGTTTCCCAGCATTTCCGCAACCCGGCTTTCCGCATACTTATCCGCAATCGCTTCTTTCAACGCCGGTTGGAAAGTCTCGCCATTCAAAAACCGCATTACCGCCTTCCCGATTTCATCCACATTTTTCGGATTTACGGCAATCGCATTGGGCAAAAAATATTCCTGGGGACCTCCGATGTTTGTAATTACAATGTCACAGCCATAACTGGCCGCTTCCAATGCGACAAGCCCCACGCCTTCCCGAATGGAGGGCAAAGCAAAAACGCGGGCGCGCTTGTATAGATCGATTAACGCCTCATCGGAAACCCTACCCAAAATTTGAATGTTCGGGGAATTTCCGATTTTGGCTTGAAGTCTTTCTTTGAACGTTTCAGAAATACTTCCGGCTAGCGTCAAATTAAAACCATATTGCAAGGCAGCTTCAACCAAACGAAAAACATTTTTCCCCGGATCGTCGTTCCTGGAAACGTGCAAGCAGAAGTTTTCTTTTTGAATTGCACACTCCACGCCAGAAAGTCTTCCGTTCAACGGGATTTTTTGGATTTTTTCTTTAGAGATACCTAGACCTTTTTCCAGATATTTCCTTTCGTAATTGCTGCGCACTAAAAAAACGTCAAAAAGATTTTGAAAACGCCTTAACGTTGCCGGTTCGCTCCAAACTTTTAGTTTCGGAATTTTGATTAGGGAAATCGCTTTATAAATAAAACAGGGTATAAAGGAATCAATTATCGGCGAACAAACGAATTTCAAATGGGGGTAGCGTTTTTTCAGATGCTGATAAATGGTCAGATACGAAAATCCGAAATAGAAGAAATGAAGGATATCGAAAGTTTTCCAATCGTAATCCCCCCATTCCGAAATTTCTACAACTTCATAGCCGCGAGAGCGCATCATGTTGCGCCATTGCATCGCCTGCATTTTAATTCCACCGGAAGACCCCGACACAATCGTAAAGGATGGGAGCAGATAGCCGATTTTCATAAACCCTTTCCTTTCAGGCGGAAAACCAACCGATTGATTTTTAAACGAAGTGATTTCGGCAAATGATTTTTGATAAAAGAGAAAGCGGCTTCTTTTCCATGTAACTGCAAACGTTTTTGAAATTCGGAATAGGGAATTTTATCAATGCCGTCGTAAATCGTATCACGGCATTTTGGTTTTACAGTAGGGGCGTTCAAATTGTGATTTCGCAAACGGACTTCGCTCATAGAAGAAGAAACGTAATCCACCTGATCCGAAATTTTTTCCCAATAGGCTTTTGCTTTTTCCGTATTCAAAATAACGGCACTGACCCCCATTTTATTGTAAAATTCAGGATGGAATAATTCAATACCCCAGAAATCCCCAAGGGTAATATCTGCAATGCGTTCCTGCTTGGCAAAATGACATTCGTAGCAACTAGGTCTGTAAGTTTTGCCTCTTAAAAAACTAGCGTAATAAGCGTCCTTGTCCGCAGGAGAATATATAGTCTTAGTCTTAGTCTTAGTTTTAGTCTTATAATTCAATCCCCAACCGCTTGATTTATCCCGGAAGGCATAAGAAAGAATTTTCCCCCTATATGTTTCCGACAAATATTCTAAATGTTTTCGAAATAATTTTTGGCTAGGCGTTCCGTGGCACAAAATTTCAAGAGTTAACAAATTTTCGTTTTCATTTTTCAAAAATTTTTGAAGCCCCGCAATATGGCACGCCGAACCAGAATAGAGAACCTTTTTTCCTTCGGACAAAAATGTTCTGACCTGCGTATAAGTATTATTCAAATCGCTGACCACATACTTGGATCCTTGCAATTTATAAAGTTCATCGGCATTCAAAATTGGAATATGAACCGCTTTGAAATTTTCATCAAAGGCGCAACCAAAAACAACTCCGCCCTCTTTTAAAATTTCCAAAGCAAAGGCGGAAAACAATCCCCCGCTAGAACTATTTTGCAGAATTGTTTTATTTTTTAATGTAGCCGCAAAAACTTCCGGTTCCGTTAATTTCCGCGACAGTTCTGGAGCTTTATTCAAGGGACAGCGTTCTACACAAAGACCGCAATGAATGCATTCATTTTCATTGACTTCCGGATACCAAAAACCTTCAGAATCTTCTTGCATCGAAATGCAACGTTTCGGGCAAATCTGCTCACAGCACTTGCAACCGGAACAATCTTCTTTTCTGTTAATTTCTATATGCGACTTCATTTGCTTTTTCCAATGCCATTTTCAAAAAATCCATGGACTCGTTTCGCGCTTTTTGCAAAGCATTGTGAATTCCTGAATAATCCAAGGTCCGGTCTAAAAATTTTTCGACGTCTTTCGGTTCAGAGAGGGCACGTTCTTTTGCTCCGACAAGTTCTAAAACGCTCGAAAGCCTAGAACTAAAAAGTCCCGGATAAAACACAAAAAAATCACGACCGAAATTGATGGAGAATGCCGTCGCATGGAAGGAATCCGTAATCACATAAGATGCATTGGCGAGGAGCGACAAAAAATCTTCCACCGGAGGATTTACAAAGACTTTTCCTTGACGCAAAGGAATTTCGTGATAGCAATAACTGACCGTATAAATTGGAATTCGGAATCGCTTACTCAAAAATTTTGCGGTTTCATCAATTTTTTTTTCCGATTGAGATTGTAAACAAAGACGTATTTTTTATTCTCAAATTTTTTAGACGCAAGTTTTTTCCAATTTTCCCCATTCAACAACAAGGTTGGATCCAAGACGTGCTGGGATTCAAATCCCAAATTTTTTAATATCTCAACGCCCGCGGATTCGCGACACGAGAGTGCTAAATATTTTTTCAGGAGATTTTGCGTCTCCGGAATTTCCCAATCGTCCAATTTCTGTTTTCCAAAACTTGCCGCATACGCAAAACAGGGCTTTCCTTTCGCGACAAATTCAAGAAACAGAGCTTTATCTATTTTCTCATTCCAACCGGAATTCCAAACCTGGTCGCTTCCCGTGCAATAAATATCCGCTTCGGGAATATGACTTTGTAGCTCTTCAAAAGAGTGATAAGTCTTTTCCGTCAAATGAATTTGTTCTCTCAAAAATTTTTTGAATATTCTAAACCGAGTCACATAAGACGGAAACATTATCAATTCCGCAATCAATAAAAGAAGGGGATTTTGAAGGGCCTTCTTTTTATTTTTCAAACGCTTCAGCATTCCATGCATCGTCATGCGTTCATCATAATAATCGATAACTTTGACTTTAGTTCCAAGCGTTTCTAAAATTCGTTGCGTAGCATAGGTTTGCAAAACCGAGCCATAGTTCACAATACGGTGAAGGGTAATCAGGGCGAGTGTCATTTTCGTAAAAATCTTCTATAAACAAAATTTCTTAAAGTATTTGGCATTAAACAAACAATACAATTCATTGAAGATCGAACAAAAAAATCTTTATAAGAAACCCAACCAATGCGAAGTAAATTTCGATTAAAATCTAGCATCGCTTTTAAATATCTGAAACCTCCTCGTCGATTGTAAAAATCTTTACTAACTCTCATACTCACAAGAGGTTTTTGAATGTTGTATCCTTTTGCTCCAATTCGTAAAAGATTAACAAAAATAGCAAAATCTTCAGCAAGAAAATAATCTTCATAATTGCCGCATTTGATGAGCAAACTTTTCTTGAACAGAACAGAAGGATGCGCGATTGGCGTTCGTTTTTTGGCAAATCGATAAATCGCATCGTGAGTTTCAGGAAGAAATCGGTGTGAAACGACATTTTGAGGATCGTCAATAAATTCGTTAATAATACAGCCAACCATATCCACATTTTTTTCAAACATGGCATCAAATTCTTCTTCTATTCGGGATGGAGCAGAATAATCATCCGTATCCATTCTGGCAATATATTCATATTGACAAGCCAATACTCCGTGCCGTAAAGCTAAACCTAAACCCATATTTCGTGGTAAAGAAAGTGTCTTGAATACCGTTGGATATCGGTGCTTGTAAATTTCTATTGTTTCATAAAGCTTACTTGTCAATGGGCCATCTTGCACCAACAAAACTTCAGCAGGAGAAACCGTCTGCGCAAACATACTGTCTAAAGCGAATGCCAGCCAATCAGAATGTTCTGATTTATAAACGCTTAGCAAAACACTATATGGCGGGTATGTTTTTTTCATTCCAACCTCTTCCCCTCGCAATCCTTCCACCAGTCTTTAAAAGCCTCCTCCAAACTGAATTGCAGCGGATAATTTTTCGCCAACTTTTCTCCATCTATATTGGTGCTCACCATCAGCTTTTTGACACGAGCCGGGCAGATTCCTAAACCGAGGCCGCCGAGCAGGCCGCAAGCAGTCGCAGCCATCATCATCGGCTTTCTAGGAATGTAGGGAATGCGGCGTTTCAGCCCGGTCGCGGAGAGCATAGCCTTCGCAATCTGTTCGATGGTAAACGACGGATGATAACAGCAGTTGTGGAGTTGGAACTTGGGCGCATTTTCGTTTTCCGCCATTGCCAGCATGACACGGACAAGGTCCTTGACGTAGATGCACGCCTTGACGGTGTCCTTGCGACCGGCGTAAGCAAACTTGCGAGACTTCAATCCTTTATACAGCCGCGTCATATTGCCGTTTTCGCCCGTACCGAAAACAATTCCCGGACGGACGATAGAGAGCTTTCTTTCCGGCGCCCCCGCAGCCCATTCACGATGGATTTTTTCCGCAACCAATTTGGAAATTCCATACGGGGTATTAGGGGTCGGGAGAGTTTCTTCGTTTTTCAAATCTTCAGCGGCACCATAAGGCGCGATGCTGCTTGTAAAAACAATATTGTCGATATTGTTTTTTCTTGCGAAATCACAAACGTTTTCCGCCCCGCGAATGTTCGTTTCAAAATAGGCGTTGTCGGGATGTCCGGGCGTACGGTGGATGGCCGCAAAATTCAGGACCAGGGTGTTCTTGCCGAAATCGCCGGGAATTTCTATCGGCCTCCGAACGTCCGTTTCGCAAAAGACGACGTTCTCATTTCCGTTGCAACTTCTACTTGACTTCAAATCCGCCACATAAATTTGGGCTTCCGGGTACTTATCTTGCAGGAGATTCCGCATATGCGTTCCTATAAATCCGGCACCCCCGAAAATGACGAACGAATCGAACTTCATAGATTCCCCTTTCCCAATTCTTTTAACCTTTCATGCAAACGCCCCCGCAGTTCGCGCCGAACTGCGGTCTATGCAAAAAACAACCTTGCCGCTTTTAAAAACTCGGAATTATTCTTTGATTATTTTCAACAAAGGCCATCTCATGCAAGATTTTTACCAAGCCGTCCAGCACCATCTCGAAAAGGAATCGGCAAAACTTTCCCGCTACACTTACGACACTTACCGTTGGCATTTGCACAAGTTGCGCCTGTATCGGGAGAGTATCGATTGCAAAAACGTCACGGAAGCCTTCATTCGCGGCTATATCGAATTTATGAGGGCGCGCCGCAATCAAGAAAGCACCATCAACCGTTCCCTATCCATTTTACGGATGTTCATCAACATGGCGATAAAAGAAAAAGCGATGCGGACAAATCCGATGAAAGACACGGTCATCCGAAAACATGAGGGGCTTCGCCATTTTTTGGAAATCGAAGAATTGCAATTCCTCTACCGACGTTTTCTGGAAAGTTCCGCCCAGCTGACCTACAGCGAACGGGAATCCTTGCGCGCGTTCCTCTTTTCCTGCTTCACCGGGCTTCGTTACGCCGATTTAAAAACCCTCTCTTGGGAAGACATCCAAAATGGAAAAATCCGAAAGCGTACGCAAAAAACAGGAAGTCTCATCTACATCCCGATTCCAAATCAAGCGCAAAATTTAATGCAGACCAAAAACGCTTCCCTCGTTTTGCACGTCGTGAACAACTCCTCCTTCAATAAAAATCTGCGAAGCGCCGCGCAGCGTCTGGGCTACAAAAAAAGGCTTCACACCCATCTGGCCCGACACACCTTCGCCACTGCCTGCATCAGCCTGGGAATCCCCGTCGAAGTCGTCTCCCGAATGCTAGGACACTCCAACTTGCAAACGACCCTCATTTACGCCAATTACGCCAGCTCCGTCATTGACCGCGAAATGAAAAAATTCCAACTGTAAAAAAGGAATACGAATTTTTCGCAGAGAAAATTTTTCAGAGAGGCGTGCCCCGGCCCTATGAACGTTCGGACTAAAACTTTAGCCGGGTCGGCGAGCTTCGGGCTACCTTCCAGTCGGTGCTACGCACTGGCGCAAGTGCCACCCTTCGCATGCCTCACGCAAAGGAACACAAAGCATTTTTGCGGCGGCAGGAACGTTGCAAAAAAAACATTTTACAAAAAAATTTTCCTAAAATCGCCCGTTCGCGCGTTGTACATCATGGGCTTTCATTGGGGGAAGTCCGCATTCCAACGAGGAAACCTATGAAAGAAAACAACGCAAACGCCCGCACCGGGCACGATTCCTATTTCCGCTCCGTCTTCAAGGCGCCGGAACGCGCCGCGGAACTCCTGAAGCTCGCCGCCAGGCACAACGAAAGCCTCGCCGAATTCCTGAAGACCGTGGACCTCTCGACCCTCACGGAAATCTCCGAATCCTTCAGCGACACGGAAAGCTTCGGCTATGCGGACTTGGCGTTCACCGTCAGGATTGCCGACGGCGAAAGAAATCGCGATTCCGAACAATTCGGAAAAGAACGCTCCGCCGACCTCCTTGTCGGCATCCTCGAGGAACACAAGTCCTCGAAAGACCCGAACATCATAGCGCAGCTCGTCAAGTACTGGTACCACATCATGGCGAAAAACC
>NZ_FUWU01000095.1 GCF_900167415.1 Fibrobacter intestinalis | reverse complement strand
TTTCCGTGTCGCTGAAGGATTCGGAGATTTCGGTGAGGGTCGAGAGGTCCACGGTCTTCAGGAATTCGGAAAGGCTCCTGTTGTTTCGGGCGACGAGGCGCAAAAGTTCCGCAGCCCGGTCGGGAGCCTTGAAGACGGAGCGGAAATAGGAATCGTGCCCGGTGCGGGCGTTTGCGTTGTTTTCTTTCATGGATTTCCTTTTTGGAATGCGGACTTCCCCAAATGAAAGCCCATGATGTACAACGCGCGAACGGGCGATTTTAGGAAAAATGAAATGTTTTTCTTTAGAAAACTTGTCCCGAACTCAATACAGGAAAGGACTTCTCATCGTCCAAATAAACAGTCCCGTCCTCCTCACATAAAAAGCACCGCACAAAGCGAGGCTTAGATTTGAAAACGGGAACTATAGATTTTGAATTTCCTCTTCGGAAAGACCTGAAACATTCGCGATGAGGTCTAGAGACGCTCCATTATTTTTTAGAGCTTTCGCCATTTCTCTCCGTCCCCTTTCCATGCCAATCCCGATGCCTTCGTCGCGACCTTCGCTTCTTCCTTCCTCGTATCTTTTAGCAAGAGCCTTCTCTTCGGCGTCGGCGATGGTCTCGTAGCCGTAGGCTTCGGATGTCTTTACAAAGTCCATTTTGAATTCCTCTTTTTCCTCTTTGGGGAGAAGCTTCTTCAAATATAGAAAAGTCTCCGTGAGGAAGTTTTCCGCCTCTTCCCGGGGCAGCTCCTTCAGCATCTTCACGGCTGTTCGCAGGTGACTTTGCATCTTTTCGCCTTGGAAAACGTATTTCATGGCTACGAGGGCAAGCGCGATTTTCGGGGAGATGTCCCGGATTTCGTTTGTACTGAAAGAGTCGCCGATATCGACGAGTTCCAGCACGAAGGGCAGGCCGATGCGGTGGTAGTATTTCGGATAGTCCGGGAACATGGTTTTCACATCCAAGTTCCAGCTTTCCTTGCCGTTGTAGAAGACGATGGCGACGGTGGGAATATTCTTCTGGTTCTTGACCATGATGTGATACCAATATTTGACGAGTTGGGCGACGACGTTCGGATCCTTGGAAGACTTGTGTTCCTCCAGAATGCCGACGAGGAGGTCTGCGGAACGCTCTTGTGGGCGAAGCCGACTTTCCCTGTCTTCGGCATTTACTTCCTGATTTCCCCCGACGACACTTTCGTTCCCTTTTTCGCCGTCGTTTTCGTCGGCGTTACCACATCTCTCCCCGGCGATCTTGACGGTGAACGCCAGGTCCGCATAGCCGAAGGTCTCCGTGTCGCTGAAGGATTCGGAGATTTCCGTGAGGGTGGAGAGGTCCACGGTCTTCAGAAAGGCTGTCAAGCTTTTGTTGTTGCGGGCCACCAGGCGCAAAAGTTCCGCAGCCCGGTCGGGCACCTTGAAGACGGAACGGAAATAGGAATCGTGCCCAGCGCGGGCGTTAGCGTTGTTTTCTTTCATGGATTTCCTCGTTGAAATGTGGACTTTCCCCAATGAAAGTCCAACTCCTTTAAACGTTTTTGCAGACGTTTTTTCCACCTCGATTTGTGTAAAATGTTGCTTGCAGGAAAAAGAGGAATTTGGGACGGAAAATCGGTCTATTATGGAGAGGTGAACGTCTTGACTCGTTTTTGTAAGATTCCTATCTTTCCTAACAAAAGAAAGCTTTACAGAGGAGTTGCCCATGTCCAGAGTCCCGTTCAAAAAGTTTGCCGCGCTTGTCGCTATGACAGTCGTCCTTTCAGCCTGCGGCGACGATTCGTCCTCCGGTTCCGGAAATGGCGAAAAGGAGGAGGGCTCCGTCGAAACCGTCGAAGATTTGGGCAAGTGCCTTTCCGCCTTCGAAGGCGACACCTACTTCGTCAAGGAGAAGAACGGCTCCTATGTTTGCGAGTCGGGCAACTGGAACCCCATTCCGGGAGTGGGCGAGTGCACGGACTCGTTGGCGGCGGCAGGAACGGTCCGCAAGGAGACCCACAAGGCGCTGGCCAATTACGGCGAGTCCTTGGTCTGCGCGGACAGCGCATGGCGACCGGCGACAGACGTCGAGATCGCCCTGAAGAACGCCTGCGTGGAAAGCCTGGACGGCGAGTTCCGGGACGACTCCACGGACAAGAAGAAGGTCGTGCACTACGTCTGCACCGGCGGGCTCTGGCGGGAAGCGGGAGAAGCCGAACTTGCAGCGAAGGCGCTCTGCACCGAAAAAAATTACGGGAGCTTCGCCACGGATTCCAGCGACGAGGAGAACGTGAAGGCCTATGTTTGCAAGGACTCGCTCTGGCTGGAAGCGTCTTCCATTGAACAGGCTGCGGGGAAGGTCTGCGATGCGGGAAATTACGGGCTTTTCGTGGCGGACTCGGCGGACAAGGCGCTCCCTCTCTACGTGTGCGACGGCGAGATGTTCCGCATGGCAAGCGAAGCGGAAAGTGCAACGAGGAGCCTCTGCGACTCGACTCTCCGGGGCGATACCTTGAACTTTTATATCTGCACGGAAGAGGGCTGGGATAAGGACACGACTTCGACGCTTGGCAACTGCACGGACAAGAATGAAGGCGAGATAGCGAAGGAGGAAAACCCGTTCCGCATTTTTGGCCTGCATTCCACGGCGTTGGATTCGAGTTACGTGTGCGACGGCAGCCAGAAGCTTTGGCGCGTGGCGACGGCTGGCGAGGCGGCGACCGGCAAGCTCTGCACGGAGAAGGTGGACGGCGACACCCTGAACTGGTTTGTGTGCCATGCGGCGAAAAACGACTGGATGGCGGTCATGACCAGCGGCCTCGGCAAGTGCAATGCGGACTCGCTGGACTCCATCCGGACGGAACCGAACCCGAATTTGAAGAAAGGCGACAGCCTTTTCGTGTGCGCGAATAACGGCGGTTTCGCGTGGGAAATTTTAAAGAAATCGCTCCTCGGCGTCTGCGACCTGAAATTGCAGGACAGCGTGCGCACCGAAACGAATTTCAACTTGAAGACATTCGATTCCCTGTTCGTCTGCGACACGTCCACATGGGTCAGCGCTTCGAAGTACGACCTTTCAAACGGCATCCCCTGCACGGGCAACCTGAACGCGAAAGTGGTGGATGGCAAGCTCTGTCTGGACGGCAAGTGGCAAAACGCCTCGGAGGGCGAAGTGGAGATGGGTGCCGCCTGTCTGGAATCTACCGAGAACGTGGTCTCCGTGGAGAAGGGCAAGGTCTGTAAATCCGGCGAATGGGTGACGGCGAGCGCGGCGGAAATCGCGACGGGGAAGGTCTGTACCGCAGCCATTGCTAACTCTGTCGCAAATGGCTATGTTTGCGAAGTGATGGTCGATTCTTCCGCCGACAGCGAAACCATCCAAACAGCGCTTACCAAATGTTCTCAGACAAGCGATGCCCTTTACGAAAAATTCCTTGCCGGAAATTTGACCGCCGAAGATTGCAATATGTGGCGTGAAGCGAGCGAAGCGGAAAAGGCGACCGGGAGAGTTTGCTCAAATGGAATTTTAGATTCTGTGATGAATGGCTACGTCTGCGAAAATACGGGATGGCGCGAAGTGAGCGAAGTGGAAAAGGCGACCGGAAGGGTTTGCAGTGCGGCCCTCAAGGATTCCATTGTCAACGGCTATGCCTGCAACGTAGTGCAGCTGAACACTCAGGAGGAACTAGCCCTGACCCAGGACTCTTTGCTCAGAGCCTGTCTGCATACTGGTGGAATAGGGCTGGCGAAAATTTATCTTAAAGGGGCATTAACCCTGTATCATTGTTACGATTCCATATCGTCCGGGTTTGACTATTCCTGGTGGAGAAAGGCGACTGCTCGAGAAATTTCCTTGAATAGGCTATGCGACTCGCGCAATCAGGAAACTTTTGTACACAATCCGGATTCTGCATTTGTCTGTCAATTTGATACTGCGCAAAAAATCTACGACTGGCAGGGAGAAGGTGCTAAGGGAAGTTTTGTGGACGAGAGGGATAAAAAATCTTACAAATATGTCATTATTGGTTCGCAGGTATGGATGGCGGAAAACCTGAATTACAATTATAACCAAGGATCAGCCAATAGTTATTGTGTTTTTGACAGCTCCAGTTCGGAGTATTGCAACAAATTCGGACGTTATTACACTTGGAGTGCGGCTATGGATTCCGCAGAGATCTTCTCTGCTTCTGGTAGCGGCTGTGGTAATGGAAAAACTTGTACATCGTCAACGTCTGCAACCTTGGTCCGCGGTGTCTGTCCGAAAGGCTGGCATTTGCCTAATGAAAATGAGTTCAAAACGCTGGTTAAATATGTTGGCGATGTGGACATTGCAGGTAAAATGCTCAAATCTACTTCCGGTTGGTATTGGGAAGGAATATATGGCAATGGTACGGATAGCTTTGGTTTCTCTGCGCTCCCTGCAGGCTATAGAAATTCCCCGCATGTTTACAGCTTAGTCAATTGTAGTACTCATTTTTGGACGGCTTCCGAAAATATTGAAAACCAAGCCCTTAATATGAGCATGGACTGCAGAGACGAGAAAACTATATTTTCCAGCGACTACAAGTCCTTCGGCCTCTCCGTCCGCTGCTTAAAGGACATCGACTAAATCCGAGTTTCCAAATCGCGCTTCCCTTCTGGGGGAGGCGTTTTGGGTTGAAGAATCCCTTTCCCATTGTCCACGGACAACAGAGACTCTTCTTTTTTATGGCGCACCCCTTTTTTGGATGTATATTTCCTTTAGGTAAATGGGATGATACGGCAAAAAAAATTATCGCTTGTTATGGATTTTCGTGGCTCTTCTTGCCGCGTTTTGGGGAGCGGGCTGTTCCGACGAGAGGACATCGCTTGGAAACAGTGCGGAATCTGGGAATCCGGAAATCGCCGACGTTCTTTATTTTGCTGACGGGGCGTTCGCCGCAAGGGTGCGCGTCCTGCTCGTTCCCGACGATTTTTCTGTATGGCGCGATTCCGTCGATTCCCTTTGGACGACTTGGACGGATTCCTTGGGCCGTTTTGAATTTTCAACCCTCCCTTCCGAAATTTTTACGCTGGAAGCCGAGGATTCCCTTTCGGGAATGCAGCTGGTGCAGATGGGCATATCGAAAGATTCGGAAAGGGAAAATATCAAAGGCTACTTGGAAAATACGGGAAGCGTCCGCTTGGGTGCAGAAAATTTTGCAGACGGCACGACCGGAGTGGTCTATGTGCCGGGAACGACGATTCTTCGCCCGGTGACGGTGGAACTGGGCAATATCTTTGTGGATTCTCTGCCTGCGGACTCCCTTTGCCCGCTGATTTTCCGTTCGGATTCTGGGGATTCTCTGGAGGTAAACGAACCTGTTCTGGTTGTCGCTGACTCTGTCACAAGCGTGCAATCCCATTCCGTTTCGTTGCGTTTCCGCATTCCGCTCGACATGACCTCTTCGGGAATCGCCCTGGACGAAGACTTGCGCAATTTCCCGTTGGAAATTCGCCTGGATTCTTCGGACTACGATTTCCGCGGACTGGAGCGACTTCAAGGCGCGTGGAATGCCGTGCTTTGCGGCGATACCCTTCCGCTTTCGCTATCTTATGCCGATTCGGAAAAAGGAATTTTCGCCTTTTGGACTCGGATTGCCAAATTGCGGACGAACGCAAAAGATACGCTCTTCCTGTCGTTTGAAGAAAATACAGAAGCATCGCTTCAATCGCAGGGAAATGTCTTTTCGGACGGTTTTATCGCCGCTTGGCATTTTGATGAAGGGGATTCGACGGCAAGAGACGCTACGGGAAACGGTTTTGACGGCATTCCCGAAGATCTGTCCGTTGCCGACGAGGCGGTTGCCGGCGGAGCGCTTTATTACGACGGCAGTCAAGGGGCCGTGACCATTCCGAATTCGGCGACCGGCGCTTTGGATTTGACTCTCCAGACTTCGGTCACTTTTTCCGTCTGGGTTAAAATGGAAGGGCTGGACCGTTCGCGCGTTGTTTTTGGAAAGGGCGCTTCTCAATATCACTTGATGTATTTGGCGGGAACAAACGAGTCCAGCTGGCTGTACGAAATCTTCACCGACGAGATTCTGGATTCCTCCAGCAATTCCGCAAGATACTGGTATATGGACTC
>NZ_FUWU01000100.1 GCF_900167415.1 Fibrobacter intestinalis | reverse complement strand
GCGAGCCCGGCATTGGCGGCGGCCATCATCGGGCTGCTATACGCCGTGCGCGGGCAGAAGAAAGAGATTGAAGAACTGAAGAAGCGTGTGGACGACTACGACGCTCTCAAGCTCTCGGAGTCGCTGGCGAGAATCCAGACCGATTTGGAATGGATTAAAAGGAAGCTGGAGGAGGAATGATGGACAGGCTTTTAATCGGGCTTGGGATTTTTGCGGTCGTCTGCGAAATCGCTGGCATAATCTACCTGTACAGGATATGGAGGGGGGACGAATGAACTTCCGGCTGAAATCGTGGGACGTTTTCTCTTGGACGGCGATGCGCGGCGGCCTTTTCCGGCTGGACAACGACTTCCGGGCGGTCTGGACGGACAACGACGGCAAGGAATACCGCTTCGAGTTCCGGCGTGGACTCGTCTGGGACGGCGCGAGCGTGCCCAAAATCTTCCGCTGGTATCTGCCGAACATCGACGAAATGAACCTGCCCTACACTCTGGCGGGGCTTGTGCACGACTTCTGCTACGGCTCGGAATGCCTGCCGAAGGATTTGGCGGACGACCTGTTCCGCGGCACGATGCGCGACGCCGGAATACCGAGGCGCAAGGCGAGCTTCGCCGAGTGGCTGGTGGAGCATTTCGCCAAATCCCACTACGGGAGAAAGAACGACAGCCACGGCATAAGGTTCTACGGGAACATGTACAGGGGGCGGTAAAATGCCAAAGAGCGCCAAGCTGTTCCGTAGGTCTCTACAGAAATCGGGCGTATTTTTCACACCCAAGAAACTTGCCGAATATATGCGTTCATTCTTTCCATCGGACGTTACGGAAATCTACGACCCGACTTGCGGCGACGGGGCCTTGCTTGCCGTTTTCGAAGGCTCTAGAAAATACGGGCAGGAAATCGACGAGGAGCAGGGAAACTATGCGGCGACAAATCTTGTCAATGCGGAAATAGAAATAGGCGACACTCTTTCCGACGACAAATTCAAGGGAAAGAAATTCCGCTACATAGTCGCGAACCCGCCGTTTTCCGTCGCATGGGAACCCAAAATGGACGAACGCTTCGAGGGCTTCGGGCTTGCCCCAAAATCGAAGGCGGATTATGCGTTTATTCTTCACTGCCTGCATCATCTGGAAGATGGCGGCCTTGCCGTAGTGATGTGCTTTCCGGGCGTGCTTTACAGAGGGCAAAGGGAAGGCGAGATAAGGGAAAAGATAGTGCGCTCCGGCGCGCTGGAACGGGTGGTGGAAATTGACGGCGGCGACTTCGAGGACACCGGCATTTCTACCGTGCTTCTTGTATTCCGCAAAGGAAGGTCGGGCGATTCCGTAACGTTCGAGAAAAAGGAGACCGGGGAGAAAAGGGAGGCCCTCTTTACAGAAATCGAGCGTAACGGGTTCGACCTTTCCGTATGCCGCTACATAGAGCCGAAATCGGACAAGGCGGAAATAGACCCCGTTGCGGAACAGTTGCGGGCAAGGGATGCCGTCGCAAAGTACCTCAGGGCTAGCATCAGGGTTGACGCAATGGTGTGCGAGCTTGAAAGATTCAGGCAGCCGGAATTCGACCACGTGGATTTTCTGAACCGGATGCAAAAGATTATCGCGGAGGAAAAGGCGGCGTTTTTGAAAAAGTGGAAGGAACGGTTAGACCCTACGCGGGTGCAAATGGAGCTTTTCGGCTTATGATAAATTTCGCTGACTGCCTTAAAATGACGCAATACGTTTATGGATTTGCAAAGGTCAGTTTAGGCGACATTGCGAAAGTCGAGCTTGGCAAAAGGATTACAAAGAGCGAAACGAAAGATAGCGGCAAATACCCGGTATTTGGCGGCAGCCTTAACCCTTTGGGCTATCTGGACGAATGGAACTTTCCGGGCGACCGGGTGTTGGTCATAAAAAAGGGCAACGCCGGGGATATCGGCTATCGCCGGGAACGGTTCTTTGCGGGTGAGATGTGCTTTGTGCTTACGGCCTCGGAATACGTGATTCCGAAATACCTCTATCACTATCTTTGCAGTCGCCGGGGGGATTTGAAGCAGCGCGTAAGCGGGGTCATCCACTTCCTTAAAACCGTGGATTTGGAGAATTTTCCCGTGATTCTGCCGCCGCTTGAAAAGCAGATTGAAATAGTGAACAGGCTGAATGTTGCGGAATCGTATTTAGCGGTGGGGGGGTGGCAAATAAAATGCCGCCGTTTACATACAAAGACGTTTTCCGGATTGGGGACCCGTTGGGAGAGTATGTCTGCCGCTTGTTTTGATACAAATTAACAAAATTTATGAAGACAAACTAACAAAGATTGAAAACCATGAAATCTGAAAAAATCTTCCCTAATTTCACGCTGAAAGAGATGCTCTCCACCTCGACCGGGCTTCCCAACTTCCCGGAGACGTGGGAACAGTTCGTGAACCTGCACTCGCTGGCCGGATTCCTGCAATGCGTCCGGAACATCTACGGAAAGCCGATAATTGTAAACTCGGCGTTCCGCTCGGAGGCGGTGAACGAAAAGGCGGGCGGGGTAAAAAGCTCCTACCACCTGAAAGGGCTTGCCGCCGACATCCGGGGGACGGACGCCAAGGGCAACGCCGAACTGCTGGGAATCCTGAAACGGAACATCTCGCAAATAGACCAGCTGATAGCCTATCGGAGCGTAACCTCAAAGCGCATACGCTTCATCCACGTGGGGCTTCCGGAAGCGGAAAAGAAGCCGCGGATGCAGGTGATGGAGAAATGATGGACGCAATCGACTTTTCCACGAAGGCGGTGAAATTTTCGATTTACGCGCTGGGGACGGCTTTCGGAATCGCGGTCCTCGCCTTTTCCCTCTTCGATATTCTGCGCGACATGTTCGGCGAGCTTTTCCGACGGAGGAAATGACCGTGGAAAGCCTTAAAATCGTCCTTACGGGCGAGACGCCGAGCAAGAAGAATTCACGGGTCGTGGACAGGCGGACGGGGCGTACTTTCCCGAGCGCGGCTTTCCGGAAATGGCACGATGAAAAGGTTTTCGAAGCCTTGACGAATTGCCGCGGGGGCATCCCGCAGCCGCCGCTAAAAATCCGGTTCGTGTTCACCCACGGAGACTTGCGCCGACGCGATTCCGACAACCAGGCGTCCAGCGTCCTGGATTTGCTGGTCGATACAAAAATCATCCCGGACGACGGCTGGAACGTCGTACGCAATATCGAGATAGCGAATGGCTACGAAAAAGGGAAGCCGTCCGTGTCCGTGGAAATTTCCGCTGCGGAATAGCCGCCCTACTTTTCTATTTCGAAGGATACGGACAAACGGAGCGTTCCCGTATCGATGAGGGGCTGCGAACCGCCGTGGCGGCGACGCTTGACGGTATTCGGGGAGAGTGGCGTCCATTGTCCATTGGTCATGGCGTCCTTGATCTCCCCGGCCATCCTGGAACCGAGCATCTCCAAAAAGGCGGTCTTCGACATCTTCCCGGAAAGCATTCCCGGAAGATACGCTTTGAGGATTTCTGGCATCTTTTCGGCCATCTTCTTTTCTGCAAGCTGCATGAATGGGCGTGCCGGAATACGCCCGTACTTGTGGCCTGAAATCGTCTGTCCCGGTTCCCTCCCGTAGTTCAGCGTCCTTGCGATGAGTGCGAGGGATACGGGGCGTCCAAGTGCCGGCTGGTCCTTGCCGGTTGCCTTTTTCTCCATGAGGTGGGCGTAGGCCTCCGATGCGGTGACGTTCCCGTCCACCCATCCTGCACGTACCGACATCTTCCCGAGTTTTTTCAATTCCATAATAACCTGCATGTCATTATTTGACGAACAGATGTGACGTAAAATGTCAAACCGTATTGACATTTTCAGTCAATATGCCATTTAAAAATATATATTGTAGTAAAACGCCGGAGAGAAAATGGACGAAGAGTATATGAACATAAAGGGGCTTGCGGACAGGATCGGATTCTGCCCGGACACCGTATATGAATGGATAGCGACCAGAGGTCTTCCTGCCCGCCGCAACGGGAAGCGCGGGCGCATCACAGTGGTATGGAGCGAGTTCCTGCAATGGTGGGAGAGAAACAGCTGATTCCAGAATCGGGGACGACAGAGCGTCGCGAGTGGATGCGTAAGATAGCCCGCAAGGGAGGCTCCGTGTCGGCGGCGGAAAGCCGTGCCCGCGCAAAGTTCAGGAAGCTTGTGAACTCGATGCTGGACATCCCGGTGAACACGGACGGGAAACTGGGAGAAATACTGTCAGAAATCGGCATTGAACCGGGCGACGTGGTATCTGCACGGAAGGGCATCATAGGAGTCTTTATCGCCAAGGCAATTTCAGGAGACCTGAAGGCCGCCCGTTTCATCCTCGACCTTTCCGGGGCGACAGACATCGCGGCGGAGAAGCTGGCGAGAATCAAGGTGCTTGAGGCCACGGCGGAAGCGGGAGGGCTAGGCCTTGCCGATGCCGTGAAGGCAAGCGAGCCGCCGACGGAAAAGGAAATAGAGACGGAGGCGGCAAGGATGGGCGTATATTCGGAGGCAGTGGAATGAACGCGGCGATGATAGAGCTTGCGCGGCGCAACCTGATGGCGTTCACGCTGGCGACGAAGCCGGACTATAAGGCCGGATGGGTGCACCGCGAAATCTGCGCCAGGCTGATGCGCTTCATGCTGGACGCGCGTGCCGGAAAATCGCCACGGATGATTATAACGATGCCGCCGAGGCACGGCAAGAGCGAGCTTGTGTCGAGGCGATTCCCGGCGTGGTGCTTCGGCATCTGGCCGGACTGCAACATCATTGCGGCATCATACGGCGACAATCTGGCGAGGCGGATGAACAAGGACGT
>NZ_FUWU01000088.1 GCF_900167415.1 Fibrobacter intestinalis | reverse complement strand
CTCGTCCGATACGTTGCGGATGTGCTTCAGGATGATGAGCCCGGTCATGAGACGGATCGGCTTGTTTGGCGCACCCATCTTTTCGTCGAACAATTTGGAAAACTCGGTCTCGAACTTGTTCCAGTCAATCTTGTTCGCGAGAACGTAGAGGGGGTGCTTGTGGTTCAACTGTTCCTCAAGGGAGCAGAAAAGGCTTGTCTGTGCGTGGGATTTTGGCGGTCTGTACATAAAAAATGCAAGGTTTTCAATCATATTTTAGAAATCCTTGCAATATTTTCACAGGGTAGAAATCAATTTTCCCCAATAGTTATGCGGGTTGGACGAGATTTTAAGGGAGGACTATATAGCGTTGTTGTGACGGATAGCGTGATTACGCTGCGTTCTAATGCGTTTGAACAAGGAAGCGCTTGCTTAAATCCCAGTGTAAAGAAAGCCTTAAAGCAGATTGCCCCCATTCTTGCCAAAAAGATGAAAGATTTTCCGAACATCTCTGTCCAGTTTGAAGGTCACACGGACGCTGCTTCCGTTATGGGAATCTCTACGGATGTATCCAAAAATTGTGCGGTCTATGACGACAACTACAGTTTGTCTGCAGGGCGTGCAAGAGAGGCGCGTAAGGCTCTATTGAATACGGTCAAAGGGGACAAATCTATTAGTCGTAGAATTTCAGTGGTCGGCTATGGACCCGATCACTTGAAAAATCCACACAACCCTAGGGCAGATGAAAATAGGCGTGTAGAAATACGTCTTGTTGCTAGGGACGCTTTCTAATTCCCCCCCCAAAAAAAAAGGAGTATAAAATGAAATGCAAACAATGCGGCGAAGAACTCAACGAGAAATGGACGGTTTGTCCGTTCTGCGGATTGGAAATTTCCAAAGAACAGTCCCTTGGCGACATTTTGTTGAAAATGATCGAGGAAAACGGGCCTGAAATTTTTGAAGAAGAAAACGCTGGGCTACTTAAAAATCAAATGGACCAATGGCCAGAGTCTTTTTCCGACGACCGCGACGTTATCAAGCTGCTGCAAATCAAGCATATTCCGGAGCAGTTGGTCAAAGCGCTGGAAATGCCATCGGAAAAGCAGGCGCAGGTTTTGCAGTATGCGACTTCCACTTTGACGGACAAATTCGGCATTAACGGAAATATGGCGCAAAAAATGCTTGCGCTGGTGGCGGGTTCTATTGGATTTCAAATAAACGACCAGGTGCCTTCAATTGTTTCGATTTTTGCAAATGCGGACAGCGAAAATACCTTTACCGACCCGCGCGACGATCAGGTTTACCGAACGGTGAAAATCGGAGACCAAGTCTGGATGGCGGAGAACTTGAACTACGCAATGAGCGGCAGCTATTGTTACGAAAAAAATAAAGAGAACGCCGAGAAATACGGACGCCTCTACATCTGGGAGGCAGCACAAAAAGCACCCCCTCCGGGTTGGCATCTGCCATCCAACGAAGAATGGAATCAGCTCTTTGAATACGTCGGAGGAACGGAGGTAGCCGGCAACCAGCTAAAGTCCAAGAACGGCTGGAAAGATGACGGCAACGGCATAGACAGACACGGCTTTTCCGTCTTGCCTGCGGGCCAAGTTATCTCCTCAGACACTTACCTCAACTGCGGCATTGAAGCAAAATTCTGGAGTTCTACGGTATACGGCAGAGATAAAGCAACATTCTGGAGTTCTGCGGTATACGGCAGCGAATATGCGTACAGCCGTATCTTCAACAACAACAACGATGGAGCGATGGCGGATTACAACTCCATCAACAACGGGTATTCCGTCCGTTGCATCAAAGACTCGGAATAAGGCAGAGCTTCGGCAAGCTCAACAACCATGCCTTGACTAGTTCGATAAGCGGCTACTGAGTCCGTCGAAGCACACTAACCGGCGGTCCCTGAGCCTGTCGAAGGGCCGCGACCATGGTTCGACAGGCTCACCAACCGTGCTTCGGCGAGTTCAGAAACCGATTATTGAATCGCGGTTGGAGACCTAGTCGAACCACGACTGGTAATTTTCATGTAAAAATGAGCCGAAACTTTCCGCGGCGGACAATTTTCATGTAAAAACGAGCCGAAACTTTCTGCGGCGGGCAATTTTCATGTGAAAACGGGTCAAAACTTTTTGCGGCGGGCAATTTTCATGTGAAAACGGGTCAAAACTTTTTGCGGCGGGCAATTTTCATGTGAAAATGAGCCAAAAATTTCCGCGGCAGACAATTTTCACGTAAAAACGAGCCGAAACTTTCTGCAGCGACTAATTTTCACGTACACACGAGCCGAAACTTTCTGCAGCGACTAATTTTCACGTACACACGAGCCAAAAATTTCCATGGCGGGCAATTTTCACGTACACACGAGCCAAAAATTTCTGCGGCGACTAATTTTCACGTACACACGAGCCAAAACCGATTTGCTTCGACTTTCGCCCTTCGACAACCGGTCCCTGAGTTTATCGAAGGGCTGCACCATGCTTCGGCAAGCTCAACAACCATGCCTTGACTAGTTCGACAATCGGGAGGCAGTTCTTTCGCCGTTTTGCGTTTTTTTATGCCGCTTCTCCCATTCCCGCATTCGCCCCATTCCCGCCTGAATTTCCCGAATAATGTATTTTATCGCCATGATAGATTCTTTACGCAAAGAACTGAACAAGGTGATTCTCGGCAAAGAAAGCGCGGTCGATCTGCTGCTTGCGACGCTTCTCGCCGGCGGGCACGTTTTAATCGAAGATGTTCCCGGAACGGGCAAGACCACCCTCGCTAAGGCTCTGGCAAAGGCGATTGGAGCGGATTTTTCCCGCATCCAGTTTACGCCGGACCTGCTCCCCGCCGACGTGACGGGCGGTTCCATTTATCGCCCATCGACAGGAACTTTTGAACTCCAGAAAGGCCCCGTCTTTACGCAAATTCTTTTGGCGGACGAAATCAACCGGGCATCGCCAAGGACGCAGAGCGCACTCCTGGAAGCCATGGAAGAACGGCAGGTTTCCCTCGAAGGCGAAAGCCATCGGCTGCCCGATTTATTCATGGTCCTCGCGACAGAAAATCCGGTCGAATTTCACGGAGTCTTCCCGCTCCCCGAAGCGCAAATGGACCGTTTCCTGATTCGGCTCTCACTCGGCTACCCCGACACCCATACGGAAGTGTCGATTCTCAAAGCCCACAAGGAGTCGCACCCGATCGATGCCGTGCAGCCCGTCACTTCTCCCGAAGAAATTTTAAAATGGCGCAAGGAAATCCAGTCGATTTATGTGGATGAAAGCCTTTACGGCTATATCGTTTCGCTGGTCCAGGCCACGCGTTCGCACGCGCTTGTACGTCTGCCGGCAAGTCCACGGGCGGGGATCTCGATTCTTTCTCTGGCGTCTTCATTCGCCTGGATGGATGGCCGCAAAGCCCTGAAGCCGGACGATATTCAAAAGGCCTTTTTGCCGGTCATGGCGCACCGCATTTTCTGCGCGGATGCCGAAAGCGGAACAGCGGAACATATTTTGAACGAAATCCAGAAGCGGACACCCCTGCCCCGTTAAATTTTATGAATGCGCAAACAAAGCCCGGAAAAATTTTCCGCATTCTTTCCTATTACCGGCGGGAATATCCACGGATGTCCCGCACGCCCAAAGCGTTCCTCTACTTTTATTATTTCTGGAAGGAACGGCTAACGGCAACCGGTCGGGTTTTGGCGGTTTTCCTCTTCTTTTCGCTTTTCTTTGTCTGGGTGCCGGGAGCGTTCGCCGTCAAAGCGTTTTTGCTCACGGCAAGCGCCTTTCTAATCGTTTCGATTTTCACCCTTTTCCCTCTAAAAAAAATCGCCGTGCGCCACGTGCAAATTCCTCCCGTGAAAGAAGGCGACGCGGCAAAAATTTCAGCAACAATCCGAGCGGAAAAAAATTTCGCGGCGATAAAACTCGGGTGCTTCCGAATGCATCCGGCTTTAAAATTTCAAGACGAAGAAAAATACGAATCGCTTCGCCCTTCAGAAGAAAAAGAATTTTTCGCCTTTGTCCGGACTTCTCGGCGGGGCGCTTTTGAAATTCCTTCGGTGGCGGCGGTCGTGCCCAATGCGCTCGGCATCACGAGCATTTTAAAACCGGCTTCCGGAAATTTTGAACTCGTCGTACAGCCGCGCGCCATTCCCGTCGTGCAGATGCATTTTTTGGCTTACGGGAAAAGCGGGCGCGCGTTTGCTCCCTATCTGCAACCGAGCTTCAAACGGGGACTGGATTTTATCGGCATCCGCGAATACCGCGAAGGCGATTCCCTGCGGGACTTGCACCATAAAGCCTTCGCCAAATACGGGAAACCTTTCACCAAGGAATTTGCCGCAGAACGGGGCGAAGGGATTGTCCTGCTGCTGGACGTTTCCTGTCAAAAAGTCGCCGACAAAATCCGGGTGGAAAACGCCGTGCGTCTGGCGGCGGGAATCGCCCAATACCTGATAGGACGTTCGCTTCTCGGACGCTTTTTCATTGCCGATCGGGAAATTTCTCTCCCGAAAGACGCGCCGCACGATTCCATCGCCAAAATCCTGGACGCCCTGGCCCGCGCGCCCTATCCGGAAATCGGCAAAAAATTTCCGAAGCCCCAAAAATGGAATCCCGCCGCCCGCCCAATGGCTCCCGTGCTTTCCGTTTCCGTCCTTCCCCTGGATTCGCCTTTGATCACCAAGCAAATCGTCGTCTCCGAAAAGAACGGCATGGAAGACGAAAAACTTTTCCTTTCCCTTTCCTCGGAAGACGAGGTGCATCTATGAAGTGCCTGTACGAAGCCCTTTTTCTCGGTTTTGCCGTACTCGCCCTCGCCCAATCTTCGGGAATCTGGTTCTTGGGAATTTTCTTTTTGCTTTGGATAGCCGTCGGTTTTGCGCTGCACCGGCAAAAGAAAACGCCGAATTATAAAAAAGCCGTAGCATACGCGATGATTCTGCCCTTTGCGCTCTGGTGGTTTCTCTCGCCCAATACCCGCGGGCATTTTTTTTCGCCATGGCTATTTGTCATTCCATCGTGGTATTTCATGTCGCTCGCCATTTTGCAATGGCAAAGTTCGGGCAAAGGCGGCTTCCCGGTATTTTTCCGGTTCAACGCGCTTTTCGCTCTGCTCTTTTCGCTCCATGCGACCGACAAAATTTCAGCGTCCTTCCTTTTTGCGTCCGCCGTCTTTTTGCTTTTCAGCATCAAGCCCAAAGGACGGAATTTTCTCTTTGCCATTTCGATTCTGCTTTCTGTGGCTGCGGGAATCGGGCTTCTCTTCGGCTTCCAGAAAGCTGCCGACTGGCAGCGACATCGTATGCGTTCGGGAAATTGGGAAGAAAAATACAGAAACGAACGTTCCATGATGGGATTTTCCCCCGTCGGCTATCTCGGTTCTTTCAAGACCAATTTTCTGTCGGATAAAAATCAAGAAATCGTACTCCGGCTCTGGACAAAAAATCCCCCTGAATATCTTCGCGCGATTGCCTACGGCGATTATTCGTTTGGAATCTGGAATTTGCCCAAAAATCAAAAATGGATTTTGCCCGACTTCTATATCGGCGACCATGCGGTTTTCCTCGCCCAGGATTCGGCGGAACCCGTCTGGATCAAAGCCTCGCTCAATACATTCGATTTTGCTTTCGCTCCGCTAGGTTCGGGAATCGCTTACAAGGATGCCGACTCCCTGCTGTTCTATGCTGGCGGAAGTTTTTCGGCTCCGCAGGAAAATCGAAACGACTGGTATTACATTCCCGGACAAAAAATGGCAATGGAAGACACTGCGGAATTTTTGAACGTTCCCAAACGCCTAGATTCCCTCTTTGCGCAAGCGACCGATTCGCTGAATTTGAAAATTTTTCCGTCGCCCGCACAAAAAGCTGCCGTCATCCAAGATTATTTTGCGAAAAATTTCACCTACTCTCTGGAAGTTCCCTTTGCCGCCAACCGAAAAAGAGACCCGCTGATTTCCTTCTTTGAAAACCGAATCGGATTTTGTGAATACTACGCCTCTTTTGCCACGCTGCTCTTGCGAAAAAACGGCGTGCCCGCCCGCTATGTCGTCGGCTTCGCCTTCCCGGAAAAAACGGAAGAATATGCGTTCTTCCGAAGAAACCGTTCCCACGCCTGGGTGGAATTTTTCGACGGAAACTCCTGGCAAACGTGGGACCCAACGCCGCCGATTCTTTTCCAAGAGACCGCATTTTCCGCATGGGAAAGCTGGAGCGAAAGATGGAAAGCCAAAACGCTTTATCTGTTCCATTTGCTCAAGGACGGCACCTGGCGCGCCGCGCTGGATTCCTGGACGGTTTTTCTGGAAAAGGAAATCCAACGTCCGACGATTTACCTTTTGCTTCTTTTGCTGCTCGCGCTGGCATTCCGAAAAAGGATACGGCAACTCTGGAGACGGAACCAAACCGACAGGCAGCAAAGCGCAAGAATCATCCATCTCCAAAAATTGCTGTCCAAAACAGAAAAGAAGCTACGGCATCTCGGCTACCGGAGAAAAGACGGCGAAACGGTTTGCGCCTTTTACCGCCGGATTTCAAAAGTGCCGCCACCAAAACCAAACCCGAATTGGAATGCCTTGCTGGAAAATCTGCAAAAATACGACGCAGAACGCTGGGTGGAATAGAAAGTCGGTGGATTTTGTGGATACCAAAAAATTGGGAATTATATACGATCTTCCACCAAATACTCTCAATTAAAAATTTTTTCAAAGTGTGAACATCTTTTTCGCAAAGTGGAACTCTTTTTTCAATACAGGAATTTCTTTTTCACAAAGAAAATTTCTTCTCGCAGACTGCGAGGTGTTTTGCATTCTGGCTAGCCGTTTCTCCTATATTTCCAACTCCCCACTACCTCCTGATCACTAGTCGCGAACCATGGTTCGACAACCGGTTGCTGAGCCTGTCGAAGCACACCAACCAAGCCAATCGAGGTGGAATTTTATATATAAATCCCAAAAAATTGGGGCTTATATGCAAAACGCCCGCCGGATTTGCTTGATTAGTGGTTAGTTGAAAGTTGGGAAAAACGGACGCAGAAACAGAACAGGGCCGCCCTTCACGGGAGCGACCCTTTCAAAATTACAACGCCTTGATTTCCTCGGGGGTGAGGCCAGTACGCTTGGCGATGATTTCAATGGAAACACCATCATCGCGGAAGCCCTTGGCAAGCTCCCTGTTCCTGAAGTCGGCACCTTCGGAACGGCCTTTCTTGTAACGGATGTTGAATTCCTGTTCCAGAGTCATGTAAGCCTTCCTCGCTGCGGGATCCTGGCGGTATTTTTCGACAAGCCTGCGGATGCGGTCCATCTTTTCGGAGCCGCTCTGCTTGGTGGCGAAATACTGCATATACTCGCGGGTCGCCGCATCCTTGATTTCGGAGTACTTCTTAAATATATAGAAATTTTTGTAGCAGAGGTCCCCGAGCGAAATTTCCGGGCTGCCCCACTCGAGGTTCTGGGACCTGTAAACGGGCTTCCCCTTATGGAAAATGTCGTCCGGGCAGATGAACAGGATGTACTGCTCCTGGAGCTCCTCGTAGTCGACGCCCTTGGCCAGG
>NZ_FUWU01000073.1 GCF_900167415.1 Fibrobacter intestinalis | reverse complement strand
AAACGCGACTTACTACCAGAAGAAAAAGGCTCACAAGCTTTTTTGCAAGAGGGCTGGCATCGAGCCTATCAACGGCCACCTGAAAAGCGACCACCGTATGGGCAGAAATTTCTACAAGGGAATCTTTGGCGACATGCTCAATGCAAAGCTTGCTGCGGCAGCGTTCAACTTCAAGAGGGCCATGAGGCGCTTTTTTGCCCTGTTGGAATGGCTATACTGTTTTTGCCTTCTGTGGAACGGAATGAACAAAAAATGCGAACGTCCTTATCTTGCGTTCGCAAAGTGACTTTTTAAGGGCTGACTAGTTATTAGTTATTAGTTTTCAGTTCCCAACTCCCAACTCCCAACTCCAAACTCCAAACTCCAAACTCTCAACTAACCCCTAATCACCAGCCACTCTAATGCAACCGATTTTTTGAAAATGAATTTTTAAAGAAGACCAAGAGACAAATCGTCAAAATTATTATCTTTGGCCAAGTATTCAAAAGGGACTGTCGTATATGTACAAAATCGGTTTTGACAACGATGCTTATCTGAAAATGCAATCGGAAAAAATCGCAGAGCGCATCGCCCAATTCGGCGGAAAACTCTACTTGGAATTTGGCGGAAAACTCTTTGACGATTTTCATGCAGCCCGCGTGCTCCCAGGTTTCGCGCCCGACAGCAAAATCCGAATGCTCACCAAGATGAAGGACAAAGCCGAAATCATTATCGCCATCAATGCAAACGATATCGAAAAAAACAAAGTGCGTGGCGATTTGGGAATCACTTACGACATGGACGTTCTGCGTCTGATTGACGCTTTCCGCGGTTACGGTCTGTATGTCAGCAGTGTCGTCCTCACCCGATTCGACAATCAGGCAAGCGCCGTTGCCTACCAGAAGAAACTCGAGAATCTCGGATTGAAAGTCTATCGGCATTATTCCATCGAAGGCTATCCGTCCAACATCCCGCTAATTGTGAGCGACAACGGCTACGGAAAAAACGATTTCGTGGAAACGAACCGCGAACTCGTCGTTGTGACGGCTCCGGGTCCTGGAAGCGGAAAAATGGCGGTCTGCCTTTCCCAGCTCTATCACGAAAACAAGCGCGGCATCAAAGCGGGATATGCGAAATTTGAGACTTTCCCCATCTGGAACATTCCTTTAAAACATCCCGTCAATCTGGCGTACGAAGCGGCGACCGCCGACCTGAACGACGTGAACATGATCGACCCATTCCACTTGGAAGCCTACGGGAAAACGACGGTGAACTACAATCGGGATGTGGAAATTTTCCCTGTGCTGAACGCGATATTTCAGCATATCCTCGGAAAGTCCCCATATAAATCCCCGACCGATATGGGCGTCAATATGGCGGGCAACTGCATCATCGACGACGTGGCGGTTTGCGAAGCCTCCAATCAGGAAATCATCCGGCGCTATTACAATGCGCTTTGCCAAGTGCGCAAAGGCCAAGCGGAACAGGAGCAGGTCTATAAATTGAAACTGGTGATGGAACAGGCGCACGTTAGACCGGAAGACCGAAAAGTCGCCATTGTCGCCGAGAAGAAAGCGGAGGAATCGAATGCGCCGTCTGTCGCCATCGAACTTCGGGATGGCACGATTGTCACCGGCAAAACGACTTCGCTTCTTGGAGCCTGTTCGAGCGCCCTCCTGAACGCCCTCAAACATCTGGCCGGCATTCCCGACAAAGTCAGCCTGCTCTCCCCGATGGTCATCGAACCCATTCAAAATCTAAAAACCCAGCAACTTCGGCACCAGAATCCCCGATTGCACATGGACGAAGTTCTAATTGCGCTTTCGGTCTGCGCCCTGACGGATTACAACGCCAAAATCGCCCTCGAAAAACTTTCGGAACTCGAACACTGCGAAGTCCATGCAAGCGTCATCCTCGCCCAAGTCGATGTGGACCTTTTCCGCCGTTTGCACGTCAATTTAACGACGACACCCAAATACCAGACGGCAAAGCTCTATCACGAATAAGCCGAACACCCTCTTTTAAAATTCAAAATCGAGCGCACACCGCACTCGATTTTTTTGCAAAAATATTGGAAGAAATTTTTCAGCGGAGAAATTCCTTAAGTGCTGCCATTCGGCTAGCAGCGTATTGCTGGCCCATGGAATACGAAGCGTTCAGGCGTTCCAGATTCGTTTCAAAAAGATCGCAGAGGTCCTTTTGCGGGCGCATTAAAAACACTTTGCCCTCTTTTTCCAGAGCTTTTAAAGTTTCAAACATCCTCACATAACGGCGAAAGCGGACCATCATCACCCGGAATAGATTCGGATAGCGATGCTTGAACATCGGGTTGAGAATCACGCTGTATTTGCGAAAATCCGTCACGGACTCGCCCGGATAATGCGTAGAAATCACCACGACCCGATCGCAGCCTTTTTCAAAAGCGCGCCGATAGGGAATCGGATCGGAAACGGTCCCATCCACATAATGGAATTTGCCGATTTGCGCAATCGGAAAAAGCATAGGCACGGAGCAGCTCGCATTCACAATGTCCAAAAGGCGACGTTCGCTTTCCTTTTCATTCAAATAGACAGGACGCCCCGTTTCACATTTGGTCAAGGTAAATTCGCATTCCACATCGGATGCGAAAAAATCCTGAAAATGAAAGGGTATGTCTCCATAGGCGGCATCGTAATGCAACGCATGGGACTCTTTTTGAATGCCGTCCAGAATCCGGTTCGCCCGCTTCTCGCCTCGCTGCAATTTCGTCGGCATGATGATATGGCGCAAACGTCCCTTTTGCCTCGTGACGTAATTCATGGCGGCGTGCCCGCCCGCCGAAACCCCGCAGATATACGGAAATACTATTTCCTCGTCCAGCATAGCGTCCAAAATGCCCGCTGAAAAAATCGTCTGGCGGGAACCGCCTTCCAAAACAAGGCCTATTTTCATTTTTCCCCCTCTCCCGGCAAAATTTCTTGAGGGGTTTCTGCCGTCGTGGGAAGGATTGCGGCTTCTTTTCCTAAGGCCAGCTGTTTCAATTTCCAGACTTTCTGCCTAAAGTATTCGCCGCGTTCCGCCAAATGTTTAGAAGAGGGGATGCCAGCGACCCTTTCAATTTTTTCCGCATCGCCAATGACAATCTGAGTCCGATGCCCCCACTTGTAAATGCCGTCAATGCCAACGGAAACAACTGGCGCACCCGTCGAACGAGCCAAGAAAGCAAATCCCGTTTTGAACTCGTTCAAAAGCCCATCGTAGCGGCACTTTCCCTCGGGAAAAATGATGACCGAATTGCCCTTTTCCAGTTCGCGCCGGGCGAGCAAAGCCCATTCCGTATCCATATTAAAACGATCGCAGGGAATCACGCAGTCCGTGTGCTTCAGAGCCCAGCTGAAATGCGGATCTTCCACCTGGTCCTTGGCAACGACAATGCTCCGCTTGTGAAAAAAAACGGCGAGCATCATAATGGGATCCCGCATACTCGTATGGTTCGCAATAATCACCGACGGAGACCGGAGATTCGTCGATTCAACACTCTTATCCGTAAAGCGGACTTTCGGGCGATACCAAACAAAAAAGAAGCCGCGCACGGTGTAAATGACCACCAAGACGACAAGACGCATGAATCGTTCAAAAAACGAGAATTTCTTATTCGCGCTAGACATCGCCCCGAAAATATAGAAATATTTACGAAAAGCCTCTTGCCGATTATCTTGCAAAACATCCCCCAAAAGCAAGTTCCTAAATAGAGTTGTTGCATTTTTCCCTGTCGTCGATAATCACGATTGTTCCCACATCATGCATTGCGAAGCAAACTTTTAAAATCGGCTTCCGTATCAATATGGGAATCCAGCCAGGAAACTTTAATGAAGCGCAACAGCGGCGGCAACTTTTAAACTATTATGAATCTCGCCGAGAGCGAATTTTTTCAGAAAGAAACTGGTTTCAGCAAAACACAGGCGTCTGTCTCAATGTTAAAAAAACAAAAATCATTTTCATCTTCACAGACTGTTTTATAACCGTTGTGATAACGCTCCCTTTTTCTCGCATCCTGTATAGTCATTACCTCATAGACTCCGCTGAAAACATAAATTCCTTTATTCAATTCTATGCTTTTATTTTCTGAAAAAAATCTGCAAAGTCAATTTAGTGGAATCCAAATTTTTGTATTGCTCATTACCTATTGTACAACTCACTTCGGTCCAGGCAGGTATCGCCACAACTGCCGAGTCATTCCGATCAATATAAATAAAATTCGAATCATATTGCCAAAAATCAAAATTTCATTTTTCCCCCATATTCTTTTTCTGTACAAATCTGTTCATCACCGAAATTTGAACTCCTGGATGTTTTTTTTTGGGGGGGGGGCAAATTTTTAGGATTTTTCCCGTTCAAATTCTTCGGCGGTAGCATCGGGGCCATCCCACCAAAGCTTATTCGAGTCATCATAAAGCATTTTTGCTGTATTCGACTCCATAAATTCCACAAGAACATCCTCTTCCGGTCTTTGAGAATCCTTTGCGATTTTTTCAACAGCCATTAATGCGGTCAAATCCATGGCAAATAATGTCTTGTCACTAACCATAGATTACCTCAAAACAACTGTTTCACTTTTAATGAATTGAAGTCTCGAAAGAGCCTTTTCGCTTCTAAAGCAGAATTGATCTTGTAATCTCTCCGGCAGCAAAAGACTGATGCAAATGTTGTCCGTCTGTTCGCTACCCATTGGGCCATAAACATTTCCCATGTACGCAAGAATCGTAGCGTTGGTGTCATCATTTGCGATCTTCCCCGAAACAACATCGTAGGAAGTCATCTGATTACGAATGCTTTCAAAGGTATTGTTTCGCCTATGGGCAACAATGCAGTGCAGCCAATCCACATTGGCTGTTTCAAAAGCAAAAGTTTCAAGCCCCGATATATCCGTTACCTTAAAAGAAGATACATACGCAAATGGCTCCATGGCAGGAATCAAGGCGCGACCTTTGGCTTTTGATGCCGAAATTTTTGCAAAACTTTGAGCTTGTTCTTTAGAACTTGTCAAATAAAAACCTCGCCCAAAATCTTTAAAATGAGCGCATTTACTTAGATCAGGCTTTTCCACAGCGCAGTAGCTTCCATGGTAAAGGAGCATTCCCGCTTCCAGCAGTTTCATACGGCGGCCCCCTTCACTTTGAGATAAGCCTTCACCTCTTCAAAGACCGCCTCGTCGCCTTCTACGTGAAAAATGCCGAAACACGCGCGGATATACTTGAGAACATCGAACTTCTTGAAAAGCCCCGCAGTTTCTTTCAGCGACAGATTGAAACGTTCCGAAGCCATCCTCAGAATCCGAATCTGCATAAAAAGAATCTGCTGCTGTTCGTTCATGCCCACAATTTATAAAAAATCACTTAAGCTTGTTCTTCCCATTTATCCTTGCCATAAAAATATTTGCCCAAATCAATCGCATTTAATTCCTGAGCCAAATTCTGTTCCTTCGTAAGGAAAGTTCAATCGAAACTCATCATCGAGCCCATCTTGTTTCTCCAGCAAACCGAATTGTTCAAACCTAATTTGAACGGCGATATGACAACCGGAAGGCAGCCCGTGTCAGATTTTTTTTCATCGACGGCCAGGAAGCGAAAGAATTAAGGGGCTTTGACATCTATCGCGAAAGGCGAGGCGGAGCTGATTTCTGTGTGTTGTTGGTTTCAATGACAGAATTTTTCTTTTCCAAGACGATTCGAGATTCGCCTTTTGCCGATAAAAAATCTATATTTCCTTGCAAATAGAGTTTTCTCTTGTTCTCTACTTGAAATCTCGACAATTTCACGATACAGAGAAGGAGCGAATACTTATGTCTGCCGCAGGCTCTCTGCGGTAACGTTTGCTATATGGTTGTACATCAAACTGCCAGATAAGCATAACGGCCTTTTGGGGCGTGAGTTGTTTGGGTTTATTTGTGTCGGGCAGTCGAGAGCCTCAGGTAGATAAATGCATTCGACTTCACGCCTTTTTTGTATTAATCGCGGAAGGGGATGCGGGCAAAAGGGAGCTCGTCCAAGTCCGCTCTTGTTCTCTACTTGAAATCTCGACAATTTCATACACAAGGAACAAGGCAAATTGCCGCAATGCCATGAGCGCACATGTTTCAAAATGCTGTTTCAGCACTTTGGATCGATGCCTAGATTGCATGCGGTCGTGATTTGTCTTTTCTTGAATTTGTCCGATTTTAGGTGAGAATGCGCAAAGCGTCTCGCCTTTTTGATTGCGTACAAATGGGCTAGCGCCAGCGTTCTGCAAGAGTGAATCAGAGAACTTCAAAAAGGAAGAACTAAATTGACTATAAAATTAAGAACGGTAACACGAGCTGGCTTGCGAGATATATGGAACGCCTTTATGGTTAAAGGAGCCGTGTTCAGTAAAAATGGCATTCCATTCTGTCCAAATACGACAAGTCAAATTCCAGAGTCATTGATCACGTATGACGAAGCTGTTCAAATCTACAACCAAGAGTTACGAAGAAAGAACAAATATTTCCATTCTCAAAGTTTTGTTTGTTTTTTCATAGATGACTATAAATTTGACAATCCTAGTGGAATATGGTTTCGATGGAAATTAGCGCAAAAAATTCTGGAACATTTTGAAGGCATCATAACCCCAGATTTTTCCACATATCAAGATTTTCCCCTGCCATTAAAATTGTTTGCAACATACAAAATGCGTACTTTCGGTTATTGGTGGGGATCTCTTGGCCATAAGGTTATAAATAATGTTCGGGGGGATATGCTCTCGTTAGATTTTTGTTTTGACGGAATCCCGCAAAACGGAACCGTATGCATCGGTACGGTAGCAAGTGGATTACGACAAAAAATCAATCGGGATTTGTTTTCCTTATGGCTTGAAAAAATGATTGAAGTTCTAAAGCCTCAATTGATTCTTGTTTACGGATCTTGCAAATACGAATGCTTTGAAAAAGCAAGAAGAAAGGGCATAAAAATTATTTCATACCCCAGCAAAACATCCTTAGCATTTCAAAAAAAACGGGAGGCTAAAGATGAGCAAAACTAACAGTGGACTATTCAACACCAATCCTCTTTCTCCAATAGCGAAAAAAGCTTTTATACAAGAGCTTCGCAATAGAGGTGAAAAATTCAACGAGGAAAAAATAGTCTTCATCACTAAAGATGCAACCGGTCAGATAATATGGCTAGAAAAAGGAAATAATCTTGTAGGACTTGAACATATCATACAAAGGCATTCAGAACACTTTGAAAAAGCTTTTGGCTTTAAACAAGAACAAATTCCCAATTTTCTTGAAAATATAATCTCTTATGGTGAAATCGTATCAAATAGAATCATCATAAAAAAAGGCCGAAAGTGTTTTGAGCGAAAATACAAATACAATGGGAAATACTACATTCTTGCAGGAATAGGTTCCAATGGATTTGTGGTATCGGCATATCCAACAACAAAATGAGGCAAAAAAAATGCAAACTGTAAAAATCATGCTTGATTATCTACAAGGCCCGATTTGGACAAGTGATGTTGAAACGGGTAAACCGCAAACTGGAATACCCGTCATCGATGAGAATGAAGACATTCGGCAACTCAATTTCAAGATTCAGGATTTGTACGATAGTTATTACGAGTTCAATTCCCATGGGGAACCTTGCTGGTTCAACAAAGAGCAGGAAAAGGCCGACAAAGATAAAATGCTTGCCATGCTTTCGAAGCTCATCGAACTGTTGAACAAGGTGAATGACGGAAGTTTTGTCATCGACGACCGCGAAAGCGAAAGGATTAAAGGACTTTAGAGGAGAAAAAACATTTTCTTGTAGATTTCTGTTTGCCGTCTGCCCAAATGGTGCGATTTTTCTTTTCCAAAGTTATTATGGTTTCGCCTTTTGCCTGCAAATAATCTATATTTTCCGGCAAATAGAGTTTTGCTCTTGTCCTCTACTTGAAATCTCGACCATTTCTACAACGGGAACAAGACGAACGCTCACGTCTGCCGCAGGTTCATTGCGGTAACGTTTGCTGTATGGTTGTATATTAAACTGCCAATAAGCATGACGGCCTTTGGGGGCGTGAGTTGTTTGTGTTTATTCGTTGTGGGCAGTCGAGAGCCTCAGGTAGATAGATGCATTCAACTTCACGCCTTTTTTGTTTTGATTGGCGAAGGGGATTGTAAATAAGAGGGAACTCGTCCGAGTCCGCTCTTGTTCTCTATCTGAAATCTCGACAATTTCAACAATGATGAACAAGGCAAATTGTCGGCGATGCCGTGGTCGCGTATTTCGGGGTGTTTTCCCGCACCTTGAGTCTGTGTCCGGATTGCCTTCGACATTGATTTGTCTTTTCTGAAGTTGTCCGGTTTTAGGCGAGAATGCGCGAAGCGTCTCGCCTTTTTTGATTGCGTACAAATGGGCTACCGCCAGCGTTCTACAAGAGTGATGTTTTCACTTTACGCAGGGAACGATATGGTGGCGAAGAAGACAATAAAGGTCTTTGAAGGTTTTGCAGGATATGGTGGTGCATCCTTTGGATTAAAGCGTTCTGGTTTAAAACATAAAGTTATAGGTTATTCTGAAATTGATAAACCTGCTTGCATTTTATTTGAAAAGAATTTTCCCGGCATAAAAAACTACGGAGATATAACAAAACTAGCCCCTGAAGTAATTCCCGATTTTGATTTGTTTACAGGCGGATTTCCTTGTCAGCCTTTTTCAACGGCAGGTAAAGGTTTGGGGGAATTAGATATTCGCGGAACTCTTTTTTACGACATTATTAGAATTTGTGAAGCAAAAAAGCCGAAATGGATTCTTCTTGAAAACGTTCGCGGTTTGACCACAGCGAAACACAAAAAGACATTTGATAAAATTTTAAGCGAACTAAAACGTATTGGTTATGAGAATGCAGCATATCATGTTCTCAATACAAAAGATTATGGCATTCCTCAAAATAGGGAACGCTTATGGATTTTCGCACAATATGGAGGATTACCAGAAAATTTCAATATTGTTCCACCACCGATAAAATTGTCTGGAAAAATTGACGCTTTTTTGGATAAAGTTCCTCCGAGTAATCTTTATCTTAATGATGCTCAAATCGAACATTTAAAAGAAAAACACAACATTGAAAGTTTTGTTGTAAAAACGCCAGTATGCTTTGATGTTTATAATAAACGAATCAAAACAAATGGTTTGTGTCCGACACTAACAGACCCTATGCACAACAGCATTCGAGTAATAGAAGTTGGTAAAAAAGGAAAAGAAATTGTGCGTAAATTATCTATCGCAGAACAATTTCGTTTAATGGGATTCAAAGATGGAGAATTAGATACTGCAGAATTATCCTACACCCAGCTATCTAAAAGAGCAGGAAATGGCTGGGATGTGAATATTGTTGGAATTCTTCTTAAACATATTTGGGAGCAATTATGAGATTGGACCAAGGCTCTTTAATTTTTTCACCCCAAAATGGAGAACGCCCTTCATGGGAAACTGCGTTAGGGCAATCACGTGAACCTAAAGACGATATGCCTCCGTATTATTTCAAGGCAGAAGGCTATGAGAACATTTTAAAGGGGATGTTTTTTAACTCTATTCCATTGGCAAAAACATCCTGCATCTTAGGAAAAAAGAAAATACTCGTTAAAGCTAGTGAATCATACCAAAATCCAGAATATCAAGAAATACAGCTAGCTTCAAAATTTGAATCTATAGTAATCCACTATCAAGGAAAAGCCAAAACCTTTGATAAAGCTCCTATAATCCTATTACTGACAAAAATACAGGATATCAATAAGTCTCATTATAGGAGACGCTCTATAAAATACTCACCTCATACAACATACGATACAATAAAAAATCAAGAGTCGTTTGAAAAAATTCAACAATACTATAATCAACGGTTAATGTGTTATGGCATCTTTGTAGAACATTTTGACACTCTCCACCTATATTGCGTAGATGCTGACAACAATGATTATAACTACTCCAATTTAAAATTACCTCAAACCGAATGGACCGATTGGGTTGATTGGGAACGAAAAGAACGTAATAAAATTCAAAATGTAATTCCTGCAAAATCGTCTTTAGAAGGAAAACAACTACAAAATTCCCCCACCCAAATCATCTACTACGGTGTTCCCGGTTGCGGTAAAAGTTACGAAGTCAACAAGAAAATCAATGAAGAAGATCTTAAAGGAATCGAGGACAAGGAATTTCACAAGATGCGCAGCGTGTTCCATCCGGAATATAGCAATGCGGATTTCGTAGGGCAGATTTATCCGTATGTAAAGCCGGACAATGGAGGCGTCGAATATCGCTTTAAGCCGGGGCCCTTTGCCGAAATTATCCGCCGGGCATATTTGAATCCGACGGAGCCATTCTTCTTAATTATCGAAGAAATCAACCGGGGAAATGCCGCTGCCATTTTCGGGGAAATGTTTCAGCTATTGGATAGAATCGAGCCCGGCGACTCTCCCGATACATCGACAGAAAATATCTATGATGTCGGCTGGAGCGCCTACGGGGTCAATAACGATGACGTAAACGCCTACATCCGTCAAAACACCATAACAAACGCCAATGAAATCACCTACGCCGAATTCGTCACTTACAACAATCAGATAAAATTCAGTCTTAACACTGCTATCCGCTTGCCGCCGAATCTCTCCGTCTATGGAACGATGAATACCTGCGACCAAAACGTGTTCACCATGGACAACGCATTCCAACGTCGTTTCCAATCCAAAATGATTCGGAACAATTTGACAGACACCAATCAATACAATTTGCGGATTGGCGACACGGAAGTCTGCTGGGGCGATTTCCGAAAATGGATTAACAAGAAAATCCTTGCACCCGAAACCGGGCTTGTCAAAGCCGAAGATAAATGTCTGGGCGGCTGGTTTATCAAAGGGAAAAAGAATGGAAATATTCCCAAGGATGAATTTGCCGAAAAAGTTCTCAAGTATCTTTGGAACGATGTTTTCAAACGTCATGTCTCCGAGAGCGTTTTCAATAAGGAAGTCCATTCGTTGATGAGTCTGATTGAATCGTTCGAATCAAACGCCGGATTTGCGGCATTTGAAAAAGCTTTTGCGCTAACAGATGAAGACGAAAAAGAGTTGAAACCGGAAAAAGAAAACGTCTGATGCCCGCACTGGATGAAAATGTGTCCGATACTTCAAAAAGGCAACACCCAGCTTTTGCGGATTTCTGCGTTTATGATGCCTGGAAAATTCAGGATGAAAAAAAAGACAAGTTCTTTGTGGGCATAAAACTCGAAGAGAATTTGCCAAAAATCTATTTCCCAATGGGATTTCGCAAGCCTTCGGCGGAAAAAACATCGGATGAAGAATGCAGACGGGATTTCTGCAAACTCGTTGCAGTGCTATGCGATAAATCTCTACAAAAATATTTTTCGGGAGAAGAGTTAAAAAAATCATCGCTGGATTTTCCGTTTGACGCGTTTCTTTCGGTGTTGCAATACTATCTCGACTTTGGCTATTTCATCGAGTCCGAGGCGATTTACAAAAAGGGATTCTCTGGAAAAATCAGCTGGCCGAAAACGGTTAAAAGTTTCAAACCACAAGTCGTCCAGAGCGAAAATGCGCAAGGGCAATCCCGTCATCAAGTCGTCTATCTAAATCTGGTTACGCGCAAGTCCCGTTTTCGCGAAGACAATCTGATTACGATTGTACATAAATTTTGCGTCAAGGAAGCTGCCCGCCTGATCGGACCTCTTTACGGAGTTTCGGAAAAGGATGTGGATGAACCGGAATTCACTTTTGACTATGATTTATTTGCGGAAACTATCCTGAATAAAATAGAAGATACATTCAACGACAAGCATTTGGAATTGTTCCGGGCAATGTTCAAAGTCCTGCGATACATTGCGAAAAAAGAAAATCGAAAGAAAGACGACTCCACTTCGGGTTTTCTGTTTGGCGTTTCCACTTTCGCACCCGTCTGGGAAGCCATGGTGGATCGGATTTTCGGGAATCTGCCGCCGGGTTTTCGCAAGGATGATTTTAATCCGCATTTGAAATACGTCGCTGAAAATGATACAAATTCTAATGGTAGTGAATATGGGAAATTAGATGGGGACAGACGTTCCACGTTGCGCCCCGATACGATTATGATTCTCGGACGGGATCATGACAACGCGGCGAAAAATGTTGAGGGCGACGAGCTGTTTATTCTGGATTCCAAATTTTACAAGTTCGGAATGACAAAAAATCGGAATGATTTGCCCGGTGCGGAATCCGTGTGCAAGCAGATGGCGTATGCGGAATTTGTGGAATCTATGAAATCTGAGGAACTTGCGGAATATGAAGGAAAAACATTTTCGCTAGACCGCATTTACAACGCGTTTATAATGCCGTATTGCGCTGAAAAAAGGGAAAAATCTTTCTCGATGGTGCGCAAAGGCTACATCTACGGCGATTGGAAAGATCGCTCAAAGCCTTATCGCAAAATCGCGTGCATTCTGCTCGATGTTAAATCGGTGATGGAAAATTATTCCGCTTCCGCAAGTGCGCAAAGGGAATTGCGAAACATCATTGCGGGAAAAAAGCGAAACGATTGACGAAGCCGTCTTTCTTTGACGGACAAGATTGCCGCGTCGCTGTCGCTCCTCGCAATGACGAATGTTCTACATCATTACGGG
>NZ_FUWU01000087.1 GCF_900167415.1 Fibrobacter intestinalis | reverse complement strand
GCGTGGGATTTTGGCGGTCTGTACATGAAAAAAATGCAAGGTTTTCAGTCATATTTTAGAAAACCTTGCAATATTTTCACAGGGTAGAAATCAGTTTTTCCCAATAGTTATGCGGGCTGGGCGGGATTTTAAGGGGAGACTAATTACATCAAACCGACTTTGGAACAAGACTAAAGGAAATTTTCCAAATGAAGCCTTCCTTGCGCAACCCCATTTTCCTCATCGCCCTGCTCGCCCTATCGGCAAATTCCCTGTTGGCAACCAGCCAGGATTCTGTGCAGGTTATTGGTTGGGAAGGGTGTAAAAATAACCCAAGTTGCCTCGCTAATTGGTCCGACCCCGAATATCCTGACCAAGAGGATGTACAGGATTCCAACTTCAAACAACATTATTCGCCTCCCTGTGGAGATATTCTGGAATACGGAGGTCATCATTGGGCACTTTTCGCGCTAACAAATGCGTTAGAAAATTTTTTCCGAGAAACAAAATCGAAGCCTTTAAGCGGCATCGCCGGGCGATACAAACTTCAAGACTCTACCCTTTTCCTGACGGGACTCGACATCTGCTTCAATTTTCAAGAAGATGGCGATAATCCTATCAAGAAATTCCGCACAAAAATTCCTCTGAAGCTGTTATTTCCCGGAGCGAAAGACAGCCTCGCGGCTTCCCTTGTTACGGATTATATGGTTTATCGCTGTTTAGATTGCCAAACAGATGACGACGATACAAGCTATGTGAGTATGGGAATTACTTTCGATTGCGGGAAAATTTCACATATAGCGATTCATTCGATTTCGCCGATAAATCCCGTCACCAAGAAATATTTCCCTTTCTGCAAAAGGAATTATAACGGGAAAATTTGGTATTTGGATAACCCAAAAGAACATGATATCATCGCCAACGACGGAATTCGTCTGTGGAAAAGGAAAGATTATTATTTTTTTACTTATCCTCTCGACACCATCCAGTTCAAGGGCCTGATCGATTCCCTGTCGCCCTATTACCAGATGCACCGGCGGAACTATCTGGATTCCCTTGCAAAGGAAAAGGAGAAGCAGTCTTCCGAGTAAAAACGGATAGAAAATTGCGGGCAGAGTTCAGCAATTCCTCCCATGCAGAGGAATCTCATCGCCAATAAACAGTCGTCAGGACAAACAACTCGTCCGTATATTTTCCCACCTGGATATAAACGTTTTGTTGTTTCACCCTGTAAAACGGGTAGTAAGAGGAATCGTTCGGTATGGCAATCTGTTCCGATTCATCCAGAATCGTGCGACAGATACTTTCCTGAAATTTGTAAAAGCAGACATACGAGCCAACATTGAAATTCGTAAACGAAACGGAATCCCTTGCTCGGGAAACTTCCCCCATCCAGGGGGACAAATCGATGTCATAGTCCTTATGCTTCTTTTTATCGTCCAAAAGGGAAAAACGAACATGGCGATCCGTCACAGGGAGATTCCACGAACGTACCGAATCCGTTCCGTCAATAAACAAATCATCCTCTGCAATAAGGGTGTCGTTTCCGCCGATGAATGTATAATGAAACCCCCATGTGTAACTTTTTGAAGGTTTCGGAGTTCCGTCAAGCTGCAAGGTCGAACGGCAAGACATGTCTCTAGGGCAATAGATAGCGAGATAAACGTCCAATGAGGACCCATGAGACGTTGCACTTCTCCACTTGTGGTCATCACTGGACGTACCGGAATCCTCAAAAAAAAGGGAACAACCGGAAAACGCCAGAAGGCAAACGAAATAGAAAATCCTATACATTATACCGCCACAAAAAAGTAAAGACATCCGTTCCCGAGGAACTTTCTTTATCATAGACTAGATAAACGAAAAATGACGAACGATGAAGAGCCGCAATTTCCAAAGTAATCGTCTGCGATTTTTCCGAAGATTTGATTTTTTTGCAATAAGTATATGTCACATCCATCGACAAATCACTGAAATTATCATAGCCATTATAGCATGAACCGACATAGAGAACGTAAAAATTTCCTTCGGGGAGGAATATGTCAATGGAATCCCCGCGGATTTCGTAATGCTTTACAGCATTCGTATAGGAAAAAACCGGCGTCAAGTCCAAATCATAACTTTTAACCGTTTCAATGGAATCTACCAGGGAAAATTGGAGATGCCGCGAGGAATCCACGGAGTAAAATAAATTCACTATGGTTGAATCGAATACTTCAGACACTCCTTCCCAATGTGGACTAGCATTCAACGAGCCTTCCCCCTTACTAAACTCTAAAACATAGCTACCGGCATTAATGTAAGCATTACTGCCAAGATCAACAGGTTCATAAGGCCCTATTAATGAAGCGTAAGCATACACCAGAGAATCCTCCTGCCATACAAATTTAAAATCCAACGGCCTATGAATTGTCGTTGTTACATAATAATCACCGGAAGAAGGGTCGCCACCGTTAAGCGCAAAGCCGCATCCCAATAGCAACAAGCAAATGAACGATAAAATTTTATTCATCATCGCCTCAAGAGGAGAATGCGCAACGCAGGCAAGTCAACAGCGTTTTCATATCGATATTCACCAAAAGTTTGGCCGTCCAAAACGTCGTATTCCCAAACGTTCTTTTTATTCCGCGTAGCCAACATTATCCCGTCTAATTCTGGCGAGCCAGAAAACCTTTCTAATACAGAGCTAACCCTGTATTTTACACCTTGCGGTGGAACGACTAACCGTTTATCCTTTCCTGTATTTACAAAGCATTGAAAATACTCAGGACAACGAGTTGATGTTTTGGAAAAAACTTCACCATCGACGGAATAGTTCATTACATAAGTCTTTGCCTTATTGTCTTGAATGGCAAACCAGTGGTTGGGCAAAATTTTATTACTACGTTCCGGATAATCTGTTCTCGAAGACCCTTGTGGAATTTCTCGAGGGACACTTTTAGCCCCTATACCCAAATCTTCCAATAACGAACCGTAAAGATGAATTCCAATACCTTCCCAATATTTTTCCGACGAATTGGCAAGCCAAGCCATTCCTTGTTCGCTAGGCCTATCGATGACCCAAAAATTTCCACCAAAATAAAGGATGGAGCGGTGATTCGTGACCGTCGATGGGATTAATTTATCGTATTTTGTTAAAGCATGCTTTGCCGTATATCCCCTAGCATCCATTTCGATATTCTGTAAAGAATCCACAATGGTTGCTTCCGTGCCTCCTTCCACATTGAAGTCATTTCCAAGCAAGTCAAAATGAACCAGCAAAAAAGACAGCAACGACCAAGACGCTCCCGGAGCATAGCCGGAAAATTCTTCCATCCTTTTGCGGATTTCCTGAACGCTTACAATATGATTGTCACTCTGCGCATTCGCTTCCAAGCAGGTTTCATCAGGAGCACTCTTATCACAATTCGACGCAATCGTCAATACATTATGATGTAGATGACGATGAAAATTATCTCCTTTCTTTCTGGCGTCAAATCCCGAATAACCCCGATCTTGAATAAGGAATCCTTTATTGGAACTGGAAAGAGTTATAGACAAGTTATCCTGCTGATCATGGCCTTGCCCATTCGTCCATAAGCGGCCTTTTTCCGCAATCATGGATAAAGCGACCGTATCGCCAGCACCAATAGCTGTAATCAAACAAATGCCATCCTTGCACTTGCTCCTACTGCCTATTTGGGGAGAAAATCCTAACGGCTTTGTTTGATACAGATTTTTATCGGGAAAGCCAAATGCGACAAGGGGATTAATTTTCCCATCTTCCTGTTTTAAAGGGTAAGCTTCAGACCAATTCAAAAAATTAGCATCGCCGGTCAGTTTTGACCAAACTCGATAATCCGGATTGTAAGTGCAGCCATCGTCAATTTCAACGGGAATATAACCATAATTCTTTACAGGACGCGAAAATTCGGTCATATAATATGGTGAACGCAGAAATTTATTTTCAATGGTTGGCATCATTTTATTGGCCAATTTATAAGCATCCCGTAAAGCGGCAAGGACATAAGGGACATCATCCCAAATATATTGAGAGTAACCTGTTCCTTCTGAATAGCCGCCATTTTCTCCATAATGCATATTCAAAGCCGTATTCAAATAATCCAAATTTTCGTGCGTTCCATAATATAGAAATTCATAAAGAGCGATGCTTGCATAAGCCTTGGCGACAAGGTTATTGTCCATTAACATCGGTCCGGCTAATTCCAGCCACGCACGAATACCGTCATAAACGGATTTATAGGCATCTTTTGCATAATGTCTAAATTCCTTATCAATCCACGCCAATAAAGAAACCCTCACCATTGCATTGGATATTTCTTGAAGCTTTCCTATATGTGAATCAAAAAAAGTTTTTGCCGTATTCCAGTTGGCAGCAAATTCACCACATTCAACGACATCGTTCAAATAGCCATCATTATGCCCATACGTATAAGCAAGTTTTTTACAAAAATCCTGATAGTCCAAATTGTAAATACTTTTGCCCAATTCAATCCAATTGGTCAGTATCGCACCAGTTAGATTTGTTGCATTGTAACATCCTTCCAGACCTCTTACTACCCAAGCCGCATCGGAAAGCATTCCGCTATTTGTCAAAAAATAGTCGGTAAATTTCATTCTTGCCGAGTCTAATTTGGTTGTATCCCGAAAATACAACTCATTTGATTCTTTTGTAAATACAAATTTTCGGCTAGCATACCCCGCTTGGGCAATAACTGCATCCGCCAGCAAAACATCCAAATTCTTAGCAGTTTCCTTCCAAGCGTGTTCTTGACGATTGCAGTTGTTTTCAGGTAAAGAACAATACGACATCGCGTCATTCTTAGTTGTTAATCCTTTCTCTTGTTTATCTCTTAAATAATTTATGAATGAAAAATCCCAAAAAACGGAACCAAACAGCCGACCTTGCGGGACCTCCCAATCTGCGGATTCGGCATTTCGAAAAAGTCGTTTAAACCTATCTCTGACGCCGTCAAAATCAAAGCAGCGAAGTTCATTGTACAAGTCATAAACCCAATAAACCCCATCAACTACTCCATTTACAATGCCGATTTGAATATCCGTCCATCCGGAGGCTAGTGATTCTACCTCATCACGAACGTCTTCTGAAAAAATGGACGAAATGCCAACAGCAGGTGTGAAAGTGACGATCGCCGCTTTATTTACAACTTTGCACGCTTTTCGAAAAAGGCTCCTCAAACTAAAAGACTTAGCCTTAAAATAGGCATAATTATTAACTATGCTGTCCACGGGTTCTTCAACCCATCGGTTTTCGGACACTAAAAAATGACCTACCGTTATCGTATCTCGCCCAGAAAGATAATTAAAGTCCAAGGGAAGAGCCAACGTAACTTCACGCCCCGGTTTTAATTGTGCTTGAATATCAAAAACATCACCCATCACCGCAAGCTCATCCAAATTTTCTGGCCCATGCGGGTTAAAGGAAAGCTTTTTTACAACTGGCGGTTTTCCATCTTCGAAAGCATTTTTTTCAAATTTCAACTTAACGGCTATCGCAGAATAAGGCGTTCTGCCAAAAGCATAACTGACTTGAATCGAGTCATTACCCAAGTTCGTCTCAGTAGTCTGAATCTGAATTTCTGTCGGCAGTTCGTTTGTCAACCACCATTTCACCTTCACTTTGCGATATTCAGGAAAAGCCAATTCAAAATAGGGAATATATTTTGTTTTTTGAGAAAGAACAACCGTAGAAGTCCATCCACGAACACGAGCCTTTTTATTCTTTACATAGGCATAGCCATTCAATTCTCGACCATCGATAGATTCTATTTGTACATAAATACGATTGTAAAACCAATTAGGGAGCTTTTCAATTTTAAAATTTTCTGAACTACCTTCAAAAATTGTTTCAGAATTTAATTCACCTAAACTTTTGTAATTCTTAATCTTGTTTGCATATAAAGAGTCCGCAAAATTCTTTAACGCCATCTGTACGGAATCCGCCCTAGAAAGCTCTATTTTTTCACATTGCGAAAAAGAGTCGTTGTTATCAACCCACCATTGCATAGGCATCCTCTGCAGCGATGCTCCAGAAAACTTTATTCTTATTTCGCTCGTGTAGGCAAATGCGATTTCCCGATAATAGGAATCCAAGGCGTGCCTACAATTATTGACAACGAGATATCCCGTCATCGGGACGGACGGAGTCGAATTGATTCCAAGAACCACCCGGGAATAGGTCCAGTCCGTCGGCAATCCTTCCAAAGAAATCGTATCCCCGTCACTTAAATCCAAAACCGTTCTAACATTATAGGGAAGAACATGAACCGTGGCAAAAGCAGACGGAACAAATAGAAGTAGCGCAAAGAAGAACGAAACTAGTCTGAACATGAGCTATTCAAGAATCGAAAGAGCTTGGATTGGGCAATACATATAGGCAGCATTGCCCGCATTATCCGTATTCGTGCTGCAATTCGTATTGTTCAATGCCGTAGCGTTTGTAACCGTAGTTTCGGCATAATTGGGATAGATGACTTCAATCCGGCTACGAGTGGCATAACCCGTTTGAGCCAAGGCCTGTATTTGGTTATATGAGCTGCTGGTCGCTGTAACAAAGAAACGCAATTTATAGGTTTTATTGTTGTACTGGACGTCTTTGTCGGTATCAATAAAAAACATTCCATCCGCGGACTGAATTCCCATATAAAACGAAGACAGTATTTCATAGCAAGATTGAGTCGGAATCCCCGGATTCTGCCCCGGCCCAGAACAACCGCCTTCGGCGTGTGAAAACACCGCCACCGAAAATAAAAAAGCCAAAATGAGACGAATTTTACCCATAGGGCCCTCCTTCTTCATTACATGAATGAAAAATAATTCAACAACTTCGGCAACGCAAGTATTTTTTATCCATTATACAAATATCGCCATCGGCTACCGCCAATAAACGGTCGTCATGATAGACAAATCATCCGTATATTCGCCGACTTCAATAGGAAAATCGATATCGCTTCCGGTAATTATAATGAAATCCACTATAAACCACATTTTTCCCCCTAGGCAAAACAGGGGAACCTTGAATAGACACACAGGAACGGCACGTCATATCGTTTTGGCCATGAACAGCTACTCCAAAAGGGACGCTGCAAGCGTCCCTTTTCTGGCAAAGCTTTCGCCTATTCCCCAGCCCCCTCCGAATCCACCGGCACCTTTTCGCCGGGTTTCGCCCCATGCCTTGCGGCGGCATTGGCGCGGTCCACTTCAAGGGAAACCTTTTCAATAAATCTTCCATAAAAACCCGCACTTTCCATGGCTTCAAGATAAGGAAGCCGCTTCGTATTGATTGCATTGAGCAATTGCTTTTTTATGCCCGTCGCACTTTCCCCTTTGCCCGCCATATCGGCCGTATAATTAGTCGTCCCTTAAAATCCCGCCCAGCCCGCATAACTATTGGGAAAAACTGATTTCTACCCTGTGAAAATATTGCAAGGATTTCTAAAATATGATTGAAAACCTTGCATTTTTTATGTACAGACCGCCAAAATCCCACGCACAGACAAGCCTTTTCTGTTCCCTTGAGGAGCAGTTGAACCACAAGCACCCCCTCTACGTTCTCGCGAACAAGATTGACTGGAACAAGTTCGAGACCGAGTTTTCCAAATTGTTCGACGAAAAGATGGGTGCGCCAAACAAGCCGATCCGTCTTATGACCGGGCTCATCATCCTGAAGCACAT
>NZ_FUWU01000086.1 GCF_900167415.1 Fibrobacter intestinalis | reverse complement strand
CGCCTTTTCGGTTATGTCGGGGCGTTTCTGCTCGAAAATCCCCGTAGCGGATTCGAAAAGTACCTTCCTCCATTCGAGAATTTTGTTCGGATGTATCTTGTACTCGTCCGCAAGTTCAGATAAGCCTCTGCCCTTGAGGAGAATTTCGCTCAGGATTTTGACTTTCTCCTCCGCACTCAGGCGGCGACGTTTCTGTTTTTCAAGTTTATTTTCTTCTGCCATAAGGTGGCTCCTTGGTTGGAAATATACACCTTATTAGCTTCCTCAATTTTTTCCAAGTTGCGGTTAAGCGCTACATTTCAAAGCGGAGGGGATATTTTTTGAATTCGGAAAATTCTTTTTCATGCTTTTCAAACAAGACGTTTTCGGGATTGAAACCTTTTCCACCCGCAACGACATAAAGCCGTCTGCGTTGCTGGGGAATGCCGAAATATTTCGCGTCAAGAATTCTCCAGGCGATGTTTCTTTTTGGTCCGCGCAAAAGTCCTGCATTCGGGAACTTGTTCATTTTCAGTTCTTTTTTGCATCCGGCAAGCAATGAAAGAAAACACCCGAAAGCATTTGTCTTGTCTTTCAGTACGCCCTCGACATTTTCCCAAAACACAATGGTTTCTTCTTTTCCCTGCCGTTTTCTGATTTCGTCGTTTGCGTTTATGATTTCACAGAATTTCAGCGTCAAGTTGCCGCGCTCGTCGTTCAAGCCGTTTTGAAAGCCCGCTAAAGAAAAAGCCTGGCACGGAGTGCCGCCGCAAATGAGGTCGGGCGCGTCGATTTCATGCTTTAGTATTTTTTTCGGAATTGCGTTCATGTCGCCGACATTCAACAAATCGGGATATTTTATTTTCAGAAAGTCGGAAGGGAACGGCGCAATTTCGGAAAGCCATTTAAAATCAAATGAAAAATCTTTCCAAGCAACCGAAGCGGCCTCTATCCCTGAGCAAATGCTTCCAATGGTTTTAATCATCATAAAAATAATTATAGCATATACTTTATCTACTCGCTCAAAAAAAACAATATTTTCCCCTGAATTATCAAGCGCAATATGATGCATCAGAAGCAAATGCTTCCCGCCCCCGACGGGCCATTTTCACAAACAGCCGGGAGACAGGAAGCATCTTGACGTTGAATATAACGGAACGGATTTCTACGCCTGCTGCAGATTTTTATCCGCATCGGAGCCTTTCTTTTGGTGCTTGGCGATGTTTTCATTCAACCGGGCGATTTCCGAATCCAGATTCCGGGAGAATTCCGCCAGCGACGCATTTTCCGTCAAAGACATCATAGAAAGATAGGACAGGAGCCTGTTATTGAGGGAAGAAAGAAGGCTCTTCTTGAAGTTGCTAGCACACTCCGCTTTGCCCCCTTTCGCTTTTACATAAACATCGCTTGCCGTATTGAACGAATCCTGCGCGCTCCGAATGCCTTCCAGCAATTCCGAAACGCCATCCAGCTTTGCCATATTCGCCCGGGCATCAACCGAAGAAAGCTCTTCCAAAAGACTCTCGATCATGGAACTCTCCTCCGTGTAACTGGCATTTACTATGCCCGCTTTGGCGTATTTGTCGTAAACGCCTTTCAGCGAAAGTGCCGAAGCCCTTTTTTCTTCCGAAGGATGCGCCGTGTAACCGGAAACAAGCGCGCCAAAAGCCTTCAACGCCTCGTCCCGCCCATCGTCCGCCTTGTTCAAATTCGAAACGACCTTGTCCTGCAAAATCGCCGTCGTAATCCTCCCCGAAAGATCTTCCACCTCCGCCATCACGTTTTTGAGATAGACGTCCTTCTGCGCAGACGAATCCGCCCTGTAAATCCGAAGAATCGTATTGGCGATGCCGCCGATTTCGTTGATACGCGCCTGATTTTTGATTTTGTTCATAAGAACCTCCATTTTGAGTTGTTTTTCCTTAGACAACAACACCCGGCGATAAAGATAAAGTAAATTTTCCCGAATCCAAAGTAAAATCCCATTAGCAATTCGGGCGAATCTATAAAGGCCACCTCTAAAAACGGTTTTGGTGAAGAAAAATCGAGTGGGATCGAGTGCGCACCGAACGTGCCGTAAAGATTGCTTCACTACGTTCGCAATGACGGGAAAAAGGGAATTCGTGACGATAAAACCAACCAACGATAACAAGCAACTCTAATGCTGCCGCTTTTTAAAAATGAATTCTTAGAGTGGCCTAAAAGCCACTGTGCCGAACGCCGTCCCGGGCGGATTTCAGGCTTCGGCGCTTTGCCGAACGCCGTCCGTAAGTTTATGCACACTTTTCGTAAAATTATTATATATTCCCCAACAGCAAAGGAGTCGCCGTGGATAAAATTCGTATTATTTTTGTTGTTTTGTTCTTGTCGGTGATATTTTCGCATGCCGAGGGCGGCTGTTCGGGGAATGGGCAAATCTCGGGGATTCCCATTCAATCCTGCTACGAAAGGCAGTCCTCGTTCTATATGGGAATCCAGGCCGGCGATGGAATGTTTTTTATCGATCCGGGAAAGAGTGTTCAATATGGGGGCAAGACTTACTGGCTGCGTTTCTTTGTCACATCGGCGAGCAGGGCGTATAATCAAATACAGGCCTTGGCGCAAACGGGCTATGCCACCCGCAGCCCGGTTGAAATCATCTACCCCAATTATGCGACCACTACGGTCACCAATGCCAATGCCGGATTAAATGATGCAAATTGCAGCACCAATACGGATAATGCAGGTAATGCCGCCTATATGTATTGTCCAATTCAGGCTCTCTCCATTCTTGAATAGATTATGGTCCGGCTGTTTTTGTTCTTGTTGGCTTTTTTCTTATTTTCACCGTCTGTCTTTGCTGCAGTTCATGTCGTACCCTATAATGTCCGGACGGTTCTCGATTTAAGCGACGGGGACACGCTTTCCCTGACGGGATTTCCGATGGGGTGGGCGTATTCCCGCGTGGTTCTCGGCATCAACTCGACGCCATCCGTCCCGATGGCAGGGCATCTTGTCGTCAACAGCTGCAAATACGCTCTGGACTCCTATTACCGGGAAATCACCTTTGCCTTTGCGACAGAGATTAAAATTACGTATTCGGGAAATCCGCAACAGAGGATGCCCATACAATGGTGGGTTGATGACAATCGTATTTTTTCTAAATGTGAACATGCGGAATTGACACGTGCGGATTCTATTTGGAAACTCGTGTATAAATTCGCAGATTCTCTTTATGAAATGAGAACCGCACATTATCGGGATTTGGGAGAAATGAATGCCGAATCTATTTTTGCCGGAAGCTCTCGAATGTTCAAAATTTCCAAATTGCCTGAAGATATGTACAATCGCATTTATGTGCTAATCGAACCGTTGGATGGCAAGGAACTGAATGGATTTGCTTACGCAAGCAATAAAAAGGCAAACATTCGAGGATGGACTTCTACAGTTGTTCTTTCCCAAAAAGCAAAATATGCTCCTTATTTTGAAATAGCTTTCCCCGAATACCGTAAAGTAAAAATGAAATGGTGGGCAACAAAAGAAGAACCTGTCGAAATACAAATACAAGCATCCGAAACTAGTTTAGGAAGCGATTCCGTTCAAGCAAATTATGCCTTTGGTAAAACGCCTTATACATCAGCATCTGTTGAATTGAAATTCGACAAGAATGTTTTTGTTGATGGGCAAATCCCCGTTATAAAAAAACTTTCTTTCAATCCACATGGTCCGGAAAATTTAGATGAATTTACAATGATAGGCGATATTTTTGATATTCAAGCACAATTAAAATCAGGGCAGGAGGTAACTTTGGCACTTCCCTTGGATTTTAATTATGCTCCGGAGCGAGATTCGGTAACTATCGGTCATTTCATTGAATCCGAAAATCGTTGGATAGAAGAGCCTGTGGATAGCATTGTCGGTAATTACGTTTTCTTTAGAGCAAAATCTTTTAGCTTTTGGAGTATTTGTCGTAAAGTGAGTGGAATTGTAAATTCGGTAGCGACGGCAGCTTTCGTCCCTGCAATAGGCATTTCAGCTATTTTTTCAGAAGATGTCCGCGATGGGATAGAATCGTTTGCAGCCGGATGGACGGATATCCAAATGGGCATTGTGAACGGAGTGGTTGATGGAGTCTATTGGCTGTATGATTTATACAATGAACTCCGGTGCTTCGATTTTGACGGAGTGAGAGATAGGTTTAATCGATTGTTTCGAAATGCCGAATCCGAGAACTTAGATGTTCCACAAGGACAATTGTCGGATGCTATACTTAGGGACTCCTTGCTTTTGAATTCTCTTAAAGAGAAGAAAGTATCGATATTAACAACCAAAAAAGAAGCCATTTCGCATTGCGCTTTACCTGACACTACTTGCAATCGTCAAGAATATGCCTGGAAAGTAACAGCCCAAAATCTAGATGCCGTATTGGCAGATGTTATTTTAGGAATGCTAAATCCCGATACAAGCAATAATGATTCAAATTCTTTATTTAAACGACGCTTTACTTTTTCAAGGGATTCTGACGAATTGTATTTCCAAGATGCTACACAACCCGATTCAGAAAAAATGAATTTTACCGATTATTTCTTGACAAACAGTGGAATGCTTTCCGATGCGGCTTGGGTAGTAAGAGGTTTGGAAGGATGCTACAATGCGACGAATATAACCGGCGCGACACTGACGAATTGGATTGAATGGGGAAAAAGTATCCACGATTTGGACTATCAAGATTTTTGCAAAAGGCTTGTCTATACCTACGGGCATAACGAAGGCTATTTAAACGATGTCATTGAATGTGGTGAATTTGCGGTCAAATGGAACTCTGCAAGAACTTTTTTCGATTCTCATATTGGAAAACTCCAAGAAATCTCCGATGCGATGACAAGAATTTCTTTGCTAGCGTGGATTGATAAAGGAGAATTTAGAGAGTATATAAAGGATGCGTACAAATCCGTTTATGATGGCGTTCGTGCGTGGCTTGAATTGGCTGGTCCGATGCTCTTAGAAAATAATTTAGTTGCCAAAGCTTATGCGAGCATTGCCTTGTATGAATTTATATTTTATGGGACACACGAAAATTTGGATTATTTAAATAGTGCTTTGAAAATGCATTATGGTGAACATGGCGGTTATTCAGAAGGAACTGGCTATTCTCAATACATTTGGGACGACGTTCCTTACATTCTTGCCGCATTGCAGGAGGCTTACCGATCGGTCAATAAAACAATGCCCGCTACTGAAAATAAATTTTTAAAGTCGCCTTACTATATGATCGAATTTTCTCGACCAGTGTCGTCTTATGGTTACATTCCTGTTGAAATAGACGATGGATGCACCTATAATCCGGATTATCGTGCTTGGGCAAAATTGACTGGTGATGCCAATTTTTTAGCTTGGTCGGAAGCCTATCCGTTAAAACCGGAAGATGGGAAAATCAATCCGTTAGTTGCCTTTGGGTTTCCAGATGAAACTTTATATCAATTGAAACCTGCTGAACTGCCATCTAAATCCGGGGTAAGGAGCAGCTGCAAAGACGGTATTTGTTTAATTACGGTCTTTGGCGTGGAAGATACGGTTGCTTTGTCTATGATAGCGGAAAATGGCAAGATGTGGAATCGAGGACAGGTTCATGACCAGCAGGACAACCTTTCTATAACGCTTTCCAGTTCTAAAAAAGGGTTTCTAATTCAGGATAGGGGCTATTCCGGGTTTGGTAAAAGAAATAAAGACGATGATTTTCACCATCACATCAATCACAACGTTTTAACGTTGGCGTCAAATTGTGATAAGAATGCGCCAAACGAATCGTGTCTTGCTGTCGGTGCGCAAAACGACAACCGTATTATAGGTGCAAATGAAATCCGCCAAAGGATAGAAGAATTTTCCGGTGAAGTTCCGGGAGTATTTTGGTCATTGTTGTCTTTTTTAGTGACTCATTTTGACTTGCTGGGAGATGATTTTAATGTGGAAGGAGGTTCGGACGCTTTTATTGTAGATTCTCTGCCGAATGCCGGGATGGAAGCGAAAGGATATACGGCTAAGCATTTTCTCACAAAATTCGATAAACTTGCAATGCCATCAACGGTCGAAAACCATCGTTCTATCCTTTATTTTGGCGGAAACCTTTGGGTCATTGATAGGCCTGGCGAGCAAGGGATGGCGTGGCTGGCAAATTCACCTCAAAAATACTGGGTCGATATGGGCGTCCATCTTTATGGGGTTGCTCAAGAGGATCTAGGCATAGGTTCTCAAAGCGTTGCTAGAAATGTTCAGCAAAATTCATCGCGGGCCGATTATCTTGGACAGGATAAAGTTTTATTGAACAACTGGTTTGTAATTCAAGATAGTCAAGCAAAAACCTACGTAATGAATTACCCCATTAATGGTGAAATTTTTTCTAAAAAAACAAGTCGTTGCCCCATGGATTTTCAGTGCTTTGAAAACACCGAAAAAAAACAAACGTTTGATTGTTCCTCCGCAAGGAGTGAAGTATAAAGCGAGTTCGGTGTTGGAAAATTTTTCAGGATTTCCTGAATTGGATGGTATTATGCTAGCCACACGAAATAAAAAGAATGTTTGGGAATATGAGGCTTTAGATGGTCAAACTTTTGGCGAATACCGACATGGGCGCTCCGTTGATTTGCCTGCGTTGCGAATTCTTCTCTTGAGGTGAACATGGTTAAAATTTTATTGTTCATCTGCTTATTGCTATTGGGGTGCGATATTGAACTTTACGGCGATCCTCCTAGCAACGCTACTTATTATATAACAACAACAACTCATAAACCATTGATGTTTGAATTTACATGGATAGATGATTCTCTGCGTAAAGCTTCCGCCTCCCTCTTAGGTCCTTATGACCGCTTAGACTGTCCAGACTTCTGTATAATTTCTAGAGCTCGCTATGCTTTGGAATGGAATGGAATCTATCTGGACTCGCTTTATGTAAAGGATGAGGCTTTTAGCAGAATAGACACCACTCTTGTCGAATTGTTCCAGTCTATTGATTCTACGAAGCATCTCAAGTTTTCTTTAAGGGATTCGGCAGATGAAATTAAATCTTATGATTTGGATATGGCTCCTGTATTGTCTTATTTGAATAGTCCAAAACGTTATGAAATTCGTGGCGATTCCATCGACATATTCCTTCCCGAAGGGAATTTTTATGTTGTGTATACCGGTTCTTGCTATAATGGCATTGATGATTTTAACGAATTCAATAAAGAATGCAGGAGATATAAAGCGTCTAAAGACCCGCAAACCATTACTTTGGAAATAGCCGCGTTAGAGCGTTTATCTTATGTGATTCGCTACGATTTTGATGAAGAAGACAAGATGGAAGAAGACTCCTTTACTTTTAAGTGGATTTACTATGACGCGTTGTAGAATCCTTTGCCTTTTCTGCCTGATATTTTTAGGCTGCTCCGATTTATCGGATATTTTCTCTTCTGATGATTCCCAAGAAGTGAAGATGGCAAAAACTCACGGCTCTTATTTATTTGTTTATCTTGCCGTTCATTGCGAACGGGATATGTCATGCCGTTCCAGCGTACGCGTTAAGGGAACTCCGTCACCCAAAAGCGAATACAAATATGGATTCCATTATACATTCATCGCCGGAAACGATACCCTTGTTGCGGAATCCGACCGATTTATTGATGGTGGGGACACGTTGCCGTCTTGGAATGTTCCCGTGACAGACGGGCACGTCCGCTTTTCCCTTTTGGATAAGAAAAAGAAGCACAAGGATTACGATATCGATTTGGCTCCCTGGCTGGGGGAAGCTTCGCCTTCGCAGGATTCGGTCGCCTTTACCAATTTTGAGGTGGGTTCTAGAGTTTGCTTTTACAAGGTTCAAGGCGAATCCTACTGCCAAACCATTCAAGAAAGAACGGAAAAGATCACGGTTCCGAACGACTCCACTTTCTATCCGTTTTTCAGAGTT
>NZ_FUWU01000083.1 GCF_900167415.1 Fibrobacter intestinalis | reverse complement strand
AATAAATTGACAAGTGTCGTATAACCCCTCCGGGGTTCGGGGTGACGGTCGCTTTCAAATATGACTGATTTTCTCCTTGGTGGGTACGCAATGACGAATACTACTAGTCTCCTCGAAGATGATGCCTGCAAGCAAGCTTGCGGCGCAACATTCGCCTTGCACGCTTTTGCAAAGGCTCCCTTCCAGGGACAATTCGTCTAAAAGAGTAAAACTCTTAAGACTCATGGGCAGCCTCTTTTCCCTTCACCCTATCCCCCGCCACGCTTTGTAGTTGGAAGTTTTGGTTTTGTGGGGTGGAATAGGATATTGCGCCATAGCGAGAAGGGGGAACTCGGTTATCAGTTATCAGTTATTAGTTTTCAGTTGTCAGTTTCAATCCTCAACTCCCAACTCCCAACTCCCAACTTTCAACTAACCACTAATCCCTAACCATGGTTCGACTAGTTCGACAAGCGGTTACCGAGCTTGCCGAGGTGCACTAACCGACGGTCCCTGAGTTTATCGAAGGGCACCAACCAAGCAAATCGGGTGGAGTTTTGTATATAAGTCCAAAAAAAAAGGAAACCGGCTTGGCGGTTTCCTTGGAATGTTCAAAAGGACTTTTGCGGCTATTTGCTGATGCGGCGGAAGCCGAAAGTTTTGGTCTTGTTCGCCGATTGCTTTTTCGAGTGTCCTTTCTTGTATTTTCCGTTGGCCGTATTGGAAATCGCCAACTCCTTCGCCTTGAAAGAGAAGTGCGAAATATACGCTCCCGTTCCGATATGGCGTCCGTTTTCGGTGCGCGGCGCGATGCCATCGTGGGTCATCCATTCCAGCCGCAGTTTGATGGTGCCGTCGGAGGAAATCGCTTGGTTGGCAATTTCGGAAAGCGAGAAGGTGTAAGTCGTTGTGGCCATTGCCGAACCCGTGTTGTTGAAGAAGTCCACGCTGATTTTCAGTTCGGCGTTCCAGGCGTTTTCTCCCAGCGAATCCTGCTGCAACAGAATCGGCATATTGACGTCGATGTCGAAGGTCGGACCGGCGTGAATGTAGTTCGCCGTATCGTAGGTGACAGGGGTGATCGCCGACAGCTTTTTCTTGCCGCTGGCGAAGATGGTTTCCTTGGAATCGACAAGGTAGGAAAGCCGGAAATGCTCGTCTTTTTGCGGAAGATTTCCTGCATAGAGTTCCTTGCCCGGCGGGGGAGCCGAAATGCCAGCCATCATATTGACTTTGAACGTTACGTCGTCGATATCGCCCTGAACGATGACCCACGGATTTTCCGTTCCCGGGAAATTTTTGTATCCGTCAAAGGCTGTGGAGTATTCCGAACCGATTGGCAAACGGATTTGGTCGCCGACGTGGATTGCGGATTCCGCATCGTAGGAGTAAGAGAACGTCCAAGTCGTTGCCGTATTCTGGAAATTGGTGAACGCATTGAAGAAGGCGGTCGATCCGTCGCGGCGTTTCTGCAAGTAGTAGGGACCTGCGGAGTCGATAACGGTAAGGGGTTCCGAAAGGGTCACGCGGAGAATGCCCATGGCGTCTGTCGGCTTGGTGATGGTCGCGCTGATAATAATCGGCGGGCATCTGTCGTAGAGCGTTGCCGTATTGTCGTCAAAGAATCCGCCGAGAGGGCCTTGCCTCGGAAGAATCAGACCGTTTCCGTTCCGGTTGCCGTAGGTCTTTTTGTTGTAGGTGTCGCCGGTAATCGGAATGCGGATGGCCGTCACGGTATTTTGCACGGAATCCACGCCGATGGTGTCGATTTTCGGGACGAACATGGAATCTTGAATGGTTTCGTACTTGGTGCAGACCTTGTTGTAGCCGGAAACCACCGAGTCGATTTTTTCCACATCGCCTTTAGCAGTAAAGGTCGTGTCGTATTTGTAATAGGGGCGGTCTTCCTGCGAAACGCACGTCTTGATTTCCGAACCCTTTATCCAGGTTCCGTTGGCGGAGTCGAGCTTCGTGATATACTGAATCGTTTTGTCGCCCAGCACGGATTCCGCGTTCCAGCCGTTTGCCGGTTTGGGGAATGCCTTGTAAATTTCGGGCTTGCCCCAATAGACGTCGATCGTGTCGAGCATATCCTTTTCGCGGAGGGACTTGGTAAACTCGATGTAGATTTCATCGGGTTGCCCATCGCCTTCGTTGTCCGCAATGTAGGCGTATTTGACAGGGACGGGGCGCACGGATTCGACAATGGTCACGGGGCCGTTGCAATCGGAAAGCGCATTTGTCGCCATATCGACAACATGGAATCCCGCTTTGACAATCGCTTTCAGGCCTTCTTTGATGAATGCGCCGTCATTATTGCCTTCCACGACGTATTCCCAGATTTTTCCGTTGTCGTTGCTCTTGGCGCTGATCACCTTGATGGTGCTTTGGTCGATTTCGTTGCCGTCCGCATCGTAGATGGCAAGCGGCCAGGAGTTTGTACTCATCGTGATGCGTTCCGAGAAGGCGATGCGGAGAGTGTCCTGCGCATTTTCGTGATTTTCATTTTCGAGAAGCGCGACGCTCGCAAGGGTCGGAGCGATGCCATCGGTAATGGATTTTTCAGCGGTCTTGACCACTCCCTTTTCGGTCATATAGACGACGACTTTTCCTGCGGGAGAAGCGTTCTTTTCCAGGTTCGCTTCATCGATGGGGAATGTCGCTTCTGCGCCAGAGACCTTTGTCGAAGGCTTCAGCACAAAGGAAGTCGCCGCCGTCGTTGCCGAGGAGTCGAGTTGCACTTCCACGCTGTCGAGGGGCATCGAGGAGCCGTCAAATTGCGCTCCGCTGAAGCTGATGATCAGGGCGTCCGCTGTGGAATTGCAGTTCGCATCGGTGAGGGTCGCCGTCTGCGGAATCGGTGTCGTGGGGTCGGCGTAGAAGTATTGCGAAGTCGAATCTTCGGGGTCTTCCACGTCGATATAGACGACCGTTACCGTATCGCCGCCGAGCAGAGGAATTTCCGGAATATCTCCGTCCGCCTTGTTCACCGCCGAAAGCCAGGAGCTTTCAAAGTAGCCGAGGGTGGCGTTTGTCCGTTTCAAGGTGATTTTGGTTGAATCCTTCGTGCGGGAATTGAAAAGCGTTACCGAGATGGATTCGTATCCGGCGTTGTCCTTGTCGCTGACCAGAATCTTGAATTTCATCGGGTCTTCTTTGACCGGGCTAGATACCGAGTTGCCGTCTTCGCGCACAAGCTGGATTTTCCCGGCGGTTCGGTCGCCTTTACTGAACTGCACATAGTAGGAGCGGTTGATGAAAGCGCAGCCGCCGTTTTCCTGGCAGTCGGTGCATTCCGGGTTCGGCCCCGCAAAGATGGTCACATCGACTTTATTTGTGCCGATCGACATTTTGACCGGAATGTTCAAGTCGAAGCGTCCTGTCGAATAGTTGTAAATCGCAGCCGTCGCCATCTGTTCCTTGGAAAGAGGGACGCCGTTCACCCAGATGGAAGTCACATAGCCGTTTTCCGAAATGGTCGCCGTTCCGGTCAGGCGCATGGTGCTGATGGTCGAGTCCAGCTGGATATAGGAACCGTTGGAAACATTGAACGGGGCGTCGAAGGCGACTGTCATCTTGTAATTGGCGCGTTTGTGGGTCATTTCCGAATACGAGGGGCTGAAACCGGAAACGAATTCGTCTTTGCGATAGACGACCACATAGGGATTTATCGGCGCTTCGTCCTGGTCGCCGTCGTCCTTGCCCCAGATGGGCATACCGGCATAGTCCGCGCCGTCTATATCGCGTTCGTGGGGTGCCCAGGTCCAGTCTCCGGAGGTTGCGGACATCCGTTTTTCGGGAGCGGTGCGCAGCGGGTCGCATTTGCCGTTCTGGTAAAGCCCTCTAGAGAAACCGAAGTCGATGCGCATCCGGGAAGAGGATTTGATCGTCGTGGAGCCGAGGGGAATCGGTAGATACCAGTCGTAAGTTCCCGTGGCCGCATTATAGGTGTCTTCGAGTTTGACAGGAGGAGCACCGCGGGCATTGTCGCGGATTTCGCGGTCGGTTTCGCAGGGCTTGTTGAAGCCGGCTTCGTCGTAGGCCTGGCAAATGTCTTCGTCGAGAAGCAGGGGGCAGCTGCCGGGCTGGTTGTTTTGGCCTGGCTGGGGTTCAATCTGTTCGGGTCTTGCTGTGACATAGAGGCGGAGTGTCAGGCTGTCGAATGCCCGATCCTCGTTGTTGTAAATGTTGATGTTCAAAAAGTCCAGCCCGCCGAATTCATACTGGTAAGTCCGGACGGCAAAATCGTAAGAGGTGACCGGAGTCGTGAATTTGAGCGGCATGCCTTCGTCGTCGGTGCAGCGGATGGAATTATAGCTTTGGACGCAGTAATAATAGGTCGTCTTTTCTTTGAGAGTGCCGAGCTTGATGTAATGGAAATTCGTCGGAATGCCCGAAACGTCGGCGTTCTGTTCAAAATTGCAGGTGCCGGTGGGGGAGGTGGGGCAGGTCATCTGGTCGTAACTCGTAAGGGTAGTGTCCCAATAGACTTTCGATTCATACTGGCCGTTGGGGGTGTACCACATGATTTCGGCGCTGTCCGAAGAAAGGTTGCAAACCTTGATGTTCTGGATGTCGGCGTCAGCGGGTGGGCTGGCCAGAGTGGTGAAGGAGAATGGCGTGCTCGTGCTATCGACAAGCCACTTGGTCGTATAGTTTTCGCTTCTGCCGTTGATAGCGACGACCTTGAAATAGTAAGCGGTTCCGTTCTGGAGCCCCGTCATGTGGAATTCGTGGCTGACTCCGTAAAGGGTGTCTTTGAAGATTTCGTTGAAGGGGCCTGTTTCGTTCGTGCTGTAAAGGATCATGGCGGGACCGCGCATATCCTGGGTCGTCTTGACGATGGCGGAATCGTAGCCGACATAGCGGATTTCCACGTTGATTCCGGACGGAGCGCGGCTTCTGTCTTCTTCGCGGACAGCGACTGCGCAAGAGGCGACGAACATGGCGGTCGCGTCAATGCAGGTTTCCGAAAGGTGGTAGTCTTCCCAGCTCATGGTCGAGGGAATCCAGGCATTGCCATCGGCGACGCTCGGAGTGACCCCGCCAAAGAGGGCGCCTGTCGGCGGGTTGTAAACATAGCCGGCGCCGGGCATGTTTTTGCCTTCCGGGTTGCTGGCGCGGTGGTGCGGGTGCGCATCGTTCTTGTCACCCACGCCGAGCAGGAATGAAACGTCCCACGGATTCACGCCGAGCATGTAGTTCAGTTGGTTCGTGCCGAGCTGCTTCATCGCGGCGGAGTTCCAGTTCTGCACGCCTTTTTGCGGCAAGGAAACCCCTTCCAAATCTTTGGTTACATCGGAATAGGCGAGAACTTCAAAAATGTTTCCGGCCTGGTAACGGTTGTAAATCCAGGTCTGGTCTGTTTGCATATTATACCAGAGATCCCCGAAAGAAACGGGCGTCGGACCGTTGAGAGTCGGAATCGTGATGCTGTTGGAGCCGGAGCCGCCGAGATAGCTGATGTTTGTCGCTAAAATCAGGGCGACGTTTTCCGCGTATTTCAGGCGGGTCTTGTTGTCTATCCCGTATTGAAGTCCGGTCGCTTCGTCTTTTAAAAGCATCTTGTAGAAGCCGTAAAGCGTGTAGGTGTAGGCGTTCGCCCAGCTCGTGTTCTTGCTCGATTTGCGCATGCCGTCCCGGTTCCAGGCCATCCATCCGCCGTTGAAAAATCCGACGGAAGCTTCTTGGGGAACGCCGATGGTCGCATCTTCGACCGCATCGTTCAAATAGTTCATTCCGGAATCCGGATAGGTCGCGTAGTGGAGCGCAATCGCCGCAATCGCCAGGTCGTCGTGGGATTCGTTGTTGCCGTTGTAGGCCGCGCTAGACCAGCCGTCCGCCTCGGTATTGTAAACGTAGGGCTTGCCGCCGTCGTAGGTGCCCGGCCCCAGATCCTTTTCTTTGAGCTTCAGGTTCTTGGCGAAGTCGTACATCTTTTTGGCGATCATCAGGCAGCTGTCTGCAAAAGCTTTGTCGTAGGTCGCGTAATCCTTGCCGAGAATCGCAAGGCCGGCGGCAATCTGGCCCGAAATGTTGGATCCGAGCTCGCCGAGCCGCAAGTCGCGTTCGTGCGGGCCTCCGCGTCCCGTGAGAGTTGTCGGGAGAGCGTCCTGGTTTTCCGGGCGTCCCCACCAGCCGTGGTCTGCGCCGAAGTTGCCCACGGAAACCACCATGTTGTCAATAACGCCATTTGCAAAAACATAGGAACGGATAAAGAAATCCGCCCCGTGCTTGGCTTCGCGAAGGATGTCGGGAACGCCGTCCGTATTGACGGTTTCGCCCATATTGTAAGCGTAATTGTCTTCGTCCCGGTCCGGGTTGGATGCCGCCATCACCGCAAGAACCATAAAGGCGTAAGCCTGCGTCTGTGATTCTTTCAAGTGGTCGCCGCAGTCATACCAGCCGCCCTGAAGCGCGCCTTCCTTGGGCGTGAATCCAGAGACCTCGGCGCCGGCTTGGCCTTGCACAAATTTTCCGCCGCCGTCTTTCGTGTGGCTCGGCTTATGAAACCAGGATTCTGAATTGCCGCTACGGTTGATTCCGTAGAATTTCAGCGTGGCGTCACGAACCATCGAATAGACTTTGTCGCTAATAATAAAGGAAGCGGAATACTGCTTGAGGACTTTGACTCTGTAGCGGGTATTTGTCGCCAGTCCCGTCATGTCGGCGAGATGCCCGACGCAAACCGTTCCGCTCGGACCGTCGGCGTCAACGGTGTAACGTTTCTGGTTGTTCGTCGCGGCATTTGTCCCGGCGATAATCGTCCACGAGGAACTGGTGGATTTGCCTGTGCTTGTAAAGGTGCCGCCGCCGGCGACCTCGTTCCCGTCCAGATCGACGACGGAATAGGTTTCTTTACAGTTGCCGTCGGAAACGTAGTAGAATTGCTTTTCGGAATCTTCGGGAAGGTAGCCCGCCTGGTTAATGCGGATACGTCCAATGCGCAGGTTCTGGGCGTCGCGGAAAGCCTGGTTCAGGGAGTCCGGAATGATGCCGTTCGGTTTGAAATCCAGTGGCACGGTTCCGACAGGGGGAACGGGATTGTGCTTTGTCGGGTTGGGCCTGTATTGGCTGAAACTTTCCACGGTTCCGCCTTCGTCGGTTGCTGCGGTGTCCCATACCATAGGCCAGATGGGGCGAATCAAATCGTAGGGTGTCGGTTGCTCTTGTTCGACCGCAAAAAGGGCAGCGGAAAAAAACAGGATGTACGCAAAAACAGGCACTTTGGCTCCTTTTTTTGAAAAACAAACACAATCCCGCCAAAAAATAATTTTTTCTTGTGGCGATGTTATAGAGTTTGAAAAAAGTTACAAACGGACAGGGAAGGGTTGTATTTATATTTGGCTCATGATGTTCAGCCGTTCTCGTATTATTTCGTTAGTCGGCGTTTCGGCGCTGTTGTTGAATGCTGGTTTGAATCTTGTCGCTTGCGGAAGCGACTCCAGTTCCAGTTCCGAGGAATATCCCGACACCTATTCTTCTGAAGAGGAAAGATCCTCATCTTCGGCGAAAGTTTCGCTTTCGTCTTCGTCTGCTGTTTCTGGCAATTCTTCTTCGGGTGGGGCCGTGGCCTCTTCTAGCTCGTTTGCCGCCAAATCTTCGGCTTCGACGGAAACGACCAGCAGCGATGAAATCTTGAACGAGCCTCAGAAGGCGATTTCGGGGACCTGCGCTCCCACCAAGCAGTCTGTGGAAAAAGGCGAACTCGCGGAATGGAAATTTTACCGGGCGGAAGGCGACGTTTTTGCGCAAATCACCGCGCCTTTTGTGTGGGCATTCGAAGGGGCGACCGTCACCAATGTGCAGGGAAACGGGCTTGACAAGGTCAATGTCCGCTATAATGATGCGGGTGCCTATGCCGCCTATTTGAATGTGGACGGCAACGACGTCCTTTGCGACACGATTCAGGTTCAGGGTATTCCTATTTCGGTGAACTCTTGCAAGCCTTCCGTTTCCACGGCGAAAGCGGGCGAAGCCATCACTTGGACGGTGGATGCGGAATCCGAGTCGCCCATTACGGGCTATGTGTGGACATCTTCTTACGGAGAAGTCTCTGGTTCTGGTGCTTCCGGGTCGATGATGGCGACTTCCGCGATGCATAAACAGAGCGTGACGGCGACAGTCGCGGTATCCAATGCCGACAATTCCATTGTAAAATATGTCTGCGACGGTGTTGCTGTGGTGGACCCGGAATCGGTGGATCTAGTTCTAGAGTTAGGGAGCATCAACGATGCCGACAAATACGGTGAGACGGTGCTTCCTGGTCTTCCCGATTCGCTTTTCATTCCTGCTCAGACGGCGACAACGGTCCAGGTTCCTGCGGGCGCTCCGAGTGGCTGCACCATCGGCTGCAAACCGAAAACGGGTTCGGACTATATGAATTTGCAAGTCTTCTGGGACTCGGATGAAGCGCTTTCCGGCTTTGCCTATTTCGCTCCGGCGGGTTGCGCTCCGGGCAAAAAGTACACGGTAACGACTACGGTAACTGCCATTTGCGTGGTGAACAAGTAACGGTTTGCTTCAGGAAAGAGCGGAAATGCCGCCTAAATCTGGAGTTAGAATGAATGATTTTTAGCTGGCTCTAAAATTCGTTTTCAAAAATCGGTTGCTTTAGAGTGGGTAGTTGTCAGTTGTTAGTGAGCCTGCCGCCCTTCGACTAGTTCGGCTGGTTCGGCAGGCTCACCAACCAGCGGTCCCTGAGCCAGTCGAAGCACGGTTGCTGAGCTTGTCGAAGCATTACCAAAGCAATTTTTAGAGTTTTATCAGTATCGGCTAAAAAGATTTTGTTGCTGCGATAATCGTTAGGAATGTCCGGGATAAGGACTGCGGGCTAAAACAACTCACAGGGCTCTACTCGGACCCTTTGCTTCCCGTGGGGGATTGCAT
>NZ_FUWU01000079.1 GCF_900167415.1 Fibrobacter intestinalis | reverse complement strand
TTTCCACTGTAGTGTTTATCCTTTCCTTCATCAGTATGCTGGTCTTGTACATCGCTGACATAGTACGATTGGCTATAGGAAAGCTATTGCCCAACACAAATGCCGCCCTTGACGAAATTTGGGAGAAATCTGGAAAAAAGCGTGCCGTCGCCATCATCCTCTCCCTTTTCTTTGGACTCTTTGGCGTGGACCGGTTTTATCTAGGCTACATCCGCAAGGGCCTGCTAAAATTGATTTTCCCTCTTTTGGGAGTAATTCATATCAGCATTTTCATCCGCATTTTCATCAACAACTTCATCGACTACTTTACATATACATATACTATACTGGCAATTATTTCCGTTACGATGGCAGTCATTTCCTGCATCAATATTCTGGGCTGGGTTGTCTGGTACATCAAAGACATCTATGGCTTGCTTACAGGAAAGCTATTGCCCTACCACTTCGCTACCGAAAAAGCCCGTTCCTGTAAACCTCAGTTGATTATGGGAGTTTGTATTCCCATCGGAGGAATCATTGCTATTCTTGTCGGATCCCTTCTGATGAGCCCGAACGAACCGGAAATAGTCCCCGCCAAAACCGATGGAGGCATTGCCGAGGAAATCCTTAGCGAAAGGGAAGACGAAGAAATTCAACCCTCCGAAGAAGAAACTGATATTCAAGAGGATGAATATGTGCAAGAGGACGAATATGTGCAAGAGGACGAATATGTGCAAGAGGACGAATATGTGCAAGAGGATGAATATGTGCAAGAGGACGAATGCGAATCTGTTGTATGGGCCTATGTATTTGATGAAGATTCTACCAACATCCGAGATAAAATGAAGGGCAAGGTTGTCCTAAAAATCGGAGGAACGCCAACACTTGGTCTCAGCTCTCCAATCAAAGGTTGGTGGAAAATTGAAGACAGCGGAACCTTAGGAAACGAAGTCCTCAATGGTTCTACGACTGGTTACTGGATTCATAGTTCTGTCGTTCGAACCCGGCTGGTATCGGCAAACGGCGAGGAAATTTCCATGAAAGCAAGCCCCGCAGACGACGCCGAAGAAGTCTTTTCTTTTTCCCCAAATACCCTTCTCATTCCTGTAGACGAAAAGAACTGCTGGGTAAACCTCAAGACCGAAGACGGAATCTATTCCGGCTGGGTGAAAAAGGACAACATCAGCCGCAACGAAGTGGAATAGCAGCAAACGCCACAAAACCCCATTGTGTAAGAGGAATTTCCCGTAAAAGGAGGCCTCTTCGCCCCTAAAAAAACAAGGGACAATGGGTTGCGTTTGGGGCAACACAACTCCAAAATATAAGTCAAAAAAATCTCAATACCGTTTACAAACTAATCGGGTAGCTCTGTTATATAAGTCCCTTTAATTTTGTAGGAATGGCATTTTTTTTCACTGAAGGCGGCTCTCTAATTTTGTAGGAATGGTGATTTTCGCTGAAGGCGGGGCCAATTTAGGAATTGGATACAGCCCTCCACTAAAACTCGCCATGAAAAATTTCCCTTTTTTGAGGTGGCAAGCGGAAGGGACAAGGGAAATTCGGATTTGACGCGCAGCATCCGCGGCTGCGGCTCAGTAATGCCTGCAAATAAGCTTACGATGAAGCCTTAGGCGTTATTGTCCAAGCAGAACTTCCAAACAGGTATTTTGACACCGTCTTCTAGAACGCCATCGGTATCCCACGTAACGATAGAGCAATCCTTGACCTTGATTTCATCCTTCGCCAAACGAATCGCCACTAGTTCGCGATTTTTCGTTTCTTCTTTTTCCATATTCCAGGCAACTTGAATCAAACGCCTTGCTTTTGTATCAAGGTCCGTCACCAGAAAGTCGACTTCGCCGCCTTTTTTGTTTACGTAGTATTCGATTTTATTGTTGCCACGCCGCAACTGCATAAACACGAGGTTTTCCAAAAGCCAACCCTTCTCCGCATCATTCTTGGGAGTCATGGCACGAACCAGGCCTGTATCAACCATATAATACTTGTCAGGATTCGTCCTACGCACTGCAACAGAATCCGTCCTGATAGAAACAGGGTAAATCAAGTAAGCATCCACAAAATAGCGAAGATAATCCGAAATGTATTCCCGATTATCGGGCTTGCCCATCGCTTTCAGCGCCCCCGATATCGCTCGGGAGGAAACTTTCCGTGCATAATTATGGATAACATAATCTAATGTATAACGGAGAGCCTGGACGTTGGAAATTTCATGTCGTTCGATAACATCCCTAAGCACCACGGCATTCACGTACTCCTGCAGCAACTTATTGCGAATGCGGAGGTTTTCGCCCTGCACATCAGGGAAACCGCCCTCTTCCAAATAGCGGGACACGGCATTACGGAGCACCCCGCCGTCCTAAAAGAGTATGGCGGCTGCGGTATATGTTTGACAATTCATTGAGTTCCCAATCCGAAGTCTTCTCATCTAGCGTCCAATACAAAAAACAAGGTATTTTCTAAATCCCAAAATTTCATACGGTAAAATCGTAGATGAACGCGACGGGCAAACATACAGAACCGTGAAAATCGGAATCCAGATTTGGATGGTAGAAAATGAATACCAGCCAAGCGCCGTTTGTGAAAACGACGAAAATTGTCGTTATTACGGTCGATATTATAGTGGGCAATAGCGACAGATTCTTGCATAGGGAATTGACAGCAAAGGCTCCCAAAAAACGGGAGCCTTTTTCTATGCGTTCAAAATCCCGAAACTAGTCGCGGAAAAGAACTTTTTTCGTTCCTTTCACCACTTCGCCAACATGGTAGAACGGTTCGTTCTTCGCTTTCAGATGGGCTTCCACGTCCGCCAGGTTCGCATCATCGACAAACACGAGCATCCCGATTCCCATATTGAAAGTCGAATACATTTCATCCTTTTCAACACTGCCAGCCTGCTGGATGATTTTGAAAATCGCCGGAACTTCCCAAGAAGTGCGGTCAATGACCACATCCACGTCGGCAGGGAGAATGCGCGGGATGTTTCCCTGGAAACCCGAACCCGTCACATGGACAAGGCCGTCGATTTTTTTAGCATCGGTGAGTTCAATCAGGCTCTTGTAATAGCTGCGGTGCGGCACAGTCAACGCCTCGCCAATCGTCTTGTCAAGGCCTTCCACGCGAGAATCCACCTTGTAACCCGCCACTTCAAACAACGCTTTGCGGGCCAACGAATACCCATTGGTATGCAATCCTGTAGAAGGAAGTCCCAAAATCTTGGTGCCCGGATGAATGCGAGAACCGTCGATGATATTTTCGCGTTCGACAACACCGACAATCGTGCCGGAAATATCGTAGTCGCCGATTGCGTACATGCCCGGCATTTCCGCCGTTTCGCCACCGATAAGGACCATATCGTTTTCGCAGCAAGCCTTGGACATACCTTCCACTATGCCTGTCATCACCTGCGGGTCGAGAGCGCCCATGGCGACATAGTCGAGGAAGAAGAGCGGACGAGCACCCTGCACCAGAATATCGTTGCAGCAGTGGTTCACAATGTCCTGTCCAGGCAACGTGTGCGTTCCCATTTCGATATCGACCTTGAGCTTGGTTCCAACGCCATCGACGGAGCTGACCAGAACCGGATCTTTCAGGCCCAAATGATTCAGGGTGAAGAGTCCGCCAAAATTGCCGACATCGCCCAAAACGCCCGCATTGAACGTAGAACGAACCGACTTTTTCACGCCGACCATGGCTTCGTCTGCACGAGAAAGGGAAACACCAGCGTCTGCATAATTCATACGATTTTTCCTTTGTGTTTGTTTTATTGATTTTTTTGCTGGAGCTGCTTTTCATCGATATTGCGCAAGGCATCCAGAATTAAACTCGTCGTATCGGCCTGTTGATTGATGTTTACAGCGTCCGGCATCAGATGCGTGTCCAATTTAAACAAAGCCGAGTCGTCCCAAGAAAGCATCTTTTCCAAAGCGTCCGGCCCGGTCAAGCGTCCGCATTTCGCACAGCAAATCCGACCGTCCCTAAAGGCGATAAAGCCCGAAACGCCTTCGCATTCCAAAAGCACCGTTCCCGTAATGCGGCTTTTTTCCAACGTCTGGGCAAAATCGATAAAAGGCAAAACACGTGCGCTCGCCAAAAGAGACAGGCTTTCAAATTCGTCCAAGGCCTGATTTTTTGCCCGCAAGCGATCCGCCGCAATTTTATACAGGCAGACGACAATGCTCGGATTTTTTTCCAAAAACTTGATGAACGCTTCCCGCGGGAGGTGCAGCACCGTGCAATCCTCGGCTGCAATCACCGTATTGTTGATTGGCTCATTGCAAAGAATCGAAATTTCCCCAAAGCAAGCGCCCGTTTCCAACCAGGCGATGACATTGTAGCTACCGTCCGCAAACATCCGACCGCAAATCTGGGCGCGACCGCTCTGCAACACGCAAAACGTTTCTCCCATTTCTCCACCGACAATAATCGCTTCTCCCGCTTCGTATTCCCGAATTTGGGAATTCAACAAGAAAAAATCGGCGGATTCACGCGGAATCTGCTGAAGGAACGGTTTCTCCATTTCATAAGACGCCGATATCCAATCACCAATACCAGAATGACCAATCATATCAAATTAAATATTAGAAAGTTTGCGATACCATTTGGAAGAGAACCCCGGAAAAAGAGCTGGATGTAGAATTTTCGCCACGTCCAGCAGCAAGGAATCCGGCTTTACCACCGCACTTTCGTAGTAATCCAACCCGCCCGCAGGCCCTTTTCGCAAATCGTAACCGTAAATTTCACCGGATTTCCATACGGGAAAAAGCCGAATCCGCTCCTCGTTTGCACTGATTTCGTCGAGAGTCGCGTATCCGCCCGCATTGATCCACACATCCGCTTTTTGCACATCGATTAAAGCCCTTTCAAAAGGCAGAGAAAGCGTTTCTGAAGCCGAGTCCGACCGCCAAAGATAGATCCCTCCCGCATCCCGGATAAGCGCAGCCATAAAGCTGTTTCCCGAAGAAGCGAGCCAGCTTCCCGAAGACGGCGTTCCCGTGAAAACAACGGGCCTTTCCGAGTCTTTCAACAAATCCAGCCGGCCTTTTATCGCCAAATATTTTTTTTCGCTTTGAGAAAAAAGGGAATCCGCCAGAGCTTCGCGACCGGTCAGAACGCCAAAGAACTTTATCCATTCCGCTTTGCCGAGCGGATGTTTTTCCCGCCATTCCGAAGTCAATACGACCGGCATCTTTAACTGCGAAAGCTTGGGGTACGCATCGTGAATTGTCTCGCCTGTCGAAAATGCAAAAATGGCATCGGAGCGCAGCCCGTATATTTTTTCGGGAGAAAGTTCCACGCCTTCACCGACTTCGCTCACCCGCAAAGAGTCCACTCGACGGTAAAAGGCCGAATCCGCAATGTATTTTTTGGAATCCACGCCGACAATCCGCTCCGGCACCTTCAATGCGGAAAGGTATCCAAGATAGGTCGAAGAAAGTATCGTCATCCGTTCAACGGGAAGCGCAAGACGCGGAAGCTCCGCCAAATCCGGCGGCACATTCGACGGAGAAAGAGAATCCCGCAAGAGCCAGCGCAAAGGAGGCATTTTTCCGTTTCGCACCCACAGGATCCGAAAACCGCCGCAGGAATCCACTCCAAAATTCGCCGCATAAGAAAGAGACAAAGCGGCACTTTCTGCATAGGCCCGATTTTTCGCATCAGCCCGTCTTTCTCCCGGCAAGCCCCAAACCCATATAACGACGGCCATTACCAAGAAAAAAAGCCCAATCAGCGTTATCCGTCTCATTTTCATGCGCCAAACATATCAAAATCCAGAAAGGGCTTTGCCTTTTCCGATTAAAATTCCTAGAAAAAATATCTCCATGTAAAATTTTTAAGCTATTTTAAGCAACATGAAAAACAGAAAGATTTCCCTTACCCTTTTTGTCGCAACTCTTTGTGCGATAACGTCTTTCGTATTTGCCGAACCCGAAGAGGGCTTTTATGAAAAGCACGACATCCGCGGATTCATTTCCATTAACGCGGATTACCGGGGAATGCGCAGTGCCTATGCGAATTATCTGAACAAAATTCTGTTCAGCAAAAATTTCGGGCATCTGGAAACATATCAAGTCGAAGACGACACCTCGACCGTCACCGTTTTTGAAAAGGACGGTTCGATTTCCCAATACGAGCATTTCAACGATTACTATCTCGGTCTGCACGTGGAAGTCGGTGCGCAATACCACCAGTTCCTGACCTGGTTCGACATCAACTTCATGCCCACCCAAGTTTCCGAAAAACCGGCGAGCAAAAACAGCAGCGGCCACGATCTTTACGATATCAAATGGTTCTCTTACGGCATCGACTGGATGTTCGGCTGGAAGCTCTTCGGTGAAAGCACCATCATCAATTTGATTCCCTCCGTCGGCTTCGGTATCAACCTGTTGAACATCCATCTTGGATCCAACTACGCCTTCAGAACCGAAGACGGCGATACCGTAACCGTGCGCAATCGCTATTACAGCGTGTTCTCGCCCACCATCAACACCCAACTCGAACTGCGAGTCGATTTGGACCCGTTCTCCATCGGTGCTTATGCGGGCTACCGCGTTATCCGCTTCAACGAATTTGACGTGGAAGGCTATCTTCTCGGCGAACCGGACAACAACGGCGACACCTGGTTTATGGGCGTCAAGCTAACCTGGACATTCCTTTCGGAAAACCAGAAGAAACTCCGCGACAAGCTGTAGCTTTTCCCCTAGGCGACAAAAATAAATCTCGAGTCAGCACATCCCTGCTGGCTCTATTTTTTTCCATCACCCGTTCCATCGGAATGTAGTAAGTCGATTCCCGGCGCAAATCCTTGTCCGTATGCCAATGGACCTCGCGGTTCTGATTGCAATAGGTAAAGTTCCAGCCCAAAAGAAGAGTGGGGACATTCATTCGGGCAAGCCGTTCGGGAAGGCCCGCAAACTGCCCCTGCGTACTGGCAAGAATCAAGGCGTCCAGCTGCTTGTATTGCGCATAAAGTAACACGTCTTCTTTCAGAGCCATATTGGGGCACAGGTTTTTCACATAATTCACTTCGGCAAAATGAACGCCAAAACCGGCTTTGGCAAGCTCCCCCGAAAAGAACATCATTCCGCGATGACGAAAATCGTTGTCCTCTTCGGGATTGCGATAGGGATGATAATAATGCGACATCATTTCAATGGAACGCCCCGCCCAAAAATAACGACTTGCCTGGGCAGCCGCCCAATTTTTAAGTCCCAATAAATTGATACCGTTGCATTCCGGGACTTGATTGCGGTAGTATTCATTGACTTTGCGCAAAGTAAAGCCATCGACAAAAAAACCGACTTTAAATGCGTTTGATTCCGCGGATTGATTCATAAGGGTTCTCCTCTAAAAGTGGAACCCCTATGGGATTAACGTTTTTCACGGCGATTTGTTCACCATGAAATAAAATTTTACGAAAGGCAAGCTAAAACGGGCTTTGACGAGTCGTCCTTCAAATAATTGCCCATCCCAGTATTTGTTAGGTTTATGACGAAAAAATGTTTGAAATTTACAAGGCTTTGTGGATATTCGAGGACGCCCTGCCACCTACAATTTCAAAAGAGCCATGAGGACTTTTTGTTCCCTATTTTGGATTTGCTTATTTCCGTCTGAGTTTTTCCGTCCAAAGAAAAGCGGATTCCGATTTGCATAATTTTTAGGGAAAGATATAAAAAAACGGAGCAAGGTATCAGCACCGTCCGTCGAATTTTTCCAAGCGTTTTATATTTTTAAATTTTGAAGACAAAAATAACGCAACGAAAAACAACCTAAAAAGCATTGACAACGAAAAAAATCGTATTATCTTTTTGATGTGTTTAAAATTTGCAAACCCGTTCTATTGTTTTTAATTGCATTATCGTTATGTAAAGCCGAATTTGCGCCCAATTCGGATGCGGGAATGGTTTCAGTCTCTATGGATGGGGAAAGCCTGCAAAATTTGCTCTCGGTTTATGAAAACGCTGGCTATCATGACTTTGGCACAACGGATATGTTGGAAAATACGAAGGAAGTGAAAAGCGTAAATAAGTATTATTTTTACAATTTTAAAATAGATTTAAACGATGATGATTTGAAATTTAGCATGGACGGGACATTGGATGCGAATGCGAGAAAAAATTTTTGGGTGTACCTTTTCACCTAAATCTAAAAGATGTCTGCGATGATTTTTCGAGTATCTCTGCAAAAAACATCGAGATGTTTTTTAATTTAAAAACCAAACACGACGGGATTCTTCGGTTGGAGAAAACTTTGAAATGATGCGAAATGGATGTTTCCTGTTTTTTTTACTGCTGCATCTGCTTTTGGGGTATGCTGTTGCTATGCCGTTGGCGGAAAATCCGTTGGAACAAAATGAAAAAACTTCTGTTGAATTCAATGGAGACAGCGTGAAAATTTATTATGACCTGATAGCCAAAGAAAATTACGATTCCCATTATGGTCCCAATGTCGCCGGGATGATTGTTGGAGGATTTTTGATTGGCTCAGGAACATTTTTTTTGTGTGTGGCCATTAATGACGTTTCAAAAAATGATTTTGCGTCGGCAATTTCGGTAGGCTTCTTTTCTGCAATTTCTATTCCATTTTATCTAGTTGGTCTTCCTGTTTTTTTATACAACACGTATAAATTTGTCGTGCGCAAAGGCCATGCGAACCGGCGCGACGAATACATCGATACCCTCAAGCGTTACAAGGAACGGCGAGAAAATTCCGTGCAATGGACAATCGTGCCGTCGGTGGATTTGGCGAATGCGGGCGGCAGGCTGAATTTGCTCGTGGCGTTTTGAGGTGTGGGAATGATGCGGAATAAACGGATGCTGTTGCTTTTGTTGTGGAGCCTGTTTTGGGGATTTGCCAATGCGGAGGAAACCTCTTTGGCGAATGGGGAGTTTCCTTTGAAACAGGGTGAAGAGCTTTCGACTGGCGGGGTGGATGACAGCCTATCCATCTATAACGCTTTAATTGTCGAAGAAAGTTTGAATGCCGACTATCGTTCGAATGTGACCGGCATGATTTTCGGAGGCGTTTATGTTGGACTTGGATCTGGCTTGCTTGCGGGAGGGATTGGCCTACTTAACTCTTTTGGCGACGAGAGCTTTTACCGTTTACTTGGAGCAACATTTATCGTCGTTGCTATTCCTTTTTATTTGGTCGGTGTTCCTATCCTGATTTCCAATATCGATGAGTATAGGGATTGCAAAGGCCATGCGAATCGCCGAGACGAGTATATCGACGCGCTCAAGCGTTACAAGGATCGGCGTGAAAATTCCCTGCAATGGACAATCGTTCCGTCGGTGAATTTGGCGAATGCGGGCGGCGGGCTGAATTTGCTCGTGGCGTTTTGAAAGGAAAAAAATTTTAGCTGTAGCGAATGTTTGAAATTCGCAAGGATTTATAGACATTCATGAAAACCTTGCAAAACTTCTAAACTTAAAAATCAAGAACCATCTCTACAAGCCACCTTTTCTTCAACGATTGAAGAAATGATTGATTTCAAGACAAAAAATCCAAAGACCAGATCTATTCGATCAAAGAAAAAGTAGCTAGTCAGCCCTTAAAAAGTCACTTTGCGAACGCAAGATAAGGACGTTCGCATTTTTTGTTCATTCCGTTCCACAGAAGGCAAAAACAGTATAGC
>NZ_FUWU01000080.1 GCF_900167415.1 Fibrobacter intestinalis | reverse complement strand
AAGAACGGGATTTTCGATTTTGAGCCGCGCAAATACGGCTACGACAACCTGCTCCTTTTGCAGAAGGACAACCAGAACACGGTCACGGTCTCGACGGTGAACAAGATCGGGCTCTCGAACACGCAGCGTTTCTACTACCTGTTCAAGGCGACGGGCAACCTGCTGGAGCCGCTGTGGCCGCTGCCGGGCGTGGCGGTGAACCGCGTGTCGGGTTTCAGTGCGCACGTCTCGGTCCTGGACTACCAGGGATTCTCCGTGGTGTCGGCGAGCGACGCGATTTTCCAGGACACGTCTTTGCCTTCCCCCTCCTCGTTTTTGCCGATGACGCGCGTCCCCTCCGGGAACCGGGACGCCATTTTCAATTCCGAAAGGGAGATGTCCGGCCTTTCCGGGGGCTACGTCTGGCAATTTTGCACGGTCACGATGGATTCCGTGGGCGGGACCCTGGACAGCTCCGACTTCTACAACGTGCCCTTCACGGTCGATACGGTTCCGCCGTCGTTCCGCCTTTCCGCGGAGGCTTTCGCCCTCAATCCGGACAGCGTCTCCTTCCTCGCGCGCTTCGCGTGGGACGACGCGGGGGTCGAAAATCCCGACATCCGGGCGATGCGCTGGCAATTGTCGAGGGTGGACGGCGGCTTGGCGGATTCCCTGGAGCTTTCCTCCCTCTACGACGTGGCTTCGCAGGACTTCGCCGTTCCCTTCGATTCTGCAAGCCGGAAATTTTTGGCGGAGGACGGCCTTTACCGCGTGAGCGCGTACGCCGTGGACAATGCCGCCCCCAATGCGTCTGCCTACGATGCCGTGAACGCGTTGGTGTCTAAAATCGCGGACGGCACGGTTTCGGCGGGGGATTGGGAAAGGGTGCAGGGTCTGGGGCTGAACGCCGGGTCGGCATCCGCGGAATTCCGGGTGGACAGGACCCCTCCCGTCCTGAAGTTCGACACGGTGGGTGCCGTCGTTCCCGAAGGTGCCTCCGCCGTCGGGGAATACGCGTCGCTGGAGCGTCCCCATCGCCGGGAAGGGTTCGCCTACGTTTCGGACGACAGCCTGCTTTCCGTCGCCTACACCGTCAGCTCATAATTCACAATGATTTAGTAGTTTTTTTTATTTTTGCCACTATGAAAAAGAACAAAAAACGATTGATTTTAGTGGCTAGCATTTTGCTAAATGTTTCGGCAAGTGCAAGTCTTTGGGGGTGCTCGGAATTAGAAGCGCATGATGGGCCGATTGAGTGGGATGATACGAGAACAACAGGGAAAGTCATCGGATTTATAGATGACTCTCTTGTGATTGTAAGCGATTGGCGGGGGTGGTCGCAAGAATTGGCTACGTTTATTACAAATAATGGTGGCTATCGCACGGGCGTTGGGCATCAGGGCTTGCGTGTGTATAATTATCGAGTCCAGGAAAACGGTCCGAGATGGATTGATTCGCTTGACAATGATGATACGGAAAGTTTTACCTATTTGGTGGGGCAGTTGTCGGATTCCGTAATTTGGGGCGGAAATGGAAATGATTCTTTTTCATTTTGGAAATTGGGCCAGAGGCCTACTGTTGTGAATGCGGCTGTTTCTAAAGATGGCTGCAATGTAACATTCAAACAGGAAAAAATGAGAGAGTGGCTGAATGGAGAAATAATTTTAAGGGGACCTCTTGGAGCAAGCGGTGATACATGTCAGTATGCTGTTTTGGATACGATTTCGAAAACGATTACGTATAAGAGATTGAGTGGTGATTTAAAATGGATTGAAATATGCGATGATGTTCGGGCTTGGGGGGAGGATGTGTATTGCTTTATGCCTGGAGAGCAGGCTTTCGAAGCAGTTTTCTTGCGAAACGGAAAAGACTCTATTGATGTTCCTGTAAAATTTACTATAGGGGATTTTTGGGGAAATGTTTTACGGCCTAATGCGAATTTGTGTAATCTAACTGATGGTGTGGTTGCTTGTTCTGGTGTTGAATGGCGGGGTGGTTTGTCGTTTTATCAAAATGATGAAGTCGTTGTTGAATTGGAGTAGTGTATGTCCAAAAGAATAGTTTTGTTTTTAATTCTTACCATAATTTGTGAGTCGTGGTCTGTACCCAAGCCGATGGAAAGTATCACGAATTACAATGTGGTAATGGTTCACGGTGCCTATGAATCTAGTAAGGGGATTGCAGAAAGTAATGGGTATGCCGAAGCATATAACGATTCATCCTTTCTAGGAGACGCGTATCTTGGAAAGTATGACGGAAACGAACGCATTGTCAAATGGCTTTCGAATAAGGTGTTTGAGGAGCCGGATATTGGTAAGGCGCGCAGCCCTTTAAATTCTTACATTTATCACTGGCGTTCGTTTACCAATCCTGCAAACAACTCCATAAATAACGTAATTGAACTTGGCGACAGAACTTGGAATAAGGACAAGAAATTTGGTGGTCGTCGTGCCTTGGTGGAAGAAGCACAAGAGGTAAAGGCTTCCGCTGTAAATGATAGTGGAAAGATTATTCATGGACAAGAGGCTCTCGAGATCATCCGCAAATACCCCGACCTTTACCGCCAGCTTGCATCCCGCTACATTCTTGTCGGTCATTCTATGGGAGGGGTTGTTTCTCGCGAATGGATTCAGAACAGCAATTACTATCATGACGAAGTTGACAAAGTGATAACACTTGATTCGCCGCATGAGGGGACGGGGGCGTTGAACATGCAGATATACAAGGAGGGCGAAGTTTGAAAAAGTTTGGAAATGTGGCGCTGATTGCTGTTGCGATGGCGATGCTTACATGCGTAGGCATGTGGGGGTGCTCCGATTGGTTTCCTGAAGACGGGGAAAGAGAGTTTTTTGATTATTTTAGTGATTCTCAAATTGTTGGCTTTATAGATGATTCTTTGGTAATTGTTGCCGATGACAAAGAATGGTCTCAAGAAACTAGCGATGGATACGCTATCGGGGGGCGAGGACATCAACGCCTCCGTGTATTCAATTACAGGGTTCAAGAAAATGGCCCCAGATGGACGGATACATTGGACAATTTTAACGAAGAATGTAATTATGTCTTGGGGCAGTTGAGTGATTCTGTTATATGGGGTGGGCGAACTGCTCGTTATACTAAGGTATGGAAAGGTCCTGTGATGACTTTTTGGAAAATAGGCGGGAAACCGGTCGTGCATCAAATTTCTGTAAAAATGGAAGGGTGTGAGATCGGTTTTCCTGTTGAAAGTTTACGCGATTGGCTTGATGGACTTATTTTGTCTTTGGGCACAATCTACTCTGCGCCGAATATGCATACCATGTTGAATGCAGGCGGTGATACGTGCCAATATGCCGTTTTGGATACGGTTGCCAAAACACTTACTTATAAGCGGCTTGATGAAAATTTAAAGTGGATTCAGAAGTGCGATGATGTTCGGGCATGGGGCGATGATGTAATTTGTTCTGTTGCTGGAAAGCGGCTTCTTGAGGGGAATATTTTAAAGAACGAAAAGGATACACTTTTAGCTCCGTTGGCATTTAGTAAGGGAATCTTTTGGGGAAATATGATAGAACTTCGGGCAAATATATGTAGTCTTGGTAATCAAGAAATTTCATGTCTTGATTCTGCGTTTACATGGCGCGAACCTTTAAAATTTTATAAAGGCAACGATGTTGTGGTGAATTTGGAGTAAAGTATGAGAAAGTGGATTGTTCTATTTTTGATTTTGTTGATTGTTTGCGAATCATGGGCTGTTCCCAAGCCAATGGAAAGTTTGACGAACTATAACGTGCTTCTTTTACATGGTGCATACGGACATAAGAATGATGATGGAGAATTGCAAGGCTTTGAGGAAAATTCAAATCTTCCGCAAGCTTACGATGCGACGAATTATCTTGGCAATGCTAATATTGGCCGTTATGTTGAGAAGGTGGATGAGAAAAAACCTCGTTTGAACCAATGGCTGAGAACGAGAATATTCGAGGAGCCTATATACGACAGTGCCTATGAGGCTGTGCATAATTCCTGCGTATATCACTGGCGTGCTTTTTCGCTTCCTCCTAATAACTCCATCAACAACGCTTTTGAACTTGGCGACAGAACTTGGAACAAAGGTAATGAAAAATTTGGCCATCGTCGTGCTTTGATTGAAGAGGCGCAGGAAGTGAAGGCTTCTTTTTACGATCCTGTTGAAAAAAAGTTTGTATATGGACAGCTGGCATTGGATTCCATCCGCCAAAATCCTGACCTTTACCGTCAACTGGCTTCCCGCTACATTCTCATCGGTCACAGCATGGGTGGTGTTGTAGCTCGTGAGTACACGCAGAATAGTGACTACTATCACGGCGACGTGGACAAGGTGATAACGCTCGATAGTCCGCATGAAGGGACTGGTGCCCTTGAAATGCAGCTAGACTTGGTCGGGCATAAATGGGAAGCGTTACAAGGTGTTTCCACTTCCCTTGTCGCTTTATCGCTGGCGAGTCTCAATATGCGAGGCAATTTCATGGCAAAATCGGTCGCCATATCGAGTCTCTCCTGGGCGACATTGTTGGGATTGACAAATTTTGTAGCTCCGTTTTTTGTGGAAGGCAACCTGCAGGATTATTCGGAAGACGACCCTTTGGTCAAGTATGTGAACCCGGGGAAAGGTGAAAAAGGCAATATCTCGTATTTGAAGAAAATTTCTCCAAGCGAAAATCAACCCATGTTCAGGCTGATGGGCGGCGAAAAGAGCATTACGTATTCGGATCCGTTCAAGAAGGTTACCGATTGGACGGGATTATTTGTTCCCGAAGCCCTCACTCAGGCCATGATGAATTTCTTTTCGCAGCTTGCGGAAAGCGACGATGCCATGAGTTCGGAGGCGTTCGCCCTTGCATCTAAAGCAGCCACGATGGGATTGGTTGTTTCCGCGGCTTCACGGGAACAGGGGACGAGCATTGTTCCCAAGGCGTCTAGCTGGGCGGAAAGTACGGAAAGTCTGAAAAGCAGTGTTGCCGATGTTAAGCGTTGGCGTTTTAACGCCGCCCCGCATGCCGATGCTGAAGCTTGGAGAACGGCGAATGTCGTGATGACGACAGTAAGTGCAGTGTGCATGGCCGCAGACGTTGCTTTGGCATGGTTCGAGGGGGCAAGAGTTGCGGCGAATGTGGCCGCCGTTGTGGGATCTTCGATTACTTTATCGAACATGCTTTTTTCATTACTGTCTGAAGACTTGATCAATGAAATTTCGGATTCGCACAATCTGCCCATTGACAATGTGTACGCCAATCAAAATACCTGGCATGCCGATTACTCGAATACGGTTTCCCCGATTGCGGGGTCTTCCGTAAACGACACGACGATAAATCCGTTGATCATGGAGGACTTCCTCTACGAGCGTCCGTTCGTGAACCTGGCTCTCCTGGACTCGGCGACGCTGGACTCTCTGCAAATGAACCCGGAAGCGAAGCAGAACCGCAACTGTTACTATCTGGGTAATCGTGAAAATGCAAAATGTGCGGTGGGGCTGTTCGCGAAGGCCGACGACTTTCGTTCCGCACAAAGAATGCAGCCAGTCTCCGCCCTCGTCCCACTCCGCTTCCGTTCCTCCTCCGACTGGTCAAGGATGGGTGTGAAGGTGGACCGCTGGGAACGCGTGGACGGCCTTACGCCCGACGGCGACCCCGCCCCGAAATCCGTGCCCATCCGCCACGTGGAACGCTACGCGGTGCCGTCCATCGCCGTGGACGACTGGATTGAAAAGTATTCCTTCGTGGTGGACGACCTGATGCCCCACCGCCTACGGCAAATCCGCATGAACTTCAACTATCAGGAAGAAATCGCTTGGGAGTGCGATATATCTAAGGATGCGCAAGCGAGCGACGCGTGCGTCGTGTACAAGCGCTCCGGCGGCGGGGAGTGGGCGGTCGATTCCTCTGTCGGCGACAACGGACGTGTCAGGCATCCCGTTCAAAAGAACGGGATTTTCGATTTCGAGCCGCGCAAATACGGCTACAGCAACCTGCTCCTTGAGTCTTATTTTAATTTATTCTTTGTTTAGCGTTTATTATTTTCTACCTTTTGCCTACTATGGAGAAAGTATGAAAAAACAATTAAACATTTATTTGTTTTTCCGGTGGACTTTTGTATGTGTAGGCCTCTGGGGGTGTTGGCATGAATCGGTGGAAGATGTTTCCAGCTCTAAATTGATTGGTTATTCCGGAGATTCTTTAGTTGTGTTTATAGAGGAGAAAACGGAAGAAACTTGTCTGGCGAAACCATTGGGCGATGATTGTTCTACAAGGGAACTGGGAACTCGAATTGTAGTGAATAATTTTTATACGGAAGAAAATGTTTGGAAAAGTAGCAAAATCAAAGATAAATATGTTACAAATGTTTATGATTTGATAGATGACACGACTGTAATAGAGCTTGACAAGAAAGAAGGGCGCTTTCACAAATGGACTTTGGGGAAGGGGTCTGAAGATTTGGGTTATTTTGAATGGTCTGGCTGTAAACTTCTTGAAAAAATCGGTTCCATTCGTCCTTGGGGAGATGGTTATTGGCGCTTGATAGGAAGTTCTGAAAGTTGCGGTTATGCAATCGTGGATGTGGAAAAAAAGAAAATAACAGGCTATGAAAATCTTGAGAATTTTGCAAAAGGATGTTCTGATTTGTGGGATCATGAGGGGGTTAAGTATTGCGTAGGCGCAGTGAAGAAGGATACAGTAATGTCTTATTATGAACGTTTTTTAGCGGGTGCCATGATAAAAAATAGTGGAGGGATAAGTGATACTTTATGGAACGATCAAATTGAAGGGGCTGCTTTGAATTCTTATCACGCAGTCATATTTAAAAATTCGTTTGTCTGCTATTTGAATAATTACTATAAAATCGATTACAATAAAGTAAAAATGGTGTTTGATCATTGATTGAGGGACCAAATGAAAAGAATAGTTTGTTACATCGCATTGATTACTTTTTCCATTTGTTTTGGCAAACCGATGGAGAGCATAGAACGTTATAATATTATTCTTGTACATGGTGCTGCCGATAGTTTGTCTGGAATGGACTGCAAGGCGAATGATTTATATGAGGCGTACTCGTATTACAACCCTGATAAAGATGAAGTGTTTGGTCGCATAAAAGGTTATGTTCAAGAATCTGGCGCACTGTGGTGGAAAGATGAAAGCCGATCAACTGCTACGGGGATGATGAAAACGTTGCCGGACTGGATAAATGAAAAAATTTTGGACGGAGACGTCAATGATCGTTTTGGAATATACCTAAATCGTCCCTTTCTGAATCCAGCAAATACACCTATAGTGAATGGTGGCGAAATAGGCAATCGAAAATGGAAGGGACGTGACAATTGTAAAGTTAGACGTTCGTTGCTAGAAGAAGCTGAAGAAATGAGAAGTCATGGGCGTGATTCTTTACTTCTATTAAGAAAGGGAGCTTCTATTTATAGGGGATATGAGGATTCTGTTGGCTACCACACTCACCGCAATATCCTTATTGCCCATAGTATGGGAGGCCTTGCCTCTCGCGAGTATGTTCAGGGAGATGATTATAATGGTGATGTTGACAAGGTAATTATGTTGGATAGCCCGCATAAGGGAACGTATTCGCTAGATGGACTTTTATACATGAAGCATTACGTGACGACAAAGGCTGCGCAAACTTACACGCAAATGGCGCTGGTTAGCGGCCTTGCGTGGATTCTTGGGAAAAACGACATAGTAATGAACCAGACCGCACTTATGGCCGTTGCAACAGGAATGACTTCTACAAATGTCGTCAATGGTTTGGTCGATGCGATTGTTGACCTGGCTTTAGGCTATGGTTTTGAAGATGGGGATCCTTTGGCGAATTATGTTGTTCCAGGTTCCAGCGACTTGGAAAAGTTGAATGGCAAGGAATGGAATGACAAAAGTCCTATGTACAGGGTTTTATATGGTGTGGGCGGTCTGACTTTTGGCTCCAATAAGGAATACTTGCAACGGTATTTTTCGGTAATGATTCCTGAAGGATTGTTCGCCATGGTGAAGAATATTGTTGCGCAGATTTCGCACACGGAAATAGACAATCCCGCTTACTGGAATAACATAGTGGCTGGAGGGGCGCTCGGTCTTCTTGGTGGCCTTTCTCTTTCTGACCAAGGGAGCATTTTGATTCCGCATTGGTCTGGCGCTGGAGAAAATGTGAGAGTATTTGATGCTCCCGGAGCCGATGTTGTAAAAGTTCCTTTTGCGGCAAATGAAAATGTCGATAATTCAAATACGGTCACGACTCTTCTCGGCATTCAGTCCGCAACGATAGCAGGTCTTTATGCAAGTGAAGCATTGAATGTCTTTTCTCCCGCAGCTGTTGCGGCAGCCAAAACAGGCCTTGCCGTATCGGCTGGAGCGGCCATGGCTGCATTTATAGGCCCGGCTACGATTGAGGCTATCAAGGACATGACAGAAAACCACAAAAATCCTTCGCAGGATTATTGGCACGAAAAACAGAAATCTAAGAAGAATTCCTATACAAAAATTTTGGGCGGTTCCGAAAGTGTTGAGTCCTATTTGCTTGAGGATTTTCTGTACGAAAAACCGTTTGTGAATTTGGCTGTGAACAATGAAAATGATTGGACGGAATCTATCGATTCAACAAAAATGGACTCGTTAGGATTGTATGGAAAGAATGGCGGTTTGGCTGTAAAACCAATGGAAGCAATTCGAAATGCTCCCCTCCGCTTCCGTTCCTCCTCCGACTGGTCAAGGATGGGCGTGAAGGTGGACCGCTGGGAACGCGTGGACGGCCTTACGCCCGACGGCGAGCTTGCCCCGAAATCCGTGCCCATCCGCCACATGGAACGCTACGCGGCGCCGTCCATCGCCGTGGACGACTGGATTGAAAAGTATTCCTTCGTGGTGGACGACCTGATGCCGCACAGGTTGCGGCAAATCCGCATGAACTTCAACTATCAGGAAGAAATCGCTTGGGAGTGCGATATATCTAAGGATGCGCAAGCGAGCGACGCGTGCGTCGTGTACAAGCGCTCCGGCGGCGGGGAGTGGGCGGTCGATTCCAGCGTCGGTGACAGCGGACGTGTCAGGCATCCCGTTCAGAAGAACGGGATTTTCGATTTTGAGCCGCGCAAATACGGCTACGACAACCTGCTCCTCTTGCAGAAGGACAACCAGAACACGGTCACGGTCTCGACGGTGAACAAGATCGGGCTCTCGAACACGCAGCGATTCTACTACCTGTTCAAGGCGACGGACAACCTGCTGGAGCCGCTGTGGCCGCTGCCGGGCGTGGCGGTGAACCGCGTGTCGGGTTTCAGGGCGCACGCCTCGGTGCTGGGCTACCAGGGATTCTCCGTGGTGTCGGCGAGGGACGCCATTTTCCAGGACACGTCTTTGCCTTCCCCCTCCTCGTTTTTGCCGATGACGCGCGTCCCCTCCGGGAACCGGGACGCCATTTTCACTTCCGAAAGGGAGATGTCCGGCCTTTCCGGTGGCTACGTCTGGCAATTCCGCACGGTCACGATGGATTCCGTGGGCGGGACCCTGGACAGCTCCGACTTCTACAACGTGCCCTTCACGGTCGATACGGTGCCGCCGTCGTTCCGC
>NZ_FUWU01000076.1 GCF_900167415.1 Fibrobacter intestinalis | reverse complement strand
TTTTGCAAGAGGGCTGGCATCGAGCCTATCAACGGCCACCTGAAAAGCGACCACCGTATGGGCAGAAATTTCTACAAGGGAATCTTTGGCGACATGCTCAATGCAAAGCTTGCTGCGGCGGCGTTCAACTTCAAGAGGGCCATGAGGCGCTTTTTTGCCCTGTTGGAATGGCTATACTGTTTTTGCCTTCTGTGGAACGGAATGAACAAAAAATGCGAACGTCCTTATCTTGCGTTCGCAAAGTGACTTTTTAAGGGCTGACTAAATAGTATTAGGCTGACGGCTTGCGAAATGGACAGCCCGCAGGAAAGAAGCCCGCGGACGGAATCGCCCCGGAAAAATTCCAGGATAAAGCGGATTAGCGAATAGAGAAAAAGGTAGATGAAAAACGGGTTGGCGTTCTTTGCTGCGGAGTTCGCCATGCGGCTTTGCTGGTATTTCGATGTAAAAAAATAGATGAATGCGGAAATGGCGAAAAGCAATGTGGCTTCGACCAGCTGAATGGGAAAATAAGAAATGTCTTCTGGCCTCCCAAACGCTACATTTTCAGAAGGAATCGCAAGGAATCCGCTGTAAGGTTTCCCGTAGCAGCAACCGGCAAGATAGCACCCGATACGCCCGAATGCATGGCAAAACGGAATCAGTACTGCATAAATTTTGATATAATCCGCATTCCGCTGGCGGGATATTTTGATCCCGATTAAATAACCAAGTGCACCACCCAAAAGTCCGCCGTAGAAGACGAAGCCTCCGGGCGCGCTAAAAGAAGAAAGGAACACCTGAAAAGAAAAGGGAAAGGAGACGAGGATAAAATCGATTTTTGCCCCTAAAAAGCCTGTGCCAAAAATGCAGGCAGAAATCAGGATGAAGAAATCAAAGTCGATGCCGTTCCAACGCGGATCGAATTTTACCCAGAGGGATGCCAAAATGATGCCGAAAACAATGCACATCCCATAAGAAGGAATGTTTAAGCCGAGAATGGGAAGGAAGGGATGCATGAACGATCAATTTTTGGAAGATGGGGAATAAAAAAAACAGTTAAGGTTCTTAACTGGTTAAAGGAATAAGAAAGGCGTCTACAAAATGGATCCCAAAGCACTTGCAGCAGCTCCTGCCGTTCCTGCTGTGGTGGCGGCGCATATAACACAGTATCCCCATGTGATTCCGCAAATAGCGGTTGCGATGATTCCCATAACAAGACCTGCGGTGGCGACACCTGTAGATTTGTTTTGGTTTTCTAGCGATTTCTTCCCGAGGACGGCAAAAATAATTGCTAGAATGCCCAAAATTAAACCAAGCCATCCATAGACGAGGCTAAAAGCTAAAATGAGGGCTAGGATGCTGAGGACAAGGGAGGCTACAGCCATGTTTTTTCTCCTAATGAGTATTGTTTTTGGAAATGGAAAGTTCTTTTTTGGCGTTGAACCAATACCGCGCAAAAAACGCAGCGAAGGTCAGAATCAGAGCAGAGATAAAGATTTTCTTCATATATGGGACTCCTTCTGTTAAAAGCGGAGTTCATTTTTTAAGCCTTCGACGGCTTTGACGCCTTTTTTGACTAAAACTTTAGAACAGGCGTTTAGGTCGCCATCTCGACATCTTTCTTCATCCGATTTGCAGGCGATGAAAAAGCCGGAGATGAATAGGGCAAGAAGGAGGATGGGAATTTTTTTCATTGGAACCTCTTTGTTCAGTTATTTTATGTAATGTAACAAAAAAAAAAGATTGTCAAGAGTTAATCTTAATTTTTTGAGAGGATGATTTTGCGGGGGATTGGAGTGTCGAATTTTGCGTTAGCGACCGCAGCCCGGATGGGTTCGGACAAATTTCATGAAATTTGGCTGAACGGACGGCGGATGGGCGGGACGTTTTTGCTTTTTCCCGCCGATAACGCCAGGGAGCGGCGGCAAAGGGCGAAGCATTTTGCCGCAACGCCCGAAAAAATGGCAAAGAGGGGCGGCCTTTCTTCAATCCGGAAGGTTTTGCAATTATTTACAGAGCGCATAGGCGAATAAATTTATTTTTGGTGCGAGTGTTTGAAAAGGAGTGTTTATGGGCAGGATGCGTTTGCATCGCTTATTTTGCGTTGCCTTGCTGTGCCTGATTTCGGCGTCGCAGGCGGCTTTGACGATTCATATTCAATTTCCGTGGCGAAATGATGCGGCGAAAGCGTCGTATCAGTTGCATATTTTGGGCGGGACGACGAGTTATAATCCCGACTTTGGAACGACATCGGTGACGAAAATGGCCTCTGAAGGCGATGGCTGGTTTGTTTATACATGGGACAAGTCCATTGGCGATTTTCAGGATTGGCAGAGCTTTGATGTGAAGGCGTGTCCGGATTCTTCGGATTGGAATTACAATAACAACAATTGCGTCCCGTGGAAGGATGCCGGGGGTAATGCGTACGCATTCAAGATGTCTTCGACTTTCGGGAGCGATGCGGAGATCTGGCTTTGGACGGATGCGGACGGCGGCTACACGAAAAGTTTTATTGCGCCCGGTTCTAAAATCGTCTGGTTCAAAAGCCCTTGGGGCAATAAGGCGCTTCCTCGGATGATTTTTGGTGCGGATTCCGTGATGATGCGCTTTGCCGTGGATGATGCGAGTCAGTGCGGATGGTTTTATGGGGCGATTACGCCGGCGATGTTGAAGTCGAACGTTTTGAAAACGGCGTATTTTGAACGGATGCATGCTTCTTATTTGACGGCTCCTGCAGAGGGGACTTTGGATTTGTCGCAGGCGCTTTCGGCAAATGACACGGTTTATGTGGATGGAACGCTGGGCGATTTGACGGTTTCCGCTCAAATGGGTTCGCTGGGCGAATGTTTTGATTCGACGAGAGTGCTTCACGTTTATCATCCGTGGCGGACGAATACCAGTTTCCGCGACAAGCCGCTCTTTATTTCGGTGGGCAACAACATTTTGAACAATCCGACGGCGATGGATTCGACGGGCGAGTATCCGTATTGGTGGCATTACGAATTCCCGACTTCGGTGACTTCAAAAGCGGAGTGGGTTTCTTCCGGGGCGACGGTGAATTTGTATCGGCTGCAAAACGAATGGCCGCAGGTCGTGTATTTTAAGGATTTCGAGAAACCGGCGATTTCGCAGTTTTTCCCGACGGGTGTTTACGAAGCGTGGCTTTTTACTTCGACAAGCGTGAACGGGCAATTGGACATTTCCTTTGCGCCGCTGGAACGGAAAATTGTGCGGGTGATGAGTCCGTGGGACAACATGACGCCGTCCCTTCTTGTCGGTAGCGATACGGTGAAAATGGGTCCTTTCTCGAAGGATACCTGCGGCTGGTACCAAGCTTCTTATTACAAGCACGTGACGGATTGGAGCGTGCTCTTCAAGCAGACTTTTGGTTTTGAACGCTATACGGCGAATGGGCTTAAAGAAGGCGATCCGATTTCGCTGGATTCGGTATTTGCCGTTTCCGATATGGCGTGGGTTTTGCCTTATCCGACGAGCGCTAGCAAGCCGCAGATTTATTCCGAGTTTCCGGGACGCTTGGGAATTTGCCCGACGATGAAAATTTCGGCGATGCTTATCGACTGGGCGGGGGAATCGCATCCGAATGACGTTGATGTGGATTTCGGCGGGATTTACGACGGCAACGCTTATACGTCGGTGACCTATATGGATTCGACGGGAACCCTCGTAACGAACCAGAAATGCCAGGGGCACGTCCGCGGGATGGTGCGGGACACGCTGGTGGACGGTCTGCCTGCCCGGATGGATTCCTTGCTTTATCCGTGGGGACAGTGTGCGGCGGCGCATGAAATTGAAAGGTGGTTTGTTCCCGAAACGCTGGCGACGGATGCGGCGGGAAACAAATATACGAATGCGACTTGCCGGGACATCGATTTGGCTTTGGATGAAGAAGGCTTTTGGCTTGCGGACATTACGGAAGCGGGCAGCTGCAACGACCCGGTGAATCCGGGATTCTATCCGCTGGACGATTTTGAATACTTGGATTCGGCGAAGACGGTGAAGAATCCGAAATTCGATTGGGACGTGCAAGGTTGCAAACACAATTACAGCTTTTCGATGAAAATTTCGGCGCAGTTCCAATATGTGAAGGGGCAGTATTTTGAATTCCGCGGCGACGACGATGTGTGGGTGTTCATCAACAATCGGCTGGTGGTCGATATCGGCGGTTGTCACAGCCCTGTCGAAGGCGCAGTCGATTTGGATTCGCTGGGATTGATTGAAGGCGAAACCTATCCTTTCCGCATTTTCTTCTCGGAGCGCAATGCGACCGGTTCCAACTTTAAAATGCGCACTTCCATCAATCTGGAAACGGAAAAAACCTACTATCCTGTTGAAATCCCGACCAAGGACGGCACGATTTCATACGAAATCTGGCAGATGCTTGTCGATAAATCGTTGAGCTGCGATGTATCCAGCGTAGCGAAAGTGGATACGATTCCTGCACCGTCGTTGTTCATTTTAATGGGACAGGGATTGCCCGATGACGGAGACACGCTGGTTCCCGGTTTGAATTACGGCGGCATTCTGGTTTCGGAAACGATGGCGGGATTCTCCATCGATACGGCGGCGATTGTGCGATCCAGGACGTTGCCTCCGGGTTCTTACACGCTATTCTTCTTTTTGGAATCGGATCTGTCTCAGGCTTCTTCGATTCATTTCTCGGTGCCGGAGTATCCGTTGCCGACGCTGGTCTTTGCCGATTCGCTGTGGAATGAAATCAGCCCGGATTCCGTTCGCTTGGGACAGTATGCGTTTATTCCCTACCCAGTCCGCGTGATGGCTTATTACATGGGCGCTCTTTGCGATAGCGGTTGTGACGGAACTCTGGCTTTTTTGACTCCGGATTCTTTGGTGCTTTCCGATGAAGCGGGCGGCTTTGTGGATTCCGTGAAAATTGTCGGCGGACGCGCTTTGCTGTATGTGATGGGGACGGCTGCGGTCGTGGACGGTAGCTTTCAGCTTTTGGGACCCGCCTATGAAAACATTTTGACGTGGTCGAACATCCAGCTGGAAAAACCGCCCGTCCCTGTTCCGAATGGCGGCTATATGCGCGACCGCAATGGAGACGGTATCGCTGACAGTCTTGTGCTTTCTTACGGAGAGCCGATTGTGGATGACAATGTGCCCGATTCGGTTGCGTGGCTGTTTGGGGATTCGACATGGCACGGCAATGATCGCGCTAGCGTGGAAAAGCATCGTTACCGGGATTCGCTTCTGGTTTTTGAAAAGGATTCTCTGCTGTCGTTCCTCTTTACGGGAAACACTTCTAAATCGGTTTATGCGGGAAGCTATTCTAGCCTTTTCCGCAAGGCGGTGACGGACACTTTGACAGGAGCCACGGACACGTTGGACTTCCGGGTCTCTGGAAAGATTCACGACCGGATTGGACCTGTGATAACCAATGCGATAGTGACCCCGAAAAGCGAAAACATTTACCAGCTGGCGATTGTTTTTAGCGAAGCGGTGGATTCGAACAGCTTCGAGTTGGATTCGATCTTTGAATTCAAAGCGTGGAGAAACGGCTTGGAAAGTTCGCAGAATATTTTCCCGGTTTCCGGCTCGCGGAAAACCGCCCGCTATGAAGTTTTCTATTCAAATAAAAACGGGACGCTTCCTTCCGTGGGGGACAGCATTCGCTTCGCTCCGGGGGTAATAAAAGACTTGTCGAATAATGCGGCGGCGGAAAATAACCGCTGGGTTCGCATCGTCGGCGAACAATACATCGATATTATTTCGGCGAAGCTTTTTGAAGCCGACCCGGAACAGCTTGCGGAGTATGAAAAGGCGGAGACGATCATTCCGCGCAAAGTCGCTTTGGGTTCCGCTTATGAACGTGTGGAAAAAGAAGTCGGGCTGCCCGGATTCCTGATTCGTTATGACTTGGGCGAACTGGCGGCATCGACAGGAACAAGCCCCGAAAGCCTCTACGTCAAATACGACGCGACATTCTACACGAATTTGGGAGTGTATGTGAATGCGGCAAAGGGAAAACTTCTTTGCACGGACGAAATTTTTGGCGGCGACTGCACGCAAAATCCGGGTTACATCTATTTGGCTTGGAATATGCGCAGCAATAAAGGACGCTTGGTTTCTACGGGAGCCTACATCACCAAGCTCGATTTGAAAATCGGCGTTCTGGGTGGCGATGCGCAAAAGAAAGAAGTGACGCGCAGCTGGGGCATTCGTCGAAAGACCGAAAAATAAAGAAACTCTATACAATTCTCCGCAAAATGCCCGCAATGAAAATTTTTTCAAAGCGGGTGTTTTCTTTTTCGCAAGGGGAATTCAGTTATTAGTTTTCAGTTCCAACTCTCAACCGGTCCCTGCCCTTCGGCAGGCGGTTCCTGAGTTTTGGTTTGTGAGCTTGTCGAACTAATCGAAGCACACGAACCACTAACTTGCGCGAATCGATTACGAGCAAATCTTGTGTATAAGTTCCCCAAATAAAGAAGCTCTTAATCGCCGGTCATTTTCTATATTTGCGTCGGCTTTTTACAAACGGAAAGCCTGAACAATCCCCCGGGGAGCTGGTGCAACCGGCTGAGAGGAAAATGTGATTTTCGACCCGCGAACTTGAACTGGGTAATGCCAGCGAAAAAGGAGTTATAATGGAAGACACCAAGTCTTATCTGCAAGCATTTGCCAAATTGAATACAGCGATGCGAGAAAAATGTCCCCTCGTTCACAACATCACCAATTATGTGACGGTGAACGACGTGGCGAATGCGACACTTGCCATTGGAGCTTCGCCGATCATGGCGGATGCGATAGAAGAAGCGGCAAATATCGCGTCCATTTCTTCGGCGTTGGTGATAAACATTGGCACGTTGAATGCCCGAACGGTTGAGTCGATGATTGCCGCGGGGCGTGCGGCGAACGAAAAGAATATTCCGATTGTTTTTGACCCGGTCGGTGCGGGAGCTTCGGCTTTTCGCAACAAGACGACGGAACGTCTTTTGCAGGAATTGAAAATTTCCATTTTGCGCGGGAACCTTTCGGAAATTTCTTTTGTCGCTGGCGTTTCGGCTTCGACGAAGGGAGTCGATGTTTCGGAAGGCGACTCGGCAAATGATGCTCAGGCGATTTGCCAAAAAGTAGCGAAAGAAAGAAATTGCTCTGTCGTGGTTACCGGCAAGACGGATTTTGTGAGTGACGGACTCCGCTTGGCAAAAGTCGATAACGGTGTCGCTCTGCTTTCCAAGGTGACAGGCTCGGGCTGCATGACTTCGGCGATTACGGGCGCATACGCAGGTGCTTCGGATGATATGTTCGTCGCGGCGTTGGCGGGAGTTTCTTCCATGGGAATTGCCGGAGAAATCGCTTTTGAAAGATCAGCGGACAAAGGAACGGGAAGCTTTCGAGTTTCTTTAATCGACGCCCTTTCCCAGCTTCAAGCGGAAACGATTTTAAAGCGGGCAAAAATCCGTTAGGCTCACTTTTAAAACGGTTTTAAGTCATAGAGGATACTTCTCTTTGGCTTCTTCCAAGCGTAAAGAAGTTTCTTCCCACTGGGCGAACAATTCTTCGCCCTTTACTTTTTCTGCATTGAGAGCTGTAGCCAGCTTGGCGATTTGTGCGCCGTCCGCTTTTTCGGAAGCGGCAAGCAGATCGGCTTCGATTTTTTTTGCCGATTCTTCGGACTTTTGGATGTCCGCTTCGAGTCTTTGAATTTCTTTTTCCAGTGGGCGGATAATCTTTGCCCGCTCTTCGATATAGGCGGCTCGGGCCTGTCGGCTTTCCTTGCTTTTGGGAGTAGGGATATCCGCCTTTGCAGATCCCCCGTTGCTTTTTTCTACGGAAACTTTGGAAACGTTTTCGCCCCGCTCTTCTTGCCAGCCGATTTTATCCAGGAAACTGGCGTAATTGCCTTCAAAAACAAAACTGCGCCCGCCGTCAAATACAATGAGCTTATTCGCAAAGGCGTGAAGGAGTTCTTCGTCGTGCGAAACGACAATCGCCGTTCCCTGATAATCTTCCAACGCGTCGATCAGGCTTTCGATGCTTTCCATGTCCAAGTGGTTCGTCGGTTCGTCCAGCAAAAGCAGGTTGCAGGGCGTCGCGAGGATTTTTCCCAAAAGGACACGGCTGCGTTCTCCGCCGGAAAGGACGTTGATTTTTTTGAGCGCGGCGTCCCCGCTGAACATCATCAGGCCGGCAAGGCTGCGGGCTTTCCCCCGTTCGGCGCTGGTGATGGCTGACTGCAATTCCTCTTCGACGGTTTTCGTCAAGTCCAAGCGGTTGATATTCGTCTGCCCGAAATAGTTCAGCTGCACGTTCGGATTCCAGACGACTTCGCCGCTGACGGGTTTGAGTTCGTTGGCAATCAAATTCAAAAGGGTCGTTTTTCCGCGACCGTTCGGCCCGATAATCGCAATGCGATCGCCCTTGAAAATTTCCGCGGACAAATTCTGGATGAGGTCGGGACCGCCGTCAAAGTGAAAACGCAAATCCTTGATTTGCATCATGCGCTTGCCGGGAAAACCCGCTTCGTTGAACGAAAATTCCAGATTGCGTTCGTGCTCCGGGCGGGTTATCGTTCCCAGTTTTTCTACCGCTTTGATTTTTGACTGCACCATTGCCGCTTTGCTCGCCTTAAAACGGAATCGCTCGATAACGCGCTCCAGCTGCTCGCGCTTGTGCGCTTCGTTTTCCTGCGTGCGTTGCGCCATTTCTTCTTCAATCGCTACGGTCTCTTTGAATTTGGCTACAGTTCCTTGGATTTTGCGGAATTTCTTGCGGTAAATGCCGACGACGTGTGTGCAGACGCTGTCCATAAAATTGCGGTCGTGCGTAATCAGCAGCACTTCGCCTTTCCATCCGCGCAGAAAACGCGTGAGCCAGCGTGTCGAAATAATGTCCAGGTAGTTTGTCGGTTCGTCGAGCAAAAGCATGTTCGGTTCGCTCGCTAGAACTTTAGCGAGGTTCAGCCGAATCTGGAAACCGCCGGAAAGAAGCATCGGATCTTTTTGCAAGGATTCCGCATCGAATCCCAAACCGAACAAAATCGATTCCACCTGGTGCGTGTCCATCCATCCGTCTTCGTTTTTTTGCAGAACGGAACAGGCTTCTTCGTGTACGGTTTTGTGCGAAAACGCGATATGCTGTTTCAAGTAGCCGAGGGTATAATTCTTGGGAATGTCGATTTTTCCGCCGTCCAAGGATTCTTCGCCGAGAATCATTTTGAACAAAGTCGATTTGCCGCTGCCGTTGCGCCCGACAATGCCAACGCGTTCCCGCGGCCCGACCAAAAAGCTCGCGTCCTTAAAAAGTTCTTGAATCCCGAAAGATTTGGTAATATTTTGAATTTGAATCACGTGGGCAAAGATAGAAAATTGCGTTGGAATGTTAAATTTGGAAAGGTTCGTAATATGAAAACGTTGTTGCTTGCTTTTTTGTTTGTGCCGCTCTTTGCGCAGGAAAGTCGTTGGGATTACGTCTCTTTAGATGGATTTAAAACGTCTGATAGAATTGTTGTCGCACCGATGAGGGATGCCGAAAGCGGTGGCGTACTGGAAATAGACATTTCTCAAATCACGAAGAACACAAACCTTGAAGGTGGTGCGTTGACGGGAAATTTTGTATATGGCGCAATCAAGGATTCCAGAATGCTCAATACGGATTTGGGAGCTATTGCGGACTATTATGAATGGACCGAACGAACCGTGGAAGGACATTTGGGCGGAACAAAAATGAGCGACGACAGAAATTTGCTTATGGGTCGGTGCTGGGCAATTGCCGTGTACAATTTATATGCCTATTTTTACGGGACACTATGGACGGGTAAATCGAATGCGATAACGCAGGACGAGATTGTTTTTTGGGGGAAGGTTTTCCAAAAAGGAAGCGAGCCAAATGCACCGGAGAAAGATTCCATAAACAATATATTTGAAAAAGGGACGGCTTCCGGCGTGGGCGACGATGTGGTAAGATTTTTCGTCGATTTTATTTTTGACGACAACAATGCAAAACTTCAAACCGACGTGTCGTTTGAATATTATCGGGAACAATTGCGTAAAGGGAAACCGATTCCCATATCTTTTGTCAAGTGGGATGGCGGACATTTTGCTTTAGTAGTCGGCCTTGCGACGGATGCACAAGGGGGCACGCTTATCCGTGTGGCCAATGTGGATAATTTTGGAAACGTCATCTATGCCCCGATAAATACGATTGCGGCCACGGCAATTTCCTACGAAATTCCCACGAAATTCAAAACGACGGAGCAGCTCTATCCTGTAAATAAGGATTCGGACGGCGATGGAGTTGTTGATTTTGACGAGGCGTATCGTTTTCATACGGATGTCCACGATTGGGATTCCGATGACGATGGTATTTCGGATTTTAATGAAATCTATTCTTATACGATACGGAACCCAATAGACGCGAATGAGGGAAGGCGTTTTCAAATGGCCGACATCGTGGATGCGGACGGCGACTTGCTTCGCCCGGAAAAGGATGCCGATTCCGACAACGATGGCGTTAAAGATGGCGATGAAGATAAAAATGGAAACGGAATTTACGAACCGAATCTTGGAGAGTCGGATCCGTATTCGAAAAAAATAAATGCGGTCGAAGATGTTCCGGGAGACTTTACATTTTATGCGCGCAGATATTTTGCATTGAACGACGGTTCCATTTGCTTTTTGGGCTTGCGCGGCTGCCGGGTTGCTTCTGAGGGGAATTTAAACGGCTCGGCGGTAAATATCGGAGCGCGTTCCACATTGGAATCCGTGCATGCGAAAAACGGAAAAGTCTGGTTGAGAGATGCCGCTAATGTTCAGTTCGTATATATGTAGTCAGCCCTTAAAAAGTCACTTTGCGAACGCAAGATAAGGACGTTCGCATTTTTTGTTCATTCCGTTCCACAGAAGGCAAAAACAGTAT
>NZ_FUWU01000068.1 GCF_900167415.1 Fibrobacter intestinalis | reverse complement strand
TTTCACAGGGTAGAAATCAGTTTTTCCCAATAGTTATGCGGGCTGGGCGGGATTTAAGGGACGACTATTTAATATCCTGCTTTTGATAATTGCCCGGTATTCCAAGAAAATCTATAGAAGCGGGGTTGTCGAATTTGATCAAAATAAAGATTGATGGAATTATTTGTCAAACAAGTTTGTTTTTAACAAATTCGTACCATGATCCAAATGTTGAAATATGGCCCGTTTCGTTATACCTTTTTATAAGTTCTTCAAGATATTCTTTTGAACAAACCGCACTTGTGTCATTTTTATTGTAAACAATATGTCTTTCCTCAAGCATTCTTTTTAGGTATCGCAAATGAAATTGTGCTCGGGTGAAATTTTCTTCATCAATTGATCCCATGTTTTCAGGATTATCAATCTTTACGTTATAATAACGTAAGTACTCAAGAAATTTATCCCCTTGAGGATTGTTTTTAAAAACCTTTCTATTGCCTAAAAACCACGTTTCCATACATACTTTTTGGTCGAAAATAAGTAATTGGGTGTGGTTGTTCAATTTTATCCCAGATTCATCTATTTTTTCTTGAATTCTATCTTCGATATATTCTCTTGTTTCTTCTTCTGTATCCAAGCATACAATGAGAAAATCATATTTTCCCTTAGAAGATGAGCTGTTGATGGTGTTGATATCGGCAATCGCGTTTGCTGTGTGATTGAAAATACTAGGAATTCCGTTGGCAGAAAATAGATAATAATTATTTTCATCAACAAGAGATGCGTTTTCTATTCGCTGCATCTGTGGTGCAAGTATAGATAACCATGCTGGATAAACAGACAACTCTGTTTCATTGCCTTCTACAACTATGTATACGTTCATTGCCGACCAGTTTTGAATTCTTTTGTTTGAATTAACTGTAGGAAAGCTTCATGCTTTGAGTGCTCTCCGATATTCAAATCTGAAGCTTTAAGTATACGAACGTTACTTTCGTTGCGAGTGACGATTTTCCATTTTTTAAATGGGATGCAGTTTATAATGTATGGATGGTGGCTCGTCATTATTATTTGAATGTCGCTCTCGGAATCTAGAATTTGTGAGGCTAATTTATCTATGCAATTAACGCCCAAACCATTTTCAAATTCATCTATTAATACTACATCCCCATCTTGAGCCAATGTTAAGATTGTAATCTGAGAGAGTGCGCGGAACATGCCTGAAGAAATTTCGTGTTGAAGAATCCACGCGTCTACACCTTTTTCCTTAATTTTAAGAATAGGAACGAATGTTCCATCAAAAAAACGTTCATTAGAAAAATCAACATCTTCGACAAGGGGGAAAATTTCCTTAAATAGGTTTACAATGGTGCTAAAAGCATTTAAACCATTCTTTCGAAGAACAAACAGTTTTTCTATAGGAGAGAGGAGTTTGCTATCATGAACTGTTGCAATATCCTTGATTTGATCACGATTCTCGCTAACATGAGACGATATTCGGATTGCGCGATTTTCATTGTTAAGTCGATATATTTGAGCAAACCCTTTATAAATAGGTGCAATTAGTTCTTCTTCCTTCAAAAGTTCAATAGCACTTTTTGAAACATCAAGCTTAACAGTCTCTTTTCCGTTAAAGAATATCTTGGAATTATTTCTTTCAAAAATAGGTTTCCCATTGACAAAAAGTTTTTCATGAACAATACTATAACTTTTTTCTCCTTTGTCAAAATAGCTCACGTCATCTTCAACAACTGATTCAAATCGACCATTCCACTCGTATTTTGATTTGTCAATTTGGAAGGACACATTCCATTCCACACCATTGTATGAAGTTCCTTTCGCTATTCTTGCAATATCCAACAGAGCACGAAGAATTTGAGTTTTTCCAACTCCAGATGCACCGACAAGCAATGTCAGTTGATCGATTGACATATCTCTGACATTCCATCCTGTGTTGTGGTTAATGTAGGTTAATTTATTTATTCTCATAAATTTATCATATCCTTAATAGGTGTGGCTGTTAGTTTATGATTGCTACAAGAATTTAAATCGCTTGGAATTCCCATCTTTTTATGAAAGTTGTTCCTAAAATAGCAAAAAGGAGCTACTCAAATTAGGAGAAAATCAAAAGATTACAGAAAAAAACATTTTTTTGCATTCGCGTTAGGGATAGTGACCCCTTGGAGCGAAGACTTGCGGACAGTTCCTGTCCGATGTTCTTGGAAGCAAGGCTTCGTTGCAAGAGCTACGCGGGTGTGCCGAAGGTGCGACCGGGTTGCCTTGTAATATAGCCTGACCGCACATATATGTGCGGGAACGCCCAAATGATTAGGCGACGTGCTCCAGATTTACCACAAGGAAAAGCCTGCAAGCCGAGTGTAGCAAAAATATGCTCGCATATTTTTATGACCGAGGCGAAGCGGCAGACGCCGAAGGCGTCAAAAGCCGGCTGGCGTCATCGTGCAGTTCGGTGGCCAGCCTCCGCTGAACATCGCCCGCGCCCTCTCCGACGAAGGCGTCAAGATTCTCGGCACCAGCATCGATTCTATCGATATCGCCGAAGACCGCGACCTGTTCCGCAAGATGATGGATAACCTCGGCATCCCGATGCCGGAAAGCGGCATGGCCACGAACATCGACGAAGCCCTCGCTTGCGTTAAGCAGATCGGCGGCTACCCGGTGATGATCCGTCCGAGCTTCGTTCTCGGCGGCCGCGGCATGGAAGTCATCTACGACGAAAACATGCTCCGCGAATACGTTGCCAAGGCTGTTGGCGTGACCCCGGATCGCCCGCTCCTCATCGACCGCTTCCTCCATAATGCGCTCGAATGCGAAGCTGACGCTTTAAGCGACGGTGAACACGTTTACATTCCCGCTGTTATGGAACACGTGGAACTCGCCGGCGTTCATTCCGGAGACTCCGCCTGCATTATTCCGCCGGTGACCATCACTAAGGAAAACCTCGCGACCATCAAGGATTACATTCGCAAGATTGCAGAATCCCTCCACGTTTGCGGCCTCATGAACATGCAGTACGCCATCGAAGACGGCAAGGTGTTCGTCCTCGAAGCCAACCCGCGTGCCTCCCGCACCGTGCTTCTGGTCTCCAAGGTCTGTAACACGCAGATGGCCCGCCTCGCAACGCGCCTCATGCTCGGTGAAAAGCTGGAAGACTTGAATTTGAAAGAGAAAAAGTTCAATCACCACGGTGCCAAGGAAGCCGTATTCCCCTTTGACAAGTTCCCGAAAGTGGACCCGGTGCTCGGACCCGAAATGCGCTCCACCGGCGAAGTCCTCGGACTTTCCGACGACTACGCCCTCGCTTATTACAAGAGCCAGGAAGCGGCGGGTTCCTTCCTCCCGAACGAAGGTGCCGTGTTGATTAGCTTGTCCGACAAGGTGAACCTCTCCGAACAGGCCGTCGCCGTGGGTCAGGAATTCCAGAAGCTCGGCTTCAAGATTTACGCTACCGAAGGCACCGCCAAGTTCTACGAGAAGGCCGGCGTCAAGTGCGAAGTCGTGAACAAGATCGCCGAAGGCCGCCCGAACGTCCTCGACATCATCCTGAACAAGCAGGTGAACCTCGTCATCAACACGCCGTGGGCAAAGCGCGACGCCATCAAGGACGAAAGCGCTATCCGCAAGGCCGCCATCAAGTACAAGGTGCCTTACATCACGACGCTTGCCGGTGCCTACAACACCGTGAAGGGCATCGCCGCTGCAAGGAACGGACATGGTGCTGTGAAGAGCCTCCAGGAATACCACGCTTCTATTGAAGAAGTGTAATTAGGAATGTCATCCCCGCGCAGACGGGGATCTCCTAGCGTGTCATCCTGAACGGAGGGCGTAGCCCGAAGTCGAAGGATCCAAAAACATTCAAGGACTGCAGCGATGCAGTCCTTTTTGTATATGGAGGGGGAAGTTTCCCCCTGGTTCGCACTTCGTTGCTCTTCACCCTCTCTAGCGGGTGCTCATGTGCCGCACCCGCAACGCCCGGGCTTATTTGTCGTTTGAATGATGAAAAGAGTATGTTTCGTATTACTCCTTTTTTGCGTCTCTATTTGTCGTTTAATAAATCTATTTTCCCCCACAAAAAACTGTTTTGTTTATATTTGAAAATGGACTTTTCTAGGAGATTCTATGGCGGACATGACTCGCGGCGAAAGGACTGTGCAGCTCTTTGCAAAGGTGATTTCGAACCCGGATAAGAGATTTACCATAAACGATTTGATGACCGCGTTTGAAATTCCCGAAGGGGAACTCCGCAATGTACAACGCGATATGCGGTTTCTTTCGGAGATGGATGGTGGTCGCTATATTGCGGTCGAAAACGAGGGACGTACTGCTCTTTACCGTTCCGCGCTTCGCAATGCCGAAAGACTTCTGTTTCCGAATTTCGAAAACACCATGCTGCATTTCGTTTTTCTCAAACGGATTGCGAATATTTATCCTGCGACAAGCGAAATCATTACGCAACTTTTGGAACGCATCGAGAAAAGCCTGCCAGCCAATGAACAGAAATCACTCCGCCAATTAGGCGATGAATTGAATACGAAAATCCTTTTTATGGGGACTCCGCCGATATTTGAAGAGGATGCGAGCGAAAAAATTCGCCTCATTTTACAGGCGATTCACGATCACCGCAAAATCGACGTGACCTACATGACCGAAGATGCGGATAAACGATCAACTCGTATCCCGTTGATGATTATCATTTACGAAGATGAACTATATGTGGGGTGTGAGTCCGAAAAAGTCGAAGGTGCTACTTACACGCTTAAATTTCGACGCATCAAGAATGTCAAGCTTTCGAAAGAAATGTTTGTTGAAAAGCCGAAGGTTTTAGATAAATTCCGTCGTCAGGTGGCTTCAGGGGCGGCGTTCTTGAGTGGGCCGGAACCGAAACTCGAAGAAGTCGAAATTGAATTTGAAAGCCGAGCGAAGCTTTACCTTCAGGAAAATCCATTTAACCGTTCTATGAAAATCGTCAAGTCAAAAAACGGCAAGATTGTGGTGAGTATGAAAGCAGAAATCAACCAACTTTTGTTCAATTGGATTGTTTCCTTTACGGATATCGCCCGAGTCGTTAAGCCTACTTCGCTGCGAAAACGCCTTAAAGAATACGCTCAGTATCTAATGAAAATGTACGGATAATTCTTAATCCGTCTGTATTTGTCGCATAGGCGATATATATTTGTACCCAGTAAGGAGTTCCTTATGGGTACAAAGAATTACAAGAGTGTTTTTATACTGCGTGTTTATAAATTCAGTTCGTGCGAAAAGCTTGCTTATCGCATAGACAAGGAAGATCTTGAGCGGAATGGTTATGCCGAGCCGGGTTCTATGGGCGTGATTTAACGACTCCATTCCAGGAAATTTCAAAATGAATCCGCATATAATACGAATTGCAAGATCGGTGAAATGGGATATCCTTGAGAAATTCTACAAGGATGTTGAAGGCGGTGTAGAAAAACTCGCCAAGATGAAGGAGTTCTGCGAATCTGACGAGAAAGAGGATTTGTTTGATCCGCACATGGCATCTCAAATGCGTTATGCCTTGACTAACTACGAATTCCTATACGACCGCCGACGAAAAATGAATGACGAATTCGAGTGGAGTGATGAAAACAAGAAAAAATTGGTTGAATTCGACCAGTACATTCGCAAAATCGAAGAGGAAATTTATCAAACATTCTTGCAGACCAAAAACCACCTTGACAACCTCATTGCGCAGGGCCACAAGCGATATAGAGATTATCAAGTCGAAGCGGAAATCGCCCCGGGCAATTATTGGAATATTCGTGGCGTTGACGATTGGACGGCCGGTCTGCTCATGGATTATGCCGGTTGGGAGTATCTTGACTCCTTCACTTTTGGCGAGGGCCAAGAACCCGAAAATCCGTTTGAAAATGACAACGCCGTTATTGATGCATGGGACAAATGGCTTGAAATCAAGGAGTTCGCTGAACACGGAATGACTTTTTATGTGGACCATTTGCTGACCGAACCGCATTGGAGTCTTTATTCTTACAACGACATCATCAACATGGATTTGCAACAATTCTTTGCCTCTTACAAAATTCTGCATTACGGCAAAGGCTTTGAGTGGGAACCGGAAGAGGTTTAACATGAACACAAATGCGATTAAGTTAGGGTATTCGGTCAAGTGGAATGTCCTAGAAAAGTTCTACAAGACAATTGAGAATGGCTCTGAGAAACTTGAAAAGTTGAAGGTCGGTTACGAAAAATACGATGAGTTGAGCGAGGCCAGAGTCAACTACGATTTTTTGTGGGAACGCTGGATTAAAATCAACCACGAATTCGAATGGACGGATCAAAAAGTCGAAAAGATGATTCGGCTTGATAAGCGTATTCGTGAACTCGAATACGAAATGTACTTGAGGTTTTTAGAAACCAAGAAGGGGTTGGACTCGCTTATTGCGCAAGGCTCCGGCTACCTCAGGGAATATCAGGTTGAGGCAAAAATTGAATACGATCCTTGGCTTGGCAGGGAAGATGAATGCAGCGAGATTGAACCGGAGAAAACAGAAGCCGAAAAAGAAGAAGACTGGATTAGCGGTTTATTGCATTGCTACGCTGATTGGGAAAATATCAGGAATTACACTTTTGGCGACGGTGACGAACCCAAAGATCCGCACGGCAGCGACCGGTTTATTTTTGAGGCGTGGGGCACATGGCTGAATTATGACTATTTCGTCGAAAACGGCATGACGATTTTCTTGTGTTATTTAATCGAAGAAACGCAATGGAGCCTTTTTTCGTTTGAGGATGTTTTGAAATTAGACCCGAAGTGTTTTTATGTTTCTTACAAGATTTTGTATTAAGCGAAGCGAGGTGTTATGATTGACAGATACATTTATCAAGTGGTGGCGACAATTCTCCCAAACGGTGTTGGTGGTGAAACCGTCCAGCATGATTTGGGAATTTTCACGACATTGAAACGTGCAAAAAAATTTATGAAAGAATTTGTGAAGGACAGCGATTTCTTTTGCCCCGTTTATTGCTATTCTATTCAGTTTCTCCCGCTGGATAACGAGTTGGATTACCGCTCTGAACGACGGCTCAATATTTACTCGCCTGACGGAAAGTTGCAAATTGCTGAATTCAACATGATGACGTGCGGCGCAGGTTGGGACAAACTGCGGAATATGCATCTCCGTGCCTACATTGATGTTGGACCACACAAAAAGGCCTACTTTGTCGTGTTTAACCATTGGCGTCCAGGACTTGCAACCAAATGCGCTCGCATATCCTTCTTAGAGCCGAAATATGAACTTGGAGGATCGTACAACAAAGCCGTCTGGTTCTTGAACGAACAAGAAAAGAACGAACTGTACGATTACTTGAATGAACCCGAAGAGCATTACATTGAGGATGTTCACAATGCATGGCAGACCGCCATTTGGGCATTCAACAACGAAGTCCGAGGCGATGATGACAATCGCATGCTGCCTTACGACTTGCCCATGCCGGATTACAGGAAACTATAAAATCAAAAGGAATTGCATCATGAGAATATTCAAAGACCTGCCCATGACAACGGGCAAAAGTAAAACGTACGCCGGAATCGGGCACCGCGATTTGGGCGGCTTTTGCGAGCCGAATACCAAAGAGCCTGTGGAACGTGTTATGTGCTGGCTGGCCGGAGAGCTAGAGAAACTGGGCTACACGCTGAACAGCGGCGGCGCATTGGGTGCCGATTCCGCCTTCGAGGCTGGAGTCCGTTCGCCCGCGCACAAGAACGTCTTTACTCCGGCAGATGCCACCGAAGAAACCCGCGCCATCGCGCAGGAACTGCATCCCGCCCACGAAAGGCTGCAGGGCCATGCCCTTGATCTGTATGCACGCAACACGAACCAGATTTTCGGGCGCAACCTGGATACTACCGTTGATTTTGTGGTATGCTACACCAAGGACGGCTGCGAAACCGCCGCGACGCGCACCAGGGATTCCGGCGGAACGGGGCAAGCCATCGAAATGGCTGACCGCAAGGGCGCTCCCGTATTCAACATGAAGAATCCCGATTGGTTCACACGCCTGAAAGAATTTTTGAATTTGCCGTTTGACTTGCCGATAGGCAGACTCCCCGTTTTGAATCTAGCAAAGCCGAGCCCGAAGCCCAAACCGGAAACGGCAAAAAAGAACGCCCTTAACCCCCAGCAAATCAAGAACCTGCTGAAAGCTATGAAGAGATAAACTTTTTCAAAAAGGGACTAACTATGTGGAGTAAAACAAGACAGGTTTTGGAAAGCAGGCTTGCAGAAAACCTTAAGGGGCGAGTAAGTTACCACTACGACGTCTATCGGACCAAGGGCTGTAAGGAAAAACACGATTGGTGGACTGAAATGCATGTACTGTCCATTATCGTAGATGGTGAAGCGTGGTTTTGCACGAACCCGCAATTCTACCATCAATATTATCGTGACGGTTTTTACCGTTTTGATGAAAAAAGCGAGAACGAAATTATCCGCGAAACAGGATTGGTCGCAGGTGGCTTTTGGGATGCAAAGGCAATGGAATATATCCACGAATACCTAAGCGAACTTTCTATTGATCAGGCAATAACGCACGACAACTATTTTATCCGTTTGCTTGCGGTGCTTGACGCTCGTCTAGGGAAACGAAAAATCAAGGCTCTTATGGACAATATCGAAAACGAGCCCGAATGGTTCCGTAAGTGGATTTTGTTGAGAAATGCCTAAATTTCGCTAAAATCGCAAATTTTCTTTCTTGGTTTGGAAAAATGTGATGTTTTTGCTTAAAACGGATGGGATTTTGTGATAAAAATGGCTAAAATTGCAGGGAAAATGTGATTTTGGGGCGAAAATAATTTACGGAGTGTTTTACACGTTTCCGTATTTTTGTGCGTTTCTGCTAAAGCGATGGCTTGCAGAAGTTAAAGGGAGACTTGCGAAAACTGGCTAAATTCGCCGATTTTTTAGTTCAAGCCGTAAACCATGGCTTTTTTCGAGCCAAAACAACGAAAGTCCTATAAAAAATGTAATTTCTGTTGCAAAAGTCGTATGACTTTTGTATATTAAGGCTATGGAACGTGAAATTTTAAGGGATTTGGTCGCATGGAAGGACAATAAACGTCGGAAGCCTTTACTTTTGACTGGTGTTCGCCAGTGCGGAAAGACTCATGTGCTGAAGGAATTCGGCTCGAAATACTTTGAAAACGTTTGCTACATCAACTTCGAGTCAAACGACAAGTATGCCGCCATTTTCGATTACGACTTCGACGTGGACCGAATCATCGGCGAACTGGAGTTGCTTGAACAAACTAAAATTACGGCAGGGAAAACGCTCCTGTTCTTTGACGAAATTCAAGAGGCTCCGCGTGCCATTACATCGCTTAAATATTTCTGCGAAAACAAACCCGAACTTCACGTGGTTTGTGCAGGATCGCTTTTAGGCGTTGCCCTGAAAAAAGAAAATATTTCGTTCCCCGTTGGGAAGGTAAACCGAATGCAAATGTTCCCGATGAATTTCGTGGAATTTTTGATGGCATGTGGTGAAGAAAAATATATACAACTTTTTTCGGAGTGGCCCGTTGATCGCGAAATTCCGGATGTCTATACAAAACCGCTTGAACGATTGCTGAAAGAATACTTTGTTGTTGGCGGTATGCCTGAAGTCGTGAGCGAATACGCAAATTCAAAAAATTTCGAAGAAATTGGCAAAATCCAGGACGAAATACTTGAAGATTATGCTGACGACTTTTCAAAGCATGCTCCCGTGTCAGAAATTGAAAAAATCCGCATGATATGGGATTCTGTACCGAAGCAACTCGCCAAGGGAAACAACAAGTTTGTTTTTTCGCATGTGAAGGAAGGCAAAAGGGCACACGAATTGGAAGCCGCTCTTCAATGGTTGAAAAACGCGGGGCTCGTTCACTTGGTAGAGCTTGTCCAAAACGCAGAAGTTCCTCTTTCGGCAAATGCCGATGCGACTTATTTCAAGGTCTATCTTTCGGACATTGGGCTGCTTGGTCGACGTCTTTCGCTGGGTTATAAAAGTATTTTGCTAGATGATGGAACGCTCTCCACATACAAAGGCGCGATTACCGAAAATTATGTATTGAACGAACTTGTCAATCAGCAAAGGAAACCGTATTTTTGGCGTTCAGGAAACAGTGCCGAACTGGATTTCTTGTTTGAATCCGACGGAAAAATTGTCCCCGTAGAAGTCAAAGCAGCCACCAACACGCAAGCCAAAAGTTATAAGCAATTCTGCAAGAAGTTTTCTCCACAAACAGGGTACAAAGTTTCGCTCAAGAACCTTGCTGTAAATGACTGCGAAGGATGCGCAACGGTCAGCCTCCCGCTGTACCTGCTGTGGAATATGAAACCGTTTGGGATAAAATAGTAATTTCCGGAGTCTTAGCCTGATTATCCATTGGCAATAGAGTCTTTTATATTCTGTAAAGACTTGGCGATGCCATCCGCATGGGATCTGAACGCGTCAACGAGGGCCTTTCTAAGATATGCTATAGCCGTTTGCAGTTCCGAAACTTTCGCTACTTCAATGTTTTCGCTTTTTTTCAATAGCTCAGAAGCCTGGTCTAGCGTGTTAATCCCGTCATAGTAATTTGTAATGACATCAATCTCATCGGTAAAATGTTTCTTGTTCATCATCGATGCCGATGTGTCGGGTATATTGTCACTTAGTTTGGCTACTTGGCAGATTTTGCAGTAAAAGGCCGATGCCGTATAAAGCGACCGCTTGGAAGAAATGATGTGTGATTGTTCTTCTTTTTCGTGATCAAGAATGAGCTTGTCGGTCTCTTTCTGTTCTCTTGCGATAGCCTCTTGAGCCATTTTGATTAGCTGTTCAGTTTTTTCAAGAAGTTCGTTTTTCTCGCTCATAATTGCCTCCTTGGGGCTGTTGGTGAAATTGCTTTTAATATACTTAATCTATGCGACAAATGAAGACGCTTTTTTGATTTTAAAGGGAATATGCATTCTACTACTTCTACCCTAAAAATGCAGTGATAAATTTCTAGAAAAAATTATACTATGTTAACATTCATTAATTTTGTAATTTTTTCAGAAAGATTCTTTTTTATCATTTCAATTTGCTCGTATTTAGAAGCAATCTCTTTTTGCATTTCCAGGTCAAATGATCCATCCTCTTTTATGGGAATGTTAATCTTATCTTTCATCTTTTTTATCATATCTGAATTGAGTGTTGTGTACTCATTTTTTCCCAAATCTCCCTGACGTCCTTTTATATTTTTTCTGAAAATCGGTTCAATGATGTACTTTATATACTTTAAGTCTATATTCTTGCATGCTTCTGTTGGTTTCAAAATTCCACGATGACCAGTCAATGAAAATTTTTCATTATGATACATCATCAATCCTGCAAGACCATCCTTTGCCCATGTAAGATATTCCCCTTCATAATCATATGAATCAATTTTGGCAAATTCTCCCTGTGTATTTCCTGAATATACCGGATATATCCCTTTATGTTTGGCGCAATATGCTGTTGTAAGATCGCTATTACCATTTTTTGGAGTGAACAAATCTGTAATTCGAAGTTGGACAGATTGTCTTTCTGAAGACAGTTCATTTTTTAGAGCAAGCACAGCTTGTTTGCTATCATTTACATCATCAATAATTGAACTGGAAAAAGTATTGAATTCTTCCAATGTTAAATTATCATTTGTTTGAGCAATGCCCAAATCAATCTTTTCGTTTTCAGTCCAAAAACGTTCTACATTCCATTGTTCTTCATCTTTGAATAGAGATATATCCAATAATTTGCATCGCTTATCCGATTTTACAATTTCAAGAACTTTTTCATTCTTTTTCGAGAGCCTGTAAACATTATAGTTTTCTACGGCATTATGCAAGTCATTGTCTGGAATATCAAAGCGGTATGAGTCTAGCGTTTCTCCAATTGAAGAACATAAATAACAATAAACTGGAAAATCTTGAATCCCTGTTTCATTTTGCTTTCGTTTTCTTAATGTAAGAATGTAAGTCTTTTTATTTGTAGTAAAGAAAGCATTTATAGGCAAAGAAATAATACTTTCAATAAAACACGAATCCTTAATGAGTTTTTTTAGTTTATTGTTTCCAATATTCGTAAATATTCCGTCAGGAAGAATAACATTCGCAACTCCCCCTTTTTTCAGAGACTTCACAATCCACTCCGTAAATAGTCCTTCAATGCCTCCGCCATTTGCTGTATATGCGTTCACATCTTGATCATGATCCTTATAGGTGATATATTTACTAGCTTTGCTTATATCAGCATTTTGGAAGTAAGGCGGATTTGCAAGAATCAAATCGTAATCTTCAAAATCTAAATGTTCCAATGTTCCAAGAGTCTTGTGTGAAGAAGTAATAACTTTATTTAGCATTTCTTTGGAAATGATTTTGATTTTTTTATTATCATCACAATATTTTTTTAGTAAATCTGAATAATAGATGACCATATTCGACTTGGCAAGAATGGTGGTCAAATCGTCGTTGGTATCTTCCATTCGTTTTTCAAAACCAACAAGTGTTATTTTTGATTTTAGCTCATTTCCCTCAAAATAAAAAGGCTCAGAAATTTTTGATGTGGCTTCCCATAAAAACTTTCCAACTCCGCAAGCAGGATCACAGATTTTCATACCTTCATTGATATCCACCATGCGAATCATTTCTTTTACGATTTTTAGTGGAGTAAAGAATTGTCCCATTCCTTGTTTTTCAGAACTGTTCTTCATGAATGTTTCGAACAGTTTTGACTTAAAATCTTTGTGTATATAGATGAATTTTCCGTTATCTTTCTCGTATTCCTTGAAACAATCCAAAAGTCTTCCAAAACAGTCGGCAGCAGTACCTGTAATTATAGGATTCCCCATTTCGTCCAAATGAGTGTGAAAAATTCTTCCGTTGATAATAGATGTATTGTCAATTGGATTTGTGGGAAATAATTCAAGTAATCGATCACGGATTGTAGTCAAGTATTGTTTGAAGGCGTCTTCTGCACTTTCATTTTTGAAAATTTGGTAAATAGATTCAAAACTATAAGAGCCTTTCAGTATTCCAATGTCGGACAAGAATTTAAAGTTAAAAACCTCAACAAACGTATAGAGAGAGTTTTTTGATGAGGATAATGCCATGTTCTGCAGAATTCTTGCTGTTTTCTTTGCTAAATTTGTAGGATCAAGATACTGTCTCGGAATAATTTGATCATTTTCTTCGCTGAGACAATTGCTGATTTCATCAATAAAATCGGAAAGATCCGTTTGTTTTGAAACGCTTAATGATTTCGGATTTACGTGCTTGCAAACGGGTTTTCCATTCTCATCAAGAATAAAATTTCCGGTTTTTGGATTAATCCATATAAATTCATTTCCGTCTGATACTATATAGTCAGCCCTTAAAAAGTCACTTTGCGAACGCAAGATAAGGACGTTCGCATTTTTTGTTCATTCCGTTCCACAGAAGGCAAAAACAGTA
>NZ_FUWU01000066.1 GCF_900167415.1 Fibrobacter intestinalis | reverse complement strand
CTTTTGCGTGGATGTGCTTCTGGAGGCCGTAGGCAAGTACGGTTGGCCGGAGGTGTTCAATACCGATCAGGGTTCGCAATACACTTCCGAGAAGTTTACGAAGTGCTTCGAGGACGAGGGCTGCACGGCGAAGCTGTCTATGGACGGCAAGGGCCGTTCACTGGATAACGTGTATATCGAGAGGTTCTGGCGAACGCTCAAGTACGAGGACATTTATCTGAAAGGCTATATGGACATGAAGGAGTGCTTCAAGGGAATCAAGTCGTTCATTGACCGGTATAATGACCGTCGCAGACACTCATCCCTTGAAAATCACACCCCTTCGGAGGTATATTTTAACCATGTGGTCCTGAAGGTGGCTGCATGACGAAAACAGTTCAACTAAGAAATCGGTTTTTCCTGTCGAAAAAAAACCGACCAGTTCACAGGTGGACGGTTTCTTTTTAAACACGCCTGAACCCGCTTGAAAAGGAATTTTTTTTGAACACGAGAATTCTGTGGAAAATTTTATGGGCGACGGACTTCAGGCAAAAATGCGCGTTTGGATGGCGGGTGATTTTTCATCAGGGAGCGCTTGTTCCGAACCCAAGACCAGCCCCCTATCCCCCGCCACACTTTATAAGCAACGCTTCCTTTAAGCGAATTGCCCCTTCCAGGGATACTTCAACTACGGAATCAAAGATTCCATTCCAAGGAAGCTTTGCTGGCTGGAATCGGTCGCTGAACCTGCCGAAGCAATTCTCATAGCAAAGATTATTTTGCCGCTTAGCGCCTGTCGTCAGGATTCAGGAGACTTGGCGAAACAAATAATCTTGACGTTTACGGATAAGCCTGGGGGAATATAGACTTTTATATGTTTTCTGGAGCAAAAGCGGGCGAAAATCGCTTAAAGTTTCCGAAAAGGATAGGAATGACTTTGGGAATTCCCCTGAACTTTCAAAATGTAATGCCCCGCAGGAAGATTTCGGATAGAAATTTCTCCCGACTTTTCATGAACTCCCTGCATCAGCACTTCTCCCGCCGAAGAATAGATTTTCCAGGAAAAGCTTCCCGACAAGGCTTTCGGCAAAAAGAGGGTTTCTTGAAAAAGCTGCGGACGCCATGGAGTTTTAGAGACACCCGACGAAATCGCAGAATAGGCGTCGTCCTGCGGAATGGGAGAATTGTCAAAGCCTTCTTCGCCGGCTCGGGTAATCGCCAAAATCAGAGTGCCGTCTTTGACAATCACATTGTCCGGGTGCATATCCACTCGGTTCTCGTCAAAGGTCCAGTTGCCCGTATTCCAGCGATCCGTATCAAAAGTATCGAAATCGTCCGTCCATTTCAGCGTAAAATCCGAACCGTTTTCCCCAGCGCCCGGCGTGTATTCATAAACCTTCACCCAGTTGATGTACTGATACATCGGAAGCACGGCGTCGTCAAATGCTCCCACCCAAGAAGTCACCTCCGACGACCAGAGATTGAAACGCAGGTCCTGCGGTTTAACCATGGCTTCGACCTGTTTTTTCGTATCGTTGGAATCGCGAACCGTCCGCCGGACTTCATTGCCGTCAATACTCCAAGAAATATAATCGGGAGTCCATTCCATCGCGTAGGTGTGATAACTTTCGTTTGCCGCCGGAGAAAGCGCATGATGCTTTTCACTCGTCTTTTTGGCGTTCGCCGAGCCGCTGATGATATTGGACTGGAAACTCGCCGGGGATTTTCCCAGCACTTCGATGTCGATTTCCACCCAAGGTTCCGGGTCGCCCTTGTAGGAATCGTTGTAGTAAAGAAACATGGAACTGACCAGTCCCGATGCGGCAGCCATGCGCATTCTGGCCTCAAATTTGCCGTACATAAACGTTTCGCTGCTGAAAAGTTCAGCACCGGAATAATCTTTCGCCCAAACAGATGTCATTGCCATTGTTGCAACCCAAAAAAGATGTTTCCATTTCATATTGACCTCGTCGTTTTTTTTGTTGCAGAATTTCCTTAAAAAAATTGAGCAACCGTGTCCATTTTAAAATAAAATTTAATTCGGGAAACGCATTAGTTTATATCGCTCAAAAAATTAAAGCCGTATCAATTGTATTTATACTTTAAGCCTTATGGACGCAGAACAGCTCTATCCGAATAACCTTCGAACTATAAACATACAAGCAGGAACTCACCGCTTTATTCTAATTTTAAAGAATCCAACTTTTGCGCGGCACATTGCATCGTTGAAGATTTTCTTTTTTCCAATATGGCGATTTGACGAAAAAACTTGAAGGTCTTAGTCAATAAAACCCTCTTGATCGTAGCACTTGTGATACTTCCTTATCCAGTTTACGAGGGGAAGGACTCTGGGGTCGGTGACCTTCATGTTTTCAAATTTCAGAATCTGGTTGTCATAACGTTCGCGGCTGCCCTTTTCGATGCAAGCTTCCGCATTTTGGGGAATGAAGAAAGTCGAACGCTCTTCCAATTTGGCATAAAATTCGGTTAGATAAATATGGATTCCCGCCAAGTCAAGGTCGCCGAAATGCACATAGTGATTGTTGTTGTGACAAAGCCAGCGAATTAAATCTTTTGATTGCGGATACCGAGCCACAAAAAGCAAGGATTCCTGTCTAGATGTAATAAATTGTTTGAAAAGATTTCTTTGGCGCTGGATGTATCGGAAGTTTTCCATATTTTCGATGCCCACAACAATCACGTTTTCTGGGACAAAGAAATTTTCGTAATCCGCAATAAAAATGAATGAGCCATCAGGCGGATTCAAGTCGAAATGCTTTCCATTCAAAATCACGGGAATCGGTTCGTAACTGTTTACCAAAAATCCTTTGCAACTACGAGCCGTACGCATTTTAGAATTTCCCGTTTCCATCGCCTGAGCCTGTCGCGGCATATTCATTTCGACTTCTTGCTCAGTGTTCGCGAGATTCCGAAAAATCTCTTCACTTTTTTCTAAATTCTTGAAAGCATCATTACGCGCAGCAAGATAAGATCGAAAAGCTGTTTCGTTTGGCATCTTGTAATAAAATCCGCGACCTTGGGAAATTGCAATAATCAATCCTTCTTTTAGTAACTCCTTGAAAATAGAGCCTTTGCAGTCGCTTGCCGCAAGCTCGGCTCCATTGGCAAGAGCAATGAACTTTTTTAACAAAGGCCCCGTAATCGTGTACGCCATATTACACTCCTTGAGTCCTTGTCATCAGCGGGCGAACGACGGTTTGCGACTTTGCATTTTTTTCCAGCAAGTAGGTGTAGCGATATTCCGATACGCTTTGCGTTGTAGGCGAACCGTTTACCAAATAGATGTTTCGGCTGTTTGCAAATTTCAATATGCCGTTTGCATTTTTGGGATGGAGCTTTCCAATTTCATCCATCATGCAGTGGAGTTTAAATTCGCCAAACTTGCGTGAAGCCTGGGTTTTGAAAACGTTGATGAGCATAATGTTCACCATCGCTTTTACAAGCACATCCGTTCCTTCGGAACCCACATTGGAAATTTTATCAATCCATCCTGTATCGTTGTCGTTTTCTTGCACGCGGAATTGCAAGCGGAATGCGTCCGAAAGCTTTAACGTATGGCGAGTGGGTTCGTCGTTCAACGATTTTACAAATTGCAACAACAAATCGACCGCTCCGCAATTTGCACTTTCTGTATCACCTGTCGAGAACAAGTTCAACTCGCCCAAAGCATATTGATTTTCGGCGTAAAATTTTTGCATCGCAAGCATAAGCCGCATCAGTTTGTCATTGGATTCTTCGGTTCGTAAAGCGATACTCTTGATGACTCCTGCAAAGTTTTTTTCTACAAAGTCCCGATTGATACTTGCGACAATTTTCTCGATTTCAGATTTTTGCTGGGTTACATCGCCAACTTCCTTGGCAACTCGTGCAAGAATATCGGAATAGCGACCGCTTGTGCGCTTGCGGTATTCTTCAATCTTTTCATTCAACAGAAAATCGCTTAAGTTGTCTGCAAAATCCATAAAGTCGCTTTCGCCGTTCAACTCCATCTTGAACTTGAATGTGTTTCGTCTGGAAAAACGCCCCTTGAATTTGTTAATGGATATTTCAAGTTCCTTGCTCCGCGTTTGAGCGTTCATCAGGGACTCTTTAAGTTCCGTCAAAATTTCAGTACAGAGCCGGGCATTTGGCGATTCTCCAACACTCTTTATATTTTCGGGGCAGAAACTAGAAATGGAAAACTTGTCCGTTTCTTCTACAGATTCCTTTAATTTGCGCTCTGTGTCGCGCGTCTTTTGCAAGGCTTTATCTTGTTCAAGTCGTTTTGTTTCAAGCCGTTCTTTACGAGCGTTAAACTTCTGTTGCAAATCTTTTAGACGACTTTCTAAATTCCGTTTTTCATTTTTGAATTCATCTTCGTGATCAAAAAGTTCCTGCTTGTCGTAACGGAATCGAGCAACTAAATCACGATTGTTTTCGATTTCGTTCAGTTGTTGTAGTACGCCTTCAATTTCCGATTCGCATTCCTTTAAAACGCCCACATCCACATTCTTGTTTTTAAGTTCTTCGTCGCGCTGTTTCTGCAAATCCTTGCGTTCATTTTCCGCTTTGTTTTTGCGAATCTCAATCTCTGCAAAAATTTGCACACGGAAGTTGTCAAAGTCGTTTTGAAGCGATTCATTTTCTTGCTGTTTCGCTTTTTCATTCGCTTTCAAATCTCGATTTTTATCGGCAACTATTTTATTTTGCAGTTCTTCGGTTTTCAGCAATTTTTCAGATAATGAGCATTGTCGCGTTTGAATTTCATTTTTGCGTTTTTCGATTTCCACTCCGTCGTCGCGAATCCATTTTTCTCGTTCATTTTCTAAACGTTTCCGCTTGATGGGAATCTGTACAAGTTCATTATCGGCATTTCTGATGTTTTCCAAAAGGGACTTGATTTTCGGTGCATAAGCGCGTTCTACCGCCGTATTTTTCTTTTCAAGCGCATCCGCCAATTCTGTTTGTTTTTCCTTGTTTGCTTCGATAGACTTCAAAACGGACTTCTTCTCGGCAGCGATTTCTTCGGGCGTGCGTACCCGAATAGGCAAATCTTCCAAATTGATTTTTACTCCAAAAAGCGAGTCGCCCTCAACCAACTCCGGCGATAGTCCCGTATTGTACAGAACGGTTTCTTCGTCAGCAATTTTGCCAATCGAATTCTCCCAGCCAGGCTTATTCTGACTAAGCCATTCATAGAGGGAACCCTTTTGGCGTTCCAGCAATTCATCCAGATTTTTCAATTGCGCCAGTAAGTTCCGATTTTCTGCAAGCAAGCTTTCGTTTTCTTTTTCATACTCCACTTGATTGCGTTCCAATTCAGCATCCCGCTGTGCCACCAACTTATTCTGTTCTGCTTGACTTGCAGACTTTTGCACCCTTGTTTCGTTTTCAAGAGCATTCAAAGATTTAATTTGTTCATCACATTCCTGAATTTTATCTGAAAAGGGATGAATATATTTAAGTTCCAGTAATTGTTTTTCACAAGCAACTTGATCCGCTTTCAATGCGTCCAGTGTATTTTTCGCATTTTCCAGTTTTTCATCATACCGTAAAACAATAGAATCACGAGACTGTTCAAATTTTTCAAGCACTCGTTGTTTTTGCTCCAGCAGTTCCGTATTTTTATCATTCAAACGAGCGTTCTGGTTTTGCTTAAATTCCTCTAAAGTCCTTGAAATTTGCTTCAGCAGATTTTCAAACTTTTCAGCAACATCTTCATATTCCCGAGTCAAGAGTCGGCGACGTTCTTCAAGCCGTTCTTTCTCGGTTTTCAGCGTCCCTTCCCGTTCCTGTTTTTTCAAGACCTCGTCAATGCCCTTTGCCTGATAATCTTGATACTTTTCACGGCACTTGTTCAAGTTTTCCTTGACAATCGCCAAGTCCGCATTTAACCCATCCCGTTCCTTATTGAACTTTCCGGATTCTTCTCCGATAAGGCGAATCGTATCGTTTAAAGCCGCACTGGATTTTTCAATTTCAACGGCAATGGAAGGGAGCTGTTCTTTTGCTACACGATAAGAATAATTCAGTTGCTTGCCACATTCCTCGATATTTTTCTGGATCCCTAAAAGCGAGTGATAAAATTTCACGACACGGTCAGCATCAAAACGCGTCTCACATTCGCCACGTTTATTCGTTCTGAACCAAAGGCCGATATCACTGTATTCTTGCTCAAACTCCGATACTTGATGCCTAAAATAGCCCAAGTCAATAAAAGAACTTTCGCTTTCCATGGACTGTATGATTGTTTCTTTGATGAAATCCGCATCCAGTTTTGAGTTCAAAAAGACGTTCTGGAGGCTTCGCGGAATGTTCTGGTAGCGACTGCTTTCCGCAATGGAAAACTTAAAAAACTCCTTCCGCGTCACAGCCAGATGATTTCCATAAATAATATCACGGAACATTTCGTACCGTTCGACAACCGGACTCATATAACAATCATGAAGCCGCATACGGATTGTCCCCATCTCAGCAGTCACTTCACCATTCTCGCCGATCAGCCATTCTTTTTTATACGGGGAATCAATAAAGTGGAAAACCGCACGGCCATTCGACTTGCTCACCAACACGCAGAACGCCGACTCATCACGTTCCACCTCATATACGATATAAGAATTGGATTGTTCAAAGTAAAAATCATCAAAAGATTTCTTTTCTTTGGGAATCCCCAATTTTTGCTTATCTCCATTATAGAAGAAAAGAATCGCCCGCAGCAAGGTACTTTTTCCAACCCCCTGCGTACCAATCAAGTGCACATTGCCGTTCAGACCGATTTCCGCATAGCGCACATGAGCGCTATTGATGAAGACAATTTTATTAAGGGACCTCATTTTCTGCGCCCTCCACCACATTCAGGCAATTCACCAATTCTTCAAGATAACGGAATGCCGCAGTGACTTTATACAAGCCTTCCAAATCGTTTTCCAGTTCAACAAACCCTGCTTTCATCAAATCGTCTGTTAGTTTGTCCACAACATCCGCAAAAGCTTTCTTATCGGCATAAAGCTTGGAAGCCTTATCTTTCAACTCCATATCGCAGGAAATCTGCTCCAGAATTTTCGCCTTGGTAAAAACAAATCCAGAACTGAACGCCGAATTAAAAGTTTTCAAGAAATCCAAACGGTCAATCCAGTCGCAAAAACGGGCCAGTTTATCCACCGCACTCACCTTCTGCTCTTGCCGCGAAAAGTAAAAATACCCGTCTCCACTTTCCAGCACAAAACCGACGCCCTCGTAATATTCGCGATAGCTTTCAAAATCATCTTCAATCTGATCAAAATAAGCGCGATTTGCCTGCGAAACGCTGTTCACCGAAATAAAAGAGCCCTTGCTTAAAATGTCGAAAATTTCCTTGGAGTATTTCAGCATAACCATCCTTAAAAAATCATCTCGGAAAAATCAACGGATACCTGTATCCATAGGCTTCTTTGTATTCATCTGTCATTTCAAATTCATCTGAAAAATGGGAAGCCAGTTGGCAAAAAAGCACCAGCTTTCCTTCCAAGTCAATATCATAGGGATAACTGTAATTCATAACGTAATAAAACAAATCCGTACTTGTCGCCAAGAATCCGTTCTTCATTTCGGTCTGATCCACCATGGGAATCACGACATTCTGCGTTTCCAGTTCCTTTTCATCAAGGGGATCCGCCAATTTTTTGCGAAGGTTTCTGCCTTTCTGCTTTCGCCCGCGAACTTCTCGCAAAACAGAAAGTCCTTCATCACTTCCTCGCAGCCAATCCAGCGAGACTTTGATTCTGTAGCCAACACTCGGTTCCATCCATACCGGGTTTCGGTCTGCGAGAACATTTTCCACATCCGTATTTGTTTCAAGCACCTGCTGATCGCGAAAATATTTTACTAATCGAATCTTTTTCAACAATTCACTTTGATAATCAATCAAGTTGATGTATTCAATAATCTGCTTTTCGATTTCAATCAGATTGTGAGAGGACTCGTTCAAATCGTAACGCAAGTCATCAACCACAAGCCGCAAATCCGCATCCATGGCAACCTTGAAAAATGCCGTCTGATTTTCAACGACCTTCTCCGCTTCGTTTATCTGTAATTTAATCCCGTCACGCTTTTCATCGAGATGTTTGAGCTTCGCTTTTTTGATTTTGTAATTCGGCTCGTTTTTATAGGTATTGTCCACATTACGCTTCAAATCAATAACGTTTCGTTTAGTATTGAGAGCGATATTCTTAAGACTCCGGCGCACCTCGCGCAAGTAATTGTACTTTTGCGATTCGTTGGTTTCTTGCAAGAAATATTCAATTGTTTCATTCAGATGGTCAATGTTTGCCTTGACACTTTCCACATTGATTTCTTCATTGACTTCAAGAACTTCTTCAAAAAACTTAAGGTAAACATCTTCCAGTTCCAAAAAATTCCCGTTGTCGCGAATAACACCATATTCCACCAAATACAGAATGCGGGATATTTTATAGTCAACCAACGATTCCGCCAAATCCATGCGAAATGAAAGGTTTTTGCGCTTTGCGAACATTTCCTTCAACAGCACCTTCTCGCGAGAAAGTGCCTGAATCAGTTCGTCGATGGAACGGAAATTGTTCATACAGGGAAATATAGGATTTTAATCGATAACCACGGGAAATAATCCTGTTGAGATTGTAATATTTAGTATTATAACATTTCCCATCTGCGGCAGTTGTTCGGAAATTTCGAACAGTTGCGGTCTCATCAAGTTCCTCTTCTTCAAAAATATGCTTAATATGCTCGCTGATATTTGCCTCGCTTGACTGGCACAAATCCACAAGCTGCGCTTGCGTAAGCCAGACCGTTTCATCGATAGCACTTCTCCAGTTTTTTGATTATCTCGCGTTGGGCTTTTTCAGAGAGTTGCTTTTTGCAGCGGATGGAATCCAGTTCAAAGGACAGATCTTCTATTCGCCAATTCTTGATTTCCTTGTCGCACAGGGCCTGCGAATCATTCCGCTTTTGACGATATACTTTGATTTCGGGATTTGCCCACACAAGAATCGGCTCTACAAATGCATTGTCCTTATTTCGGTTGAACTCCGGATCAAGAAATCCTTTGAGGGCAACCGCATTGCGCTTCGCCTGGAGAATTGGGTTGGAATCTTCGCAGACCTTGACAAGGCCTGATTTTCGCTTTTCAAAAAATTCAGTGCCAGAATATTCAAAATGCCCCGAATAATTTTTCACCTCAATAGCAAATACACCCCACGGAGAAACCAGAACGACATCCACATCTTCTTTACGACCGTTAAAATGAAGATTCCTGAAAACGTGGCAACGGCCATCAAGTGATTCCCTAAGAGCATCAACGACATGGTCTTCGCCCTCGAAACCCTTCTTATATGATGCTACTTTATTATCGAGATAGTCTATCAATTTTTCAAGCGGCCTGATAATGACAAAATATCCCACAGCAAGCAACAGCACCACAATCACGGCAGCAATCAACCAAGCAAACCAATTCCAATTTGCAAGCGGAATAAAATCGTACTCAAAGAGAACCTTGTTCGCAAACCACAACAGATACATAAAACAAAGTCCCAAGACAAAACCGACAACAAGACCTTTCCTTATAAGATAATGTTCCGTCTTGTTCAACAGATACGAATTTTTGGAAGAAGTTACCATCAAAGGACCTTTGCCATCCAAAATTTTCTGATGTTCCACATGGTAATGGTAATCCAGCAAAATGACGCACGCCGCACGAACTTGGGTATCCCTAGTTTCGCCCATAAGGGAATGCAGACGTTCCCAGCCCATGCGGCCATTGCGTTTGTACCAAAGTTCCTTGATGGCAGCCTTTTGACCTTTATCCTCGATTTTGACGGCGACAGCTTCATCTATATTTCTAGGAATTTTGCCACTGTCGATGTATTCACGGATTTTACTTTCTCTATCATTTAGAAGCACCTCGGCAGCGGCTCGGATTTTCTCGTTTTCAGAAGCACAAGCCTGACGAAGCATTTTGCTAGTCAACTTGTTCTGGTCCAAAAGTTCGCCCATAGTCTGCTGGGATCCGGGCCATATTATGCTACGAGCGCGAGGGACTGTAAGGAATGGGTAGGGCATAATTACCGTTTTTCAATTATTTTTGCCATTTTTCGTTTAAATCACGTTTAAACCTAGTCTATTTGCATCGTGCTTCTATTTAAAATTCCTATTGACAAACAATCATTATAAACCTATATTTACAACATCTCATCTACCAGTTGTAGAAGGAGTTTCTGGAGACGTTCCGCCAAACGGAGCGTCTTCTGCTTTTTTGTACATGTGGTAATGCTTCAGCTGTTTTTGAAGAGAATGGTCATATTCCAGATAAAATGCTGTAATCAATAGGCAATAGCGTTCTCGCTTTTCAAGAACGACTAGGAATCGTTCTTCTTCAAACAGGAAATGAAAACGCCTTGTTGACTTGTATGGCTCCTCCCAATATTTGATGCCACCGCAGTCTTCGACACAACGAATCTTGCATTGATAATTCTCTATAAATTTTCGAATCCAATGTAAACGTTCGCAGCGTCTGAAATCGGGTTCACGGTTTTGAACATTCTCGTAATTTTTGCACGTAAAATGAACGAAAGATTCTTCGTAGCCATCAATTATGGGAGATTTCCGAACTTGAACTTTTAGTCCTTGGAAATACAAATCATTCGACCAAAAATCTTTTTTGTAGGTACAATACAGTGATGATTCGTATTCTTTATACGATTCAATCGTAAACGAGGTTTTTGTAAACTCGTTCAATTCAGGAAGCCAACAATTATTCCTTGTCATCGCGATATTTCCACACAAACAAATTCAACTTATCTTCACGAAGGAGGGTGGATTTTTGCAGTGTGTATCCAGACCTTTTTTGAACAAGCTCTATAATCTGCCTTTTGGCGGCACTCCTTTTTTCAGTCACATTAAAAGTTCTATTATTATACCCAAAAGCCCCCGTCAAAACATCGGTAATCTGCATAATCTGCACTTCATCAGATCTTATTGGTTTCACCTGTTTAATGATTTTCTTCGAAAAGTCATACATTGAATTGGAAATTACATCACGAAGGTTTTTAGCCTTTTCTGCTGAATGCGTATCCTTTATATCGATAAAAATGTTGTACGTATCTGTCGGAACAAGCATGGCTTTCAACATGCTAAAATACATCTTGTAATACCATTCGTCGTGGGTCTGGTTGAACATTTGGTGATTCAATTTCTTTTTGTCTGGAATCAAGAGTCCTCTAAAATGTAAATCTTTTTCGTCAAAAAAATACTGAATCAAGTCTATATAAACCTGAATTTTAGAAGGAGAAACTTTTGTCCACTTCAGTTCGGCCTGCACGGGAACATTGTTGCGAATCTTTATGTTCTTTATTCGTTCGTTAATTTCACGCCTTTTTTCCTTTGGGCACCACACGCCCCCCAAAACCATGACATTGCTATTGTCGTGTTCCAAATGGCAGCTTTCGTCACAGTAGAAATTGTATTCAATCATATAGTTTTCTCTTGTCTTTAAAATAAGTTATTGTGCGGTCGGGGGCAATAGGTGCGACATGTCGCACATTTTTTTTATTTCCGCAATCAATCGCCTTCATTAAAAAGGAATTTCAAAATTCGTTTAGCAGCTCTAGAGGTAGCCATTTCAATATCCTTCTTTTCCCATTTCTTACTTGGATATTCAATTAATGACTTCGCTATACCAAATTTGCTATCCTTATAACCTGATTTTTGTTTTACAGATGTCTGCTTCTTTGTTTCAAACCATTCCTTGCCAATAGACTTGTTAATATTTTCTTCCAGAAGAATTTTATTGCCAAGAGAATTTACAACTTCATCAAATTCTTCCTTGGTATCAATTCCTGCATCTTTCCTAATCGCATCAAGATTATGGCCGCTAGCAGGCATAATATGTTCTACATTCACGCTATCAGAGAAATCGAAAGAAATGTTTTTTTCTTTTGCGTAAAGATATTCATTCAGGAAAACAAGAATATTTTTGTCATACTCCATAATGAGCTGCAAAATTCCGTCCCTTTTTTCTCCGCCAAACTTCCAAGATTCTTCGATATGCTTATTAAAATCATTGATAATTTCATCAGCAGGAATATTTGCGTCAACTAGTTTTACATTTTCGCCAAACAGGAATGTTTTAAATTTAGAACTAGAATATCCGGCATCAACAAGTTCCAATAAGGAAAATAGTCTTAGCAGGACTTCACAAACACTGGTCAAATAGTCCTCAGAAATATTGATGGAATAAAGCGTCTCTTTAGTTTTTTCATCAACACTTTTCTGCATTGGAATTCTGTACAAGTACGAAATCAAATAGAGCTTAACATTTTCGTTAAACTTAAGAAGAAGTTTGACAATGGGGTAATCTTTAACAGCATCCCAAATCTTTGCGATTTTTATAAATCTCTCGCACAACTCTATGGGATTATCTAATAATTCCTTTTTTAAATCCGTGTAGTAATTTCTTAAACCCGGTGTTGTTACATCCGGTTTACCTGAAGTCATATATTCTTTATCTGCAGCTCGTTGCATATACATATTCTGCTGTAGAATAGAGTCCATATCAATAACATTGCGAGAATTTAATTCTGTTGCAAGGTCGTTGATTTTTTCCCAAAGTTTATTGAATTTTTCTTTTTTATCGCCAGCATTTGAATACAATTTTGCCGAGATAATATCCGCATCAGAAAGAGGCAAACCTGTAGAGTTTAACGAATTAAACATGGTAATGGCTTGCTCTATTTGCCAACTTCGAATTTCAATAACCTGGCATTTCTTTAGAAACACCTTTGCAAAGGTATTTAATCTTGATTCTGAATAATCGCTAAGTGTCTCGTAGAAAAACTTAAAATTTTTAAAAAAACTTGTGTATTTGTTGTCTTTTTTCTTTTTGTACAAAGTTGTTACAGAAGCAGCAGCTTCATCAAAATCCTTTGCACCGAGAATCGCATGCAAATCATTTTTATAGGGTTCATTTATTGAGTTGTTTTCAAGAAAGATAATCCCTTTTGCCAATTCCCAATTTTTTAAAATTTTATTTCTGTCATCAGATTCTTCTGCTTTATAAAGAATAGAAATGATTTTATTACGATATTCCTTAAGGCTATCTTCCAAATCCTCCGAAGTTTCATCACGTTTAAAAACGTTCAACACCTCTTGCAAACGAACAAGAAGAGCCTTCAATAGAAGTAGAAATGTAGTCGTTCTTTGTTGACCGTCAATCAAGCTAAACTGATTTTCTTTTGAACAATCAACGATAACCGTTCCAAAGAAATAGGGATCTGTCGCACCAGAATTGGTAAACGATTCAATATCCTGCCATAACTTATCACATTGTGTTTTTGTCCAAGAATACCCGCGTTGGTATTCTGGTATTACAAATTTATCATCTTTGCCAAAGGTGAGATAATCACTGATTAATTTTAGTTTCGGTTCAATTTCTTTTGCCATGTTTAATCCTTTTTCTTTGAACGAGGGGCTGCGGACTTTTTCTTGGACAGATTAGTTAGATTAAATTTAGACTTTTTCTGTAATCATCGGGGCTCATTCCGCCAAGACTCATCTTTATTCTATCCTTGCAGAACCACTCCAAATATTCATTCAGTTCCTTTTTGAATTCGTTTTTGGTGACGCCAGCCAGGTCACGATTGTAGAACAATTCGTTCTTTACGATGCCGAAGAAGCCCTCGCAGGCGGAGTTGTCGGGAGAGCAGCCTTTCTTCGACATTGACCGTTTCAGCTCCGCATCGTTCATCCGCTTTATCCATCCCGGCCATCTGTAATGGCATCCCCGGTCCGTATGCACGATCGGCTTTTCTCCGTCGTGGAGCTGCCCTAAGGCCTTGTCCAGCATTCGGTTCACTAGCCTCGAATCGGGGCTTTCGCCTATAGTCCAGCATACGGGTTTTCCGTCGAAGCAGTCTATCATCGGAGACAGGTACAACTTGCCGTCGGAAAGGGGGAACTCCGTGATGTCCGTAAGCCATTTCTCATTGGGCCTGTCGGCATGGAAATCGCGGTTTATCAGATTGGGCACCGCGGGCGAAATTTCGCCCCTGTACGAGCTGTACTTCCGTTTTCTGGGACGGTAGGCCGCAAGTCCGTTCTCGCGCATCACCCTCCGGATGACTTTTTCAGACAAGGTCCTTCCCTCGTCTTTCAATACCTTTCGGATCCTTCTGTAACCGTACCTCTTCTTGGATGCCTGGAAGGCTATCTGTACAAATTCAAGGGAATCCCTGTCCTTAATCGCCCTGTCGTTTGCGTGCTTCAGGTTGTAATAGAATACGCTGCGGGGCAGGTCAAGCCGGGCAAGAAGTTGGCCAAGTCCGAAGCGGTCTTTCAAGGCGTTGACGATTTCCGTTTTTTCCCTGTTCCTCAAGGCGGAAACGTCAACGCCGGGGTCTTTTTT
>NZ_FUWU01000074.1 GCF_900167415.1 Fibrobacter intestinalis | reverse complement strand
GGGGGGGAACCCCCATGGGTTCCGGATTTTTGACTGAAAATTTTTGACATAAATTAAAAACCGGAGAACGAAAATGATTGTTACAAACAAAACAAGACACGCGGTTGTTTACGGTAAGACGGTGCTTCTTCCCGGTTCCAACGTCGTGGACTATTTCGACGCTTCGAAATACCCGCTGCTTGCCGACATGAAGGAAGCGGGCACATTGGAAGTCGTGGAAAAGGCTACCGAAAAGGACATCGTTGCGGCCATCAACAGCGCAAACACGCAGAAGGTCGTGGACAAACTTGCCGACAAGGCGAAGTCCGGCAGCGTGAAGGCCGCGGCGGACGCCAGGAAGAAGATGCTTGACGATTTTGACGCCGAATTGGCAAAGGCCGGCAAGGCGAAGGAATAGCCATGGGACTGACCGAAACGGAAATGGAAGAGCTGAAGGGCTACCTTCCTGATGAATTTGCCGCAAGCCCGCGCCTTGGCGCATGGGTGAAGGCTGCCATGTTCCGTGTCGGTCGATGCTATTTCGGCAATGCGTACGTTTACGCCCTTTCGCTGGTCGTCTCCCACAAGGCCGCAATGGAAGCACGCGGAAGCGACGGCCAGGCTGGGCAGGTCACGTCCAAGCGGGAGGGCGACCTTTCCGTTTCCTACGGGAATGCCGGGAACGGCGGCGGGGATTTGGCAGCCACGTCCTACGGGCAGGAATTTTTGTCGCTGCTGGAACAGTATTCGAGAAGGCCGGGCATCACCGGCGGCGTGGGCTTCGGGAAGTTTTGCTGCGGTGCAATGAAGGTTATCTGATGGCGACACTTTTTGACAGAAAATTCGAGGCCATCACGGAGGAATCCCCCGGCTACGCCCTGGACGGTTCCTACGTTCCTGGCGAACTTTCGGTCAGAACCGTCCGGGGGACAATCCAGCCCATCACGGGCAACGAGACGATACCTGCCAAGGCCGCTTCGCGGAACACGGGGACTGTAAAAATTTACAGCACCGAAAGGCTTGCTTTCCGGAACAGGGACGGCGACTCCCGTGGCTATGTACGCAAGGCCGGCGCGCTCTACGAAATAGTGGACGAGCTGCCCAATACAAACGATTTAATCAATCACTGGAAGTACGTCGCATGCCTTGTATCCGACACGGAAATGCCGGAGGGCCTGAAATGAACGTCCGAGAAATCGTTTCGGCGGTTTGCCATCATTTCAACGGGCGCGAGGAATTTTCAGGCTGCCCGTTCATCCAGTCGCCATCGAACGCCCCCGCACCCAAGGGGAACTACATCGCCGTATCGGTGGAATCCGTGGAACAGCACGGCTCCGAAATGCGGCCAGCCCCCGGCGAAGGCGTGGCTTCGGGATTCGAGCAGGTGGCGACCGTCGCATTTACCGAGGTCGAAGGCGACGGAGACAACATTCGACGTGTCCGGAACGAGATGCAGCGCCGCGAATTCCTCGAATCGGCAGCATGGCCCGCGGGATTTACCGTGTGGGACTTTACGGACATCATTTCCGTGGACACGTTCGACGGTGAATTTTTTGTCCGTCAATGGAGATTTACTTTGCGCGCGAATTTCGAGGACCTGAAAAACGAGAACGTCCCGAAAATCGAGAGCGTCGAACCTCTTGAACTGAAGGCAATTTGAACAAAAGGAGAAAACAGGAATGGCACAGATTATCGACCAGATAGTGAACATTTCCATCAACGACGCCATCAGCGTCGTCACGACCACCGACGTGAACACCATGGCATTGGTGGGCAAGTCGGGTTCCGGCAAGGATTCCGCAGAGGCCGGGGAGTTCGCGTCATCCGACGACATCGGCGATGCGTATGGCACCGATTCGGAGCTTTATGCCATGGGCGTGAAGTTCTTCGCGCAGGATTCTCAGCCTTCCAAGGTTGTCTGCATCCCCGCCCCCGATTTTGCTGGCGCACTCGAAGCGGTCAAGGCCGCATCCTCGAAATTCGCATTCTATCACATTTGCGCCGATGCGGATTCCCCGACATTGGACAATCTCAAGGCGTTCCAGGACGAACTTGCCGATGCAAAAAAAGTGCTGCATCTGCAGATTCCCGCAACTGAAGGCCACGCCACCGAGAAGTCCGTCATGGAAGGGCTTTCCGAATACGGCGCGAACCGCATCGCCGTCTATCTGCATGATTCCGGGTTTTCCGCAGGCGACGAAACGAAGACCGCATCCGGCGAATACCTCAACGTGGCCATCGTGGCGAACCGGTGCGCCGCGGATTCCGCGCGCGGCACTTTCGCACACAAGAAATGCAAGAGCGTGACAGCCGACTCCTACGGCAACAGCGAATATGCGGAACTTGTCGGAGCCGGACTGAACATCTACCTGACCGTTTCCGGGGAATCCCGCCTCTTCATGGGAACCACCTGCGACGCTTCGCACTTCATCGACCAGGTGGTCAAGGACGACTGGATCCGCTTCAACGTCCAGAGCCGGATTTTCGCACTCCTCGGCGAGTCCAACGACGGGCACGGCGTGAACTACGACGATGCGGGAATCGCAAGCGTTGCGGCCAGCGTCTCGAACGTCCTTTCCACGGCGGCAGATATGGACCACCAGTACATCATGGACGGGTTCTCCGTGGACTTCAGGAACTACGACTACCTCAAGGAGAACTATGCGGACGACGTGCGCAAGCGCAACCTGCCCCTCGTTTCCGGGGAATACTCCCGCATGAACTCGATCCACACCGCGGATCGTGTAACCCTCACCGTAACGCTTTAAGGAGGATGAGCAATGAGCCATTTCGCGACATACGACCACACAAAAGTAAACATCTCGATTAACGGGATAGCCATTACCGACTTCAACGGGGACGTGACCATCGAGAAGCAGGGCGACGACTTCGAAGTGACGGAAGGGAGCAACGGCTCCGTGGAACGCTACCGCATGGTGCGCAAGCTCTACACCGTGACGCTGCCGATGATGCAGACCAGCCCGCAGATAAACGCCATCGAGGCTTTGCGGGTCGCCGACGAGAATACCGGCGCTGGCCCGTACCCGTTCGCCATCACCGACCTGAACGGCGCGTACGTGCTGATGGGCAAGGGATGGATCAAGAACATGGGCACGGCAACCAAGGGACGCGCGGGGACCGCACGGACGATTACGCTGGACGTGAAGGCGGAAATCGCCTTCGAGGGGGCATAAATGCTGGAACCGTTGAATTTCGAACTGGGCGGCGAGAGCTACCAGCTTTTGCCACATACAGGGTTTTCCGCCCTCGATCTTGACCGCAAGGTGACGGCCCTGATGGGGCGCATCGTAGGGAACGCGGGTGCGGATTCCGCCGATTCCCCTAACAGAATCTTTGTCGCCCTGGGTTCGGCCCTATCCGAGTATTCGCCTTCCGAATACCGCGACATTGTAGAATCGACACTCTCCAGGGTGACGGTGACGACGCCAGGAAAAAAGAACGTGTCGCTTTCCACGTCGGACGCGGTGGCGGAGCATTTCGCCGGCCGCTATGCCGACCTGTACAACCTCCTCTTCAAGGTCTGGGAACTCAACCGCTTCTCCCCTTTCGCACAACCCCGGACGGAACCAGGGACGGCTGGAACCTGAACTGGGGAAACGCGACCGTACAGGCGTTCACTGCCGAGGACGACGCCGATTCCGCAAGGATTGGCGAAATAGGTACTCTGACAGGCCCTGCCAGCGATTACGCGCCAATCTGGGCAGCTGTGGAGCGTGGGGCGACTCTCGAAGACATCGACAGGAACTGGACTTTTGACCGCCTGTGCGCCTATTCGGAATACCAGCGGATGAAGGCGGACTTCAAGTCGGCATGGGCGCAGTTCTACCGAGACCAGAACAGGAGACAAGGCGATGGCTGACAATTCTTTCACCATGAGGGTGAACCTCGACTTCACTGCGGCGACGAAACAGCTTCAGGATTTCGAGAGAAGGAACTCCCTCGGCATTTCCGCTTCGAAAGCGGCATCATCACATTTGGCGGCATCAGGCGGTCCAATTTCAGGACTCCATCTGGACGAACTTTCAAGGGCGTTCCGCAACCTCTCCCGGACGGTGCAGGCGACGGCTTCCAATTTCGAGCGGCTGTCGGCTCCGTTTGGAGGAACAAGGGCTAGACTTCAAGCGACCACTACTGCCGCTTATGCGGCGGGGATTCCAGAAAATTCACGGATGCAGAGCTTCCTGATGGCCCTTCCCGGGCTTACGCAGCTCGTGGGGGCCGTGACCGCCCCGTTGATGAATATGTTCTCCACCGGCTTCTCGACGATTCAGGGAAACGAGAAGCTTTCCACCGACCTAGGGACACTTCTTGGCGACGACCGTGCCGGATCCGCTTTTGCGGAAAGAATCCGCGAATACGCAGCGGCTACCCCTTACGCGCAGGCGGACCTTGCCGGGACGGCAAAAATGCTTGTCCAGTATGGCGCTGGAGTGGAGGAGACGGAAAAGTACATCCGACAGCTTGGCGACATCTCCATGGGCTCTTCACAGTCCATGCAGGGGCTTGGGCTAGTCCTCGGACAGGTTCGGAGCCAGGGAAGGCTCACCGGGCAGGATTTGATGCAGTTCATCAATGCGGGATTCAACCCGCTTTCGGTGATTTCCGAACAGACCGGGCGTTCCATGGCCGACTTGCGCGACGACATGAGCAGGGGGGCTATTTCCTTCGAAATGGTGGCCGCCGCCATGGATTCGGCAACAAGCGAGGGCGGAAAGTTCTACAAGGGAGCGGAACGGGGGGCGAAGACCCTTTCCGGCATGCTATCGACAATCAAGGACAACTTCGGCCAGGCGATGGCTTCGGCCATTGAGGCCAACATGGACGCCATCAAGCGGATGCTTCAGACGTGGGTGGAGTTCGACTGGGAAAGCGTCATCAATGTCCTGACGGAAATCGGCAAAAAGGCGACGTTCGTCGTTGGAATCGCAAATGCGGCATTCCAGTCGTTCACGAGCCATGCGGAAATCATGAAGCAGGCGATAATGTCCCTTGGCGCAGTGATCGCCTCCTTGGCTTTTTCAAAATTGACGGCGGCCTTCACGTCTCTTAAAGTTTCGATAGCCGCGGCGACAAGCGGCGTCCATGGGCTTGCCAGCAAGATAAACGCACTGGGTAATACGGCAGCCGGGGCGTCCCTGAAAACGGCTCTCGTTGCAAAGGGCGTGGAGGACTTCATCCGCATATTGGACGCCCTGTGGCAGTTTTTCAGGCAAAAAAGCATCGAAGCCGATCGGAAACAGGGGAATGTCGAAGCCGACGCCGACTATGCGGCGCTCACCGCAAGAAGGCGGGAATGGAAGGAGGCGAAGGAAAAGGCTGGCGACCAATACGGAAAGAACGCATACGCCACCCGCATGGTGGACGAGGCGTATGCGAGATACAGGGAGGCTGGCAAAAAAATCGAAAAGGGCGGGTACACCGGCGGCGTGAATGGCTACGGGCTCTCCGAATCCATCCGCAAGGAATTGGGGATGGAGCTTCCAGCCGTGAAGGAAGCTTCCCGGTCATCGAAGGGGAGCGTCACAAACTATGTCAATTGCGGGAATAGCAGTTCCATGGTTACAAATAACATAAATACTGATTTGAAGGATTTGTCATCCATCATCCGCGAGCAGATAGACACAATACTCACGTCACACCTTACGGTAAGGACAAACCTTGAAAGCATGAAGGTGGTCGCACTATGATAGGGTGGATAGAACAGATCGCATCGGAATTCCGGGAAAAGCCTAAGCCGCGCTCGATACCGGCATCCCTGTTTTCGGACGGACAGCCAATGGGATTCCCGGACGAATCGCTTCCCTTCGACCTGCTTGTGAGCGAGTCCCATTCGCTGCAGTTCGACATATCCGAGCACCGGGTGGAGACAGGTACGCCCATAAGCGACTGCATCAACGAGCGGCTTCGGCGGGTCACCGTTTCCGGGATTTTCACGAACCATCCGGTAGGGACCGAGGGTGCGTACGTCGATTCCAACGGGAACAGGATTGAAGGGCTCCCAGACAAGATAGAGATAGATGGTCGGACGCCCGTAATGAATACCGCGCTGGACCGCTGGAACAGGCTCAAGGAATTGGCACGGGAAAAGCGTACGGTCCGTCTCGTGACAGCCATGGAGACCTACGGGGAAATGGCCATAGAGTCGCTATCGAGCGATCGTTCCGGGCGCGACGGCGAAGCAGTGCGTTTCAGCGTTTCGCTTCGGGAAATCAGGACGGCAAGCGCAAAGGTCCTTCGGATAGAGGCGACATGGAATCCGCCGGAGCCGAAAACGCAGGACAAGCCCGAAAAACGGGCCATGAAGAAAAAGAAGAACAAGGGCAGGGTTCCTGCTACCGGCGTGTCCGCCGAGGAAATAGGACAGAAACTCGGAAAATCGACAAGGCCGGAGACGGCGGGAGGCTTGTGATGCTGCAGATCCCCATATCTACAGGTGGCGGGAACCATATCGCCGAGACCGTGAACGTCGGCGGGACGGGGCTAGCGATACGGCTTCTCTGGAACGAGCGGGACGGCCACTGGTTCGCCGATTTCGAGAGTTCTTTGGGAAAGAACTTCGGAATCAGGATGATCCCTGAATCGCCCCTTTTAAAATCGTCAAACAGGGTATTGCCGGAAGGCGACCTTGTTCTCCTGCGCAATGCGGCATCCGGAACGGAACAGCCGGGATATTCGAACCTCGGGACGGAATGGGGCCTTTACTATGTGGATGGCAAAGACGCTGAAATGCTGCATTCGTACGGGGTGATATGATTCAGGGGAGGACGGTAAGGCTCAAGGCCGGGCGTTTTTTCTGCGGCAACGACACGGACACGGAAGGCCGCGACCTGTCCGGACTGGATATTTCGTTCGACGTGACCCGTTCCGTGGAGTTCTACGACAACTGCGCTACCATAGAGCTCTACAACGCCAGCCCGGACACCATCGGATGGCTCATGGGGGATGGGAATTCCGTCATTCTCGAAGCCGGAAGCGGCGACGACGTTGGAAAAATATTCGTCGGCCAGATTGCGATGGTGAAGACCGAGCGTGACGGGGCGGGATACAGGACTACCCTCACGTGCGTGAGCGCAAGGGGAGCCTTCTACCAGCTTTCCAGGCTCCACGTGGCTGTGGCGTTCGAGAAGGGCACTTCCGTCCGTGAATGCCTGGACACGCTGTGCTCCTATGCGGGAATAGCGCTTCGGGCCGGGTTCTCCGACTTCCTGGGCGAGGGAATCCCGTGGAATTTCAACGAGAGCGGCTCGTTCCGGGCGGTGGCGAAGCATTTCGCCGAATACGTGCTGTCCCCCTATTTCAGGAAGAAAATCTACATCGACAACAACGAAATGATAGTGATGGATTTCGCCAATTCCGTCCAGTTGGAGGAGACGATTCTGGACTATTCCTCCGGCCTCCTGTCGGCTACCGAGAAGAGGGACGAGACCCTTAACAGGGTGAATTTCGGGGACGACCCGGAATACTGCCTCCTTTCCGAAAAGGAGGAGCAGAGCGCCGAGGAATACCACAAGGAATCGGGAACGAATGCTCCGAAAAATTCCAAAGTGGAACGGATAGACCGTCCGCGCGAAATCGAGTTCCGTGCTCTCCTTACGCCACGGATAGCCCCCAACGTGTTCTGCGAGGTGGACAGCAGGACGGGCGGCGCATACGATTCCGTACTGGCCGTCCATGGGCGCTTCGTTGTCACACGGGCCGAGTATTCCGGATCCAACTTCGGCGGGGAATTTTCGGTAAGCTGCGAAGCCTTCGAGGTGGAACAGTTGAAAAAAGACAAAGGGGGCGCAGGTGCTTGACGTAGTGAAAATAGCGTCCGGGGTCTTCGATTCCGAAATGGAGACTTTCGAGACCGCAATGCCTGGCAATGTGGCGAAGGTGAACGAGGGCGGCACGGTGGACGTGCGTCCTTCAATCAGGAACTGCCTTTCCAACATGCAGCTGGAGCCGACGCAGAAGGACGGACAACTGCGAACCATCAACAACGTTCCTGTCCTTTTTCCGGGGACGGCATCGGCCATCGTCAAATTCGAACTTCAGGAAGGCGACCCGGTACTTTTGGTGGCATCTTCCCGCGACCTTTCGGAATGGAAGGCTGGCGACTGGTTCCATGGTTTGCCATGCACGCCCAGGAGCTTTGCGGGAAACGACTTGAACAGCCTTTTGGCGATTCCCGTGCGAATGGAAAGTCACGGGGACAAAAAGCCGAAAATAACGGTTACCGTAAAAAAGGACGGCAAGGTGGAAATCGAGACGGCATCCGACATTGCGATCAAGGCCGGTACGCTGGATATTGAAGGCGACTTGAAAGTTTCAGGCAACATAGAGGCCATGGGCGACATGGAATCCGGCGGCTGCATTTCCGCAGGCGGCGAGGTCACGGTAAACGCAAAGAACAGGCCTTTGGCCATTTCTACTCATGTCCATGAAATATCTGGATCGACTGGCATGACAACCGGGCCGGAGTCTCCACCCCCCACGTAGTCCATCTAGCGGTTCAGCGGCATTTTTGCCCGTTCCTCACGCTCGGCGATTTCTTCTGGCGTCCCATCCTTGAACGCCTTCCCCTTTTCTTCGGGCTTCTTCGGCTTCCTGAAATACCCGCAAGCATAGAGCCATGCGAAAATCACCCCGAGCATCGGGATGGCGAACAGCCCGTAGTGGCTGAAGAAGCCGATGGCAATCACCACGACGAACAAGAGGATTACAAGGATGATGAGGCAGTTGAAGCCGCTTAAAACCGAATCGAACAGGAACTCTATTCCGCGATACCTTTTCATTTGAACCTCCGAACCTTTTCAAGATAAACAAAAACAGATGACAAAGTCTGTCATTCCGTTCCGTTTTTTGGTGTTTTTCGGAATCTTTCGGGGTTTTCGCCACGAGCATCAAAAGGAGTCTATTTTTTCCCGGATGAACGACCTGTACCTGGACGAATCGAAGGACATCCATGCGGATGGCGGGCGGATAGTCCGCACTACGACGCTGGCACAAAGCGTCGGACAGGCGGCCTTGTGCGCCATGCGCACGGAAGAGGGCGAGGCTTTCGCAGACCCGGAAGAGGGAGTCCCGTGGTTCGGGCAAATCCTGGGTCTTCCGGCGACCCACCTTGACATAGCGGTCAGCATCATCCGCGACAGGCTGGAAGGAATCCGCGGCGTCCGCAAGGTGGACTCCGTGGAAATCAGGATGCCTGCGGACGGAAAGCCTGGAATAATGCGCAATATCGGCGGTCGTGTAAGGCTCACGGCTGAAGACGGAAGCACTGCTACGGAGGAGTTCTGATGGCGATAAACGCGGCCACGCTGGACACGGCATCCGGCATTACTATAAAGAGCTTCCGGGAAATCCGGGAAGCATTGGAAAAGGATTTCAAGGGGACGTTCGGATATGACCTGAATACGAGTTCCAGCAGCCCGGACGGGATGCTAATAGACCTGTTCGCATACGCAGCCATGGAAGCTGCGCAGACGGTGCAGGCGGCACTCGCCAATCTGGACGTGGCGACCGCCGAAGGGGTATTTCTGGACAGAATCGCCGCCATCGCCGGCATTGCCCGCGATTCGGGGGAGTCCGACGCATCACTGCGTGATCGTATCGGAACAGCGGAATTTGGAGGCATGGCCACTTTCGACGGGATGCTCACCTACCTGCGCGATAAGCTGGGCGGCGGAATCTCGATGAAGTCCAACGAAGAACCGGAAGAGATGGGAGGCATTCCTGGCCATTCGGTGGCGGTTTACGTCCCGCAATCGGCGACAAGTTCCGACGACGAAATTGCCGCCGCGATATGGCACTGCAAACCTGCCGGGATAAGGACGCACGGAAGTTCGTCGGGAAATGTTACGGACAAGGCGGGATTTGAGCACGAGGTCAAATTCACGATTATTGAAAGCCTCCCCATGACGCTGGAGGTGACGGTCAAGGAATACGAGGAGGAGACGCTTCCCGACGATTACGATGCCAAAATCAAGTCGGCCCTTGTGGAATGGGCGAAAGACCAGTACACGCCGGGAAAGGACATCATCATCCAGCGGCTCGCTTCGCCGATTTACGACAACGTACCCGGCATCTTGGACTTGCAGTTCAAGGCTACTTTCGACGGAAAGAGCGCGACAAGCGGGAGAATAGAAGTGCCGGACAACCTATGCGCATCGCTTGATGAGGAAGGAATAACGGTAATTCTCGGAGAGGGCGGCTGATGAACCCGCTGAAACTCTTTGAAAGCGTCAAGGGGCTTGTCATCGAGCAGTACCGGGAATCCGGCAATCTGTTGTCGGTCCTGGAATCGGCCATAGAATCTCTGCAGCCTTCGGAGGATTCAGCAGAACGGACATCCGACGCCTTCGACATCAACGCCGCCGAAGGCGCGTGGCTGGACATCATTGGCAAGATAAAGAACATCGTCAGAAAGCATGGAGAAAGCGACGGCGAGTTCAGGGAACGGTTGCTGGAACTACTGAAGAGTGACACCGCAGGCACCCCGGACAACGTCATCGCCAACGCCGCGGATATTTCAGGCGATCCGAAGCCGCAATACATGGATGAGAGCCCGGCGACTTTCTTCGTCTATACGCCTGCGGGAAGGCAGATCCCGAGGAAAAAACTGCAGAAACTCGCCCCGGCGGGGGTGCTGGCTTTGCCGGGTGCCGCATTGCGGACGGTATCCGGCGGGGATTTCATAGTGACCGGCGAAGGAAAGAGGATTCTGGCCGTGGCACGCGATCTCGAATCTATGGGACTCGTTGCAGAAACAGGTGAACTCATTTTGACAGAGAATGGAGAACGAATAATGACGGAGGGAACGTAATGGCTGACAAGATCAGGGTATCGGAACTGGCAGAAAAAAAGATGGCTGACGCCAGCGAGAACGCGCAGCTTCTGCTGACAGAGCCAGACATCGGATCGTACAGGATGCCGTTCAAAGACATCAAGTCCAACATAGAAGAATTGCACATCGGACTATACGAAGAGAACCGTGGGAGGACGATGGAAGACGCGGCAATCAAGAACCGGCTGACGGCTCTCGAAGAGGGCGGCACCGGGCATGAATCGGGCAAGGCCAAGGTGGATGCGGAAGGCGTCGCAGACTATCTGGAAAACCTGCTCCTCACGGAAAGCGACACGAGCCCGATGACCATCCAGAAAATCGGCGGCAAGCTCTACTTCGGCGTGAACCTCGAAGGCGAGAGCGACCCGAAGCTCAAGACCATCGACGAATCGGCCATCAACGCCAACACCGGCAATTACGGATCGTGGTGGACATCGGAACCCCCGGCATGGGGCGACGACACGGGCATCAACGTTGTGGCCTACCGGATGAAGCGGGTCTCCGACGCGCAGGGAATCCTCACGAAATGCCGATTCGCCCTTTCCGGCAGTTTTTCCGGACGCCCGATTTTCCGGATAGGCATCTTCGACAAGGACATGAACCTCCTCGGCTCCACGGACACGCTGGTCGCGAACGAGGGCAAGACCGCCTTCGTGGGGCAGGAGCACGGCGACACCTACGCCATCGACGGGAGCACCTACGGCGAGTTCAACGTGGACCTGCACGAGGAATCGAGCGGGTCGCTACGCATAGGGCGTAACAGCCGTTACATAATCCAGCTTGTATCTTGCGGTGTCCAGTTCGCGGCGAAACTCCAGAGCGGGAGCGGGACGACGAGCAACTACGTATTCGACTACAATATGGAAAACAACATGCAGACGACATACGAAGGACTCAAATGGTGGACGGCTTCGGACGGCAAGGCTCAGGCGGAGAACGTCCCCTGGCTTTCCTTCGGCGCGTCGGACATCGGGGGATAACATGTACAAGAGAAACGAATATCTGGAATCCACGGACTGCGTTAAACAGAGCCTCGCACGCGAGAACGCCGGGCTGGACTGGAACTATGCCATAGCGAAGCGCATCGACCGCGACCTGCACGAGAAATTGTTGCCGTTCGACAGTTCGCTTCTGCTCGATTTCGCGCCGGTTTTGCCGCTCATTTCCAGCGGCTACTTCCATACGGCGCGCGGCATCATCGAAGGATTGACCGTGGAAAACGAAGAACTGAACGAAGTCA
>NZ_FUWU01000065.1 GCF_900167415.1 Fibrobacter intestinalis | reverse complement strand
TCGAGGTAGAAATAGCGAGTGCTGCCAACACCGCCTTTTACGGAAGCGATTTTGAACAACTCCATATAGGGGTCCGAGGACTTGAGCCCGGTAAGGGCAGCCACCTTGGCCAGGTCGCCATCTTGAATGGCGGACTCTATATTGGCCAAGGCGATTTTAAGGGCGGCAGCCGAATCCGCGCTGTATCGGGCGTCTCCGTCAAAGAAAAACTTCATTTGGAATTCTTCTTTGGCTGGGTCATATTCTAAGAATGCATCCACATCGGTGTCGTTTTTGCCCAGACAGCCGTACAGCCTTACATCGTCCATCCCGCAAAGTTCTATGTCTTCGTTGATGGCGAAATTCAGAATTTCCTTTTTATTTTCCGGGGTGTTCAGCATCGTTAGGCGCAACACCATCCAGGGACCGTAGGTCTTGGTGGAGTCAATGATGCTAGAAAAATGCCCGCCTTTTTTAGCCACGTTGCACATGGCAATGGCAGGACTCTGGCTGCAGAGTATTGCGGTGTCACCCACCATGATATTCCATGCGGGAAGTTGCACTAAATAGTCGTTATAGCCTTCGTCCAACAGGATGGCGCTGCCGATATATGCAGAATAAGCGAATTGATTAAAGTCCTCTAGAACCAGCGAATCGCCGTCGACGTAAATCGAGTTTCCCATGAGGGTGTCGGGGCACGCCAAAACAACTTCCTTGGTGATTGCCGAGCTGCTGCTCACTTCGGCGCTGGAGCTACTCAAAAGGGAATCCGCCACCGAGGAGCTGGAAAGCGAGTCGCTTACGGCGCTGCTGTCCGCCGAGGAACTGCTCGGGTTCTTTCCAGACGAAGAGGAAACGTCCGAAGTGTCCGTTCCCGTCGTATCGCTAGCGGTAGAATCGCCGACGATTACCCATTCGCCGTCATCGCAAAAGTAGTCCGCGGAATCGCTTTCCACGTAGAGGGTGTCTCCGGCGATTTTTTCGGTGCATTCGGGCAGGTCGTCCTTGGTACCGAAGACTTCCGGGGTCTTGCTTCCCGAGCTGCTGTCGTCTCCGCAGGCGATAATGCCCAGAAGAACGGCGCTCGCGGCGGTTGTTTTCAAGGTGAAGATTTTTATGTTCTCTCCTTTGATGTGATTTTTGAATTGTGTAAAATATAATAATTATCTGTTTTTTCTTACAACTTGTAAAAACGAATGAAAGCGGGGCATTTTGTCGCCCGGCGTAAAACGCTTCCTGCCCTCAACTGCAAACGGCTGAATGGAAACGGGAACGATTGCGGTTCCCAGAGCCGCAAACCGGGCTTCAAACATTCGCCGTTCGAATTCCTATATTTGAAAAATGAATACATTCGAATGCATTTGTTCTCGCCGCAGTACACGCCGTTACAAGGCTTTGCCTGTTGAACAGGAAAAATTGGAAAAAATCATTCTTGCCGGGCGGTTTGCGCCTAGTGGTGGCAATAATCAAACGAATCATTTTTTGGTCATCCGAAATGCGGATGTCCTTCGACGGCTTGCAGAACTCGTGGAAAGTATTTTCTCCAAAATGGAAGTGACCGATGGGATGTATAAAAGCATTCGCAACTCTATTTTAAATTCCCGAAAAGGCGGCTATGTTTTCCACTACCGAGCGCCGGTTTTGATTGTCGTGGCGAATCAAAAAGATTACGGCAACAATATGGCGGATGTATCCGTTGCAATAGAAAATATGATGCTGGAAGCCAATGAATTGGATTTGGGTAGTTGCTGGATCAATCAGTTGAGATGGCTGAATGAAAATCCGACTTTGCTTGCCTATTTACAAACTTTAGGCCTTTTGGAAAACGAACGGGTCTATGGCTCGGTCGCTATCGGTTATCCGCTTACGGAAAGCGGTTTTCCTTTACGCCAGCCGTTGCCTAGAACGGGCAATCTGGTCACCTTTGTCTGAATTTTGCCCCAAGAAACGCTTTTTACACGCTAAAACGGGAACGATTCGCCTAAACACATCGGATCTGTGTAAATTTTATTTAAGAATGGACAGTTCAGAACGGGCTTGTCTGTTTGTTTTTCCGGCTTTTTAACTTTTTCCGCGTGTAAAAAATTTATGTTTAAATGGAATATGTCGACCATTGATAAGCTTTTTGATTACGACGATTACCGTCTGTTTTTAAAAGATTATTTTGACGAACAAAAGAAATTGCGTTCCATTTTTTCTCATCGTTTTTTTGCGGCAAAAGCGGGTTTCAGTTCGTCGTCGTATTGCCTGAATGTCATTCGCGGGCGTTTTAACCTGACCGAAAAATCCATAGCGAAAATGGTCAAGGCGATGAATTTGAACAACATCCAGTCGAAATATTTTTTCGCACTGGTGGAGTACAATCAGGCAAAGCAGGTTGAAGAGCGGGAAAACGCATGGGACGAAATTGTGCAAATCCGGTCAAAAAATGAATTTGTACATATTTCAGAGGACCAGCAGGATTTTTTTTCAAAGTGGTATTACCCCGTTTTGCGAGAATTGGTTTGCCAGCCAGCATTTGATGGCGACATGATGCGTCTTGCTCGGATGGTCGTGCCGGCGATTCCCACGGAAGAAGCGCGCGTCGCTGTAGAAAATATGATCCGCTGGAATTTAATCCAAAAAACGGTGGACGGAAAATTTCAAAAAACGGCGGAAATGATTGACGCAAAGAACGTTTCCCCGATGAATTTGCGGAAAATACGCCGGGAATATGTGCAGCAGGCGATAGGGGCTATTGAATCCAAGAAAGCGCACGAGCGTTTTGCCGCTTTTACCACGCTGGCGATGAGCGAAAGCTCTTATGATTATGCTGTAAAAATTTTAGAAGAAGCTCGGCAAAAAATTATGGCAAAGGCTGCCGACGATCCAGAAGTCGAAAAAATTTATGAAATGATGGTTGTAATGTATCCGTTGAGTGAAAAGTTGAAAACAGAGGACGCCAAATGAAAATGAATTTTGCATTGCGGAGAGGAAAAGCGTGGATGCCGCTGGCATTTTGGATGCTGCTTTTGCTTGTGTTTGCCGCTTGCTCTCAAGAGTCGAGAACAGCTGGTGGCGTGACGGATATTGGCAATTCTATCGCGGGTCATATTGTCTTGGCCGACGGCGTTTCCCCTGCGGTAGGTGCTCGAGTTGTTCTTTACGAAGATTCTTGGAAATATGCGGTAATAGCGGATTCCCTGGAAACTTGGACGGACAGCGCGGGAAATTTTTCTTTGGACAACGTCTCGGACAAAATGCGAACCCTTCGCGCGGAGCAAGGAAAGAATCAATCTCTGTTGAATTTGTCGGACGATTCTGTGCAAGTTGTTTTGGGAAACTCCCGTTCGTTGGAAGGAAAAATATCTTCGGAGTCTTCGGGAAGTGTTCGCATTGTGGGGACGCATTTGACGAGCGCTGTCGATGAAAATGGCGTGTTTGCATTTGAAGAGGTTCCTTCGGGAATGATTTCTTTGGTGTATATGCAGGATTCCGTTCCAGAGTCGTATTTTGCATTTTGGACGACGGATAATCGGCAAAGCGTTGCTCTCCCGGAGTTGAAAACGCTGACGGCAAACGATTCCGTTCTTGTTCTTGCTGACGCGTCGTTGTATGCGGATTCTTCTTTCGGAGTTGCTTTGGGATCGTCCGTTTCGACGGCTGTGTCCGTTGCGTTATCCTATTCGCCGATGGAAACTCTGCGAAATTTTGTAATGCCCGTAAAGTTTAATAATCTGATAGATTTTGCGACTTTTTCAAATCCGGATTCTTTTCAAATCGTTTCGGAATGGGGTAAAGAACAAAATTTTGAAGTGGATTATTGGACGCCTAGAGCTTCGCAAGGAGTGCTTTGGGTGCGCTTGGATAGCATTGCCGCCGGTGATGGAAATGTGAATTTGTATATAATTCGTCGGTGTTCGGATTCTTCGTCTCGCGCATTCTTGAAATCGGATTCTGTCGTTGCCGCTCTGCATTTGAACGGCGATGCCAGTTTAAACTCCCCGTCGGATTCGGATAAGGCTTTTGGGTTCATCGGGTACGGTACGACCATTTCAGAAGGACAGTCTATATCTGTGGATCCCGAAGATTTGTTTGAAGGCGACTTTACTTTGTCCGTTTGGGCGTATTGGAACGGGCGAAACAACAAGCATCAAGTTTTGTTCTCCAGTCGCGCCGCTGCGGATTCTATTGGGATTCAATGGTATTACGACAACATCAATTCGACATTTGCTGTTTACAATTTCTTTAATTGGGATTCACTTCCCGGCGCGCTAGTTGCGATGGATTCTTTGAATTGGAACCGGGTGAGTCTCGTTTCGCAAAAGGATTCTATTTCGATGTTTGTCAATGGAATAGCTGTTGGAAATCCCGTTGCGTTTTCTGTGCGTCCATTTAATGCGCCCCTTCCTTTCCGCGTTGGCGGAAACGAGGTCGGCGAAGAGTCTTGGAATGGTGCGTTAGATGAAATTCGGGTAGATAAAAAAGCCCGTTCTGCGGAATGGCTTCGCATGGAATTTGAAACACAAGCTGCGGCAGGAAATATCTTGCGGGAATAAAAGGAATTGCTTGCTGCAAAGAAATAAAAAAGCAGACAGCGAGAACTGTCTGCTTTTGAAAAGAAATTAAAAATTATTCGTACTTGATGACCTGAGCCGGGCAGCCTTCTGCAGCGGCCTTAATGTCGTCTTCGTATTTCGAGTAATCGACGCCTTCTTTTACCTGCATTTTTTCGGGAACGGAAAAAACTGCATCGCAAGTGCCTTCGCAAGCACCGCAGGAAACGCATTCGTCGTTCGATTCGTCGAGCCAAACTTTTTTGATAGCCATAGATTGCCTTTGGTTATGAATGCTCAGAAGTGGTTTCTGGCATTCGGGTGGATGTTTTTATTGAATATAACAATTCTTTTGGAAAAGGAAAAGACAAAGCCGAGGATTATAAATAAATTTGAAAAAAATACGAAGAGGTTTATTTGGAAATGAAAAAAGTCGTCGTAAAAATCGGTGGCAGCCTGGCAATAGATGAGGCGAAGCTTCTGGATTTTACCCGTGCAATAGCCGCATTGCCCGCTCGGGATTGTCTGGTGGCGGTTGTACATGGCGGAGGCAAGGATATCAACGAAAATATCGCGCTTCTTTCGGAAGAACCTCGTTTTATTGAAGGCTTGCGGGTGACAACCCCGGGCATTATGAAAATGGTCGAAATGACCCTTTCCGGCCATGTGAATAAAAAATTGGTGCGAATGCTCGGAAATTGTGGCATGGACGCCGTCGGTATTTCTGGCGTGGACGGGCAACTTTTTGAAGCAAAAAAACGGGAAGGCTGCGTCGATCTGGGTCTTGTCGGAAACATTGAAAAAGTCAATCCGAAAATCGTCGAGGACCTTTGGAAAACCGGTTGGACGCCTGTCGTTAGCCCTATTTCCATGGGGAACGGAATTGCCTGGAATGTCAATGCGGATACGGCGGCTTCGGAACTGGCGGTAGCTCTCAAAGCCGATCAATTTTTGCTTGTCAGTGATGTTCCGGGCGTTCTGGACAAAGAGAAAAATGTCATTCCGAATTTGGATGAAGCCAAGGTAAACGCTTTAATAGAAGATGGCACTATCAGCGGGGGCATGATTCCGAAAGTGCAGGAAAGTTTACGGGCGATTCATCGCGGATTGGGGGAAATTCACATTCTCGGTTGGAAAGACGCGGAAACATTTTTAAAACAAATTCATGGAGACTTGAATTATGGAACAATCCTTGCATAAAAATTTGTTGGAATCGGACAAAGCGGTTATTGCTCCGCTTTATGGTAAGCCGGATGTGGATTTTGTGGAAGGCCGTGGATGCTATTTGTTTGATGCGGCGGGAAAAGCCTATTTGGATTTCTGCGCGGGAATAGCAGTCAATGCTTTGGGTCACCAAAATGAGGGAATTGTCAATGCCATTGCGGAACAGTCTCGCAAGTTTATGCACCTGAGCAATCTGTATCCAAATTATCCGCAAATTGCTTTGGGCAAAAAACTTTTGGAAGTAACGAAATTTGACAAAGTGTTTTTTTGCAATTCGGGAACAGAAGCGAATGAAGGCTGCATTAAGTTTGCGAGAAAATATTTTGACCGCAAAGGTGAAAAAAATCGCCAGAAAATCGTGACGTTTGTAAACAGCTTTCACGGTCGGACGTTTGCAGCTCTTTCTGCGACGGGACAACCTTCTATTCGTGAAGGCTTTGGTGACATGCCGGGTGACTTTGTTCATGTTCCCTGGAACGATACGGCGGCGCTTTGTAAAGAAGTGGATGAAAATACTTGCGCCATCATGTTGGAGTCCTTGGCTGCGGAAGGTGGCGTGATGACGCTTTCCAAAGAAATGGTCGATACGGTAAACCGTTTGAAAGAAAAATTCGGCTGCTTGGTGATTGTAGATGAAGTGCAAGCGGGAATGGGACGTTTAGGAACATTCCTTGGCGCAGAAAAATACGGTCTCCATGCGGATTTGGTTTCGCTTGCCAAAGCTCTTGGCGGCGGGCTGCCGTTGGGTGCTGTGCTTCTTCGGCAATTTATTGCGGATGAATTGAAGCCGGGAGATCACGGTACGACATTTGGAGGAAACCCTGTGGCCTGTGCCGCAGGACTTTCGGTAGTCAATCAAATTACTGCTCCGGGATTTTTGGAAAAAGTGAACGAGCGTTCCGTACAATTGAAAACGGGATTGCAGAAGATGGCGAATAAATTCTCTTTCCTTGGTGAAGTTCGCGGAGACGGCTTGATTTTGGGACTTTCGATTCTTGCGGAAAAATCCGTGGGAGATTTGATTGTCGCCGCGCGGGATGCGGGCTTATTGGTGCTGAGCGCAAAAGGAAATGTGATGCGTTTGCTTCCTCCGTTGAATGTAAGCCGAGAGGAATGCGACGAAGCTTTGAAAAAATTGGAAAAAGCTTTCGAAGAAATCGGTTGATTTTTTTGAAAATGTTCAGATGGTGGGTGCTCTGCATCCACCATTTTTTGTACAAGGCCGAAATATCGGTTTTGTGCGAGCTTGTGTGCAATTTGAAAGCGCTGTGAAATATTTTTTGGTGCAACGTGAGTTTTGTCACAATGCAGTCATCCGATTGGCAAAATTGCGGGATGCTTTTTCCAACGGCTTCGCCGATTCTGCAATAATTCTGGCTTTTGATGGATGTAAAAATTTATTCCGGCTTGGAATGGCCCATTCCCCCTTTTCTTCTGTGTTTGAAAAAATTATTATTTTAAAAACAAGTTTTTTCGGATAAGTCTATTTTGGGAAAAGCAATGGCGACATTTCAAAATTTATTTCTATTGGCGACTTGTCGAGCGATTTTTTGTCGTTCAAGAAAATCGATATATTCTGGCTTTCTTTTTTCTTTTCTGCTTTCGCAGGATTGTTTTTCGGCAAAGTAATTAAAGGTTGTTTTATGAAGTGCAGAGCATTTTCGTTTCATTGTTTAGCAGATTTTGAAAATGAAATCAAAAATTTTGCGTCTTGGCATCAGGATCATGGCAGCCCAAGGTTGTATTTTCAGATTCATTCCAGTATTTTGTCCGAAAAATCGATTGAACCGGTTTGGAATGTGATAGAACGTTATTTCCCCGGAGTTCCCTGGCTGGGCAATTCGACTAGCGGCAATATTGTCAATTGCGATGCTGCTGAGGAAATTTCGGTTTCTGCAATTTATTTTGAAAAGCCGACAACGCAATTTATGATTCGACAATATGATTTTCAAGAAAAGGATGTCAAGGAAATCGCTGCGCAAATCGTTGCCGAATCAAAGGCGAACCCCTGGATTAAAGCGATAGAAATTTACCATTGTATTTCTTCGTTTTCGACGACGGCTTTTTGTGATGGTTTGGACGATTTGGCTCCGGAAATTCAGGTTTTTGGCGGTATCGTCTGCTCTCCCGACATAACGAGTTCCCAATCGTGCGTATTCTCGTCTGTCGGCGGTTTTTCGATTTCCGGCATCCTTATTCTCTTTTGGGGTGGCGAAGATTTTTATGTCGAAGCGCGCAAGATAAGCGGTTGGAAGCCAATTGGACGAAATTTTCACGTTTCGCACTCCAAGGGGAACGTTATTTACAAATTGGGAAACGTCCCCGCTTACGAAGTTTACCGCAAATATTTGAACATCCAAAACGACGAAAATTTCTTTTACAATGCGATCGAATTTCCGATGCTATACGAACATAACGGGGTTTCCATTGTTCGGGCTCCAGCAGCCAGTAATGCCGATGGTTCGCTGACGATGTCGTCCGATGTGAAGAAAGGGGCGATTGTGCGCTTGTCTTATGGAGAGCCTCAGTTGATTTTGGACAGCGTTCGTGGAGAGAGCGAAAAATACGCGGATTTTTCTCCCGAGGTGCTTCGCATTTTTTCTTGTGCAGCTCGAAAGGCGTTTTGGATTCAACATGAGCCGACTTATGAAATTCTGGCGTTCAAGGATTTAGCGGCCAGTACCGGATTTTTTTCCCACGGGGAATTTCTTCGTGAAAAGGGTCGCTTGAATCAGCACAACATTACGCTTGTCATTGCAGCCATGCGGGAAGGCGATGCCGGGAAAAAATCTTCGGATAAAAGGAATGCTGTCCATTTGCCTGTGAATACCCGCTTGCCTTTAGCAGCTCGCATGGCGACTTTTATTCGGGAGACATCCTTTGAGTTGGAACAAACCAATAACCAGTTGCGTATAATGAACGCCCATTTGCAGGATGTGGCTACAACGGACAGTTTGACCGGACTAGAAAATCGTTTTTCTTTTGACAGTGCTCTAAACGACATTCAACGGGAGAGCGCGGCGAAGGAAAACTGGACGTTGTTTTTGATGGATGTGAACGGGCTGAAATATGCGAACGATACCTTTGGCCATCAAGCGGGAGACATTCTTATCAAGGCTGCCGCCGATGTCATTTTGAAAACATTTTCTCCCGACGGAAAATGCTACCGGATTGGCGGCGATGAATTTGCTGTCGTCATTGAAATTCCGAGGGAATCCATCTTTCTTTTGCAAGAGAAACTGTGTAAAAACATCGCCGAGTACAATAAAGACGCTTTGTATTATTTGTCAATTGCCGTAGGTGACAGCCGTTTGCAAAACGATGCGGGCGTTCGGAAATCCATCAGCGATTGGAAAATGGAAGCGGATTTGAATATGTACCGGGACAAGGTGCGTAACCACAAGTCGCGGGAAAAGGATGAAAATCGGAATATCAAAGATTTAATCATGTGCCTGATTTCCGTGGAAGAAGCGAAGGACGTTTATATGGCGTGCCACTCGGAGCGGGTCAGCGGCTATGCGTCGCTTTTGGCGCGGGCTTTGGGGCTTTCGGATGATTCGGTGCAAATGATTTCGTATGCGGCGAATCTCCATGATATAGGAAAAGTGGGAATTGGCGACGCCGTTCTTTTCAAACCTGGAAAACTTACCGACGAAGAATTTTCGATTATCAAGCAGCATCCTGTTATCGGGGCGAAAATCCTGATGCAGTCGAATTACACTCATGAATTGGTTCAAATAGTGTTGCACCATCACGAACGCTACGACGGGCGCGGTTATCCGGGAAAATTGGCCGGTGAGGAAATCCCGATAGGTTCCCGGATTTTGGCAATTGCTGATTCCATTGATGCGATGACCAGCAAACGCGTTTACCGCGATTCGATGTCGCTGGAGTATTGCCGCAAAGAAATCGAACGCAATTTGGGAGTCATGTATGACCCTGCCATCGGCAAGGTCGCCTTGGAACATTGGGACGAAATTGTGGATTTGCTGCTGAAAATGCGCTCGGGCCGTTCGAAAATCGACGAAAATTTGGTTTGAAATCCGTGTTTAGCTATATTGTCTTGCAATGAAAACGCAAATGGATTCTTTGGCTAATTCGCATGCGCCTTGGTTTGCGGGGGTGCTGGATGCGGCGTCATTTTTGGAGATTCAGCAAAATCCGCAGGGAGAGTTGTTTCGGTCGGTCGCTCTGTGTTCTGCGCTGGAAATCCGTTACGATTTGATTTGCGAAAAAAACGGGGATGAATGCGCTCTCGTTGCCGAAAAAATCAAACGGCTTTTTCCTAAAGCCCTGCTGATAGGCACGATTCGTTTGGTACGAGATGGCGGAAGGTTTCCTACGGAAGATTCTGCAAAGCGCGTCGGCTTTTTTCAGAGGATTCTTTCGACGGAAGTCTCTCCGGATTTTGTGGACGTGGAAGCCGAGGAACTCGGCGTACTTTCGGCGATTGCAGGCGATTTGCGCAAATCCGGCACGCGTTTTTTCGTTTCGCATCACGATTTTGAAAAAATTCCTTCTGCCGAAGAACTGGCTTCGCTGGTTGCTGCGGCTCGGAACGTCGGGGCGAACGGTTTTAAAACGGCCTGCATGAGTTCCCGGTCCCAGGATTTTGACCACCTGTATCCGTTTATTCAGCAAAATGCTCCTGGATTTGAACTCTTTTCCCTTTTTGCCATGGGCGAGAGTGGAGAGGAGTCTCGAATAAAAAGTCTGGCATTCGGGGCCAATTTGACCTATTGCTCGTTGGCGGCTTCTGTCGCTCCCGGGCAAATCCCCGTTCGGCGGGCGATTGAAATTTTTGAAAATATGGCGAAAATCGGATAAATTTGTCGTTTTTTCAAAAAAAGGAAATCAAAAATGGCGTTTTAAAAAGAGATTTGCGCTTTTTCTTTGGGCAAAACTCCATTTTTACTTTTTTTTTCTACAATTATTAAGAGAAATAAGGAAACAATATGCGTCTTTCTGAACGATTTACAGATAACAGCGTCATTATCAATTCCCAAAGTTCCACAAAGGAACAGATTCTGAACGAGCTTGTCGATGCGCTTTGCGCTTCTTATAAATTGGAACATCGCGACGAAATTTTTGATGCCGTTTGGAAGCGCGAACAGACCCGTTCGACGGGCATCGGCTGTGGACTTGCCGTTCCGCATGCAAAAATTGACTATGTGGACAGAATGTGCATGGTGGCCGCTACGGTCGAGAAGGGAATTGATTTTGACGCCATGGACAATGAGCCCGTTCATCTGCTCATTTTAATCGTGAGCCCGGGCAATACGGTGGGACCGCACCTCAAGGCGTTGTCCTCGGTCAGCCGGATTCTCGCCAATGCGGAAGTTCGCAAGGATCTGATCGAAGCCAAGACCCAGGCGGATTTTTTGGAAATTTTTGGGCGCGCCGAAGACAAGTATCTGTAAAAAGAGCAAAGAAATTGCCCGCAAACCTTGACGTAAAATCAAGGCTTTTGTATTTTTGCGGTGCTTTGGACGATTAGCTCAGTTGGTTTAGAGCGCTGCTTTCACACGGCAGAGGTCACTGGTTCAAATCCAGTATCGTCCACTTGAAGAGATTTGGTGATGCACCAAGTCTCTTTTTTTGAGGGTATAGGCAAAATTCCACCCGATTTGCTTGCCCTTCGACTAGTTGGAACTGGGAACTGAAAACTAATAACTAATAACTAATAACCGAATTCCCCTTTTTTCATCTATATTTTTGCTATGAGCGAAATCATCGACGAATCGAAGATTCAGGAACCTCCTGTGGGAGCCCATCTGGTTTCTCCGCGGACGGCTTTTAATCACCATGGCATTTACATTGGGCGTGGGCGGGTCATCCATTATTCGGGAATGGCTCGGACGCTTTCTCGGAAGGATATTTTAAAATTGCCGGGGCTTATCCGCTACGGCTGCGTGGTAAAAACTTCCATTAAAAAATTTTGCGATGGACATGGCTTTCGGGTTGTGGAGCATCCCCGGGCTAAATTCACAGGCGAAGCGGCCGTCGAACGGGCAAAGAAGCGCCTGTACGAGCGGTCTTATTATTTATACAGCAATAATTGCGAGCATTTTGTGAATTGGTGCATTGACGACACTTTCAAAAGCCCGGCGGTAACGCGGCTCCTTATCGGTTTTGCTCTGGTCGGCTTTTTGTTGCATGCGCTTGGCATTGTCAAGCTGACCCGCAGACTGCCTTTTGGAAATCGTCTGCTGTTGAGCGGAGGTTCCGCTTTGATTGGGTCGTTCATCGTCGCGCATTTTACGCAGAGCGCGTTGCAACCTGCAGAAGGCATTCGCGGCAGGGAACGTCGGAATCGCTATTTTGGAAGAATCGGCTCTTGGATAGGATTTGCCCTTTCTCCCCTTTTTGCCGTTTTTGGAATCCGCAAAAAATGGACGCTGTCCGAAAGCCTGTTGCCGTTTTTTCTGCCGTTGCTTTTCGGCATGACGACTTATGGCGCGTTTCGATTGAACGATACGGTAAAACGCAATGCCCTGCGAAAAAAACGGGTTCGTTTGACGGAATTGGAGGCGATTCAAAAAATCGAGAACTCCGACGAAGAATAAAATGCAACGCACGAGCGCTATCGGGCATCTCAATGGCGTGAAACGTCGAATTGGGATGCTTTTTTTATGTATGTGTTTCGGGCGCGCTTTGGCCTGGGACGCGTTTTCGTTGGAAGATTGCGTGAAAATGGTGCGGGAACGCAGCCTGGATGTGGAAAGCGCAAAGCTTTCGGAACGCGCGTCAGAAGCTTCGTTGCTGTCTTCACAGGCGTCGGGGCGTCCGACTCTTTCGGCTCATATAAACCAATCTCTTTATGATACTCCGTTTGACGGGATGTCGCAGGATCATTATCGTTTGAATGTGGGATTGTCCGGCTCTTATAAAATTTGGGATGGTGGGCAAACCAGTGCTAGCGTGGAGAGTCGGCAGTTGTTGTTAAAAGCGAGCCGATATAATACGGAGCTGGCGGTTTTGAATGTCCAGGAGCGGGTCATGAATTCTTTTGTGAACTTGCTGGCGGCAAAAGAAAATCGGATAATTGCCGATTCCGCTTTGGTTCTTTCCGATTCGCTGGTGGCGTTGAATGAACGCTTGCTGGAAGCGGGAACAATCACTCGCAGCGATCTTGCTCTGGTGAAAAGCGATGCGGCTCAAGCCAAGGTAAAACAGATTTCTTCAGCGCAAGCAGAGCGGATCGCCTTAACGGATTTGCGTCAATTGTTGGAACTTTCTCGGACGGATTCCTTGAATTTAGAGGCTCCCCAAACGGAATACGAAAAGCCCGAGGATATGGGAGCGATTCCTTCTTTTGCGAATGTGATGGCGGAGGTCAAAAAGAATCATCCGGGGCTTACGTCCGACAGTTTGCAGGTGCAAGCGGCTAGCAAGGAAGAGGAAATTGCGCATAGCAATAATTCGATTTCGGTGACTCTCGGAGCGGAAGCGTCTTCGGGTTTTCAGGCGTGGAAGTCGGACAGGTATGCGCGTCAGGCGAAAAACGGATATACTCATAGCATTTCGCTGGGAATCAACATCCCCATTATCGATGGCGGAACGACTTCGGCAAAGGTGCTTTCTGCGCAAGTTGAAACGGAACGCGCTCGGGTGGCTCAACGGGAAACCGAAAAGTCTTTGGAAGATTCGATGGAGCAGCTTTATCTTCAAGCGGAAAATGCCGATGCAAGCTGGAATGCTGCTTTGGCGAATCTCGAAAGTGCGCAGGAATCCTATGCGGTTGCCGTGGAACAACGAAATGTGGGACTGATAACATTTACCGATTTTTTGGAGCAGAAAAATAATCTGTTAAATGCCAAAAGTACTCTCATTCAGGCGAAATACACGAGCGTCCTTGCCAGAAATTTGCTGGAACTTTATATGGGAAAATTTCAATGAAAAAATGGTTGAAAATATTGGCGATACTTTGCTTTTTGGCTGTTATCGCGGCTGTGGCCTATAAGTTCTTTTATTCAGCCGATACCGATCGAGTTGGAGTTCTGGTCAGTGAAAAAGTCAAGCGGGTGACTATTCAAACAACGATTTCTTCGACGGGAACGTTGAGCCCGATGGACACGGTTAATATCGGTACGCAGGTGTCTGGTGACATCAGTAAAATTTATGTGGACTTTAATTCAAAAGTTAAAAAGGGGCAGGTGCTTGCTGAATTGGACCGCAGTAAATTGCAGGCGGCTTTGTATCAGGCGCAAATCGCTGCTTCCAGCGCAAAAATAGATTACGAGCACAAAATTTCTGTTTATGAACGGACAAAAAAATTGGCGGCAAATCAAAGCGCGAGTACTGTAGATTTGGAAAATGCCGAGTATGAAATGAATTCTGCCAAATTGTCGTGGCAGAATCGGGAAAGCGAAGTGCGACAAGCCAAGCTGAATTTGAGCTACTGCATCATTAAAAGTCCGATTGATGGCGTGGTCTTGGAACGTTCTGTTGATGTCGGGCAGACGGTTGCGGCTTCGATGAGTGCGCCGACCCTTTTCATTTTAGCAAAGGATTTGTCGAAAATGCGAGTCATGGCGAAAGTGGACGAGGCGGATATTGGCTCGGTGAAGCCCGGACAAAAGGTCACATTTTCAGTGGATGCATTCCAAGAAGAAATTTTTCAAGGCGTTGTGGAAACGGTTCGCTTGAACCCGACGGTCACATCCAATGTGGTGACTTATTCCGTAGTGATTGTTGCAGAAAATCCGGACTTGAAATTGCTTCCCGGTATGACGGCTACCTGTACGATTGTGACGGAAGAAGTGGAGAATGCCATCAGCGTTCCCGCCTCTGCAATCAAGTTTGCGCCTGCGGAAGGAACGCCTATGCTGCACCCGCAAGGAAATCCTTCGCATTCAAAAGAAAAATTCGCGGAGATGCCTCCGTCTTCACCAATGGCAAAAGAAAATTTGGATAAGGGCATTGCTGAAAAATTTTCTCGGACAAAGGCGAACTCTGGGGAAAAACATGTGTGGATAAATATCGATGGGAAAGCGGCTTTGCGACCGGTCAAAACAGGCATTACCGACGGAGTGAATGTACAGATTTTAAAAGGGCTGGATGAAGGCGATTCTGTCATAGTCAAACAGGAATCGATTGAAGGAACTCTGCAAAAATCCGATGCAACCAGCCCGTTTATGCCGGGACCTAAAAAACGAAAGAATAAATAGTCAGCCCTTAAAAAGTCACTTTGCGAACGTAAGATAAGGACGTTCGCATTTTTTGTTCATTCCGTTCCACAGAAGGCAAAAACAGTATAGCCATTCCAACAG
>NZ_FUWU01000063.1 GCF_900167415.1 Fibrobacter intestinalis | reverse complement strand
TCCGCATCCAAGTCCAAAGTCTCGCCGGATGCCGAGGGAGAAGTTTCTGCGGGAGTTTCCACGCTGGCAGCTGGCGGCAACTCCAAGGATTCTACCGGAACGTCGTCGCTCTCCTTACCGAAAAGACTGTCGAAGGATTGGGAAACATCCGCACCCAAGTCCAATGTGTCACTGGGTGCTGCCGGAGCTGCTTCTGCGGGAGTTTCCACGCTGCTCGTTGTCGGCAACTCCAAGGATTCGGCGAGAACGTCGTCGCTGTCCTTGCCAAAGAGACTGTCGAAGGATTGGGAAACGTCTGTGTCCAAGTCCAATGTCTCGCTGGGTGATGCCGGTGCTGTTTCTGCGGGAGTTTCCACGCTGCTCGTTGTCGGCAACTCTATGGATTCGGTCGGAATGTCGTCGCTGTCCTTACCGAAAAGACTGTCGAAGGATTGGGAAACGTCCGTGTCCAAGTCCAATGTCTCGCCGGATGCCGAGGGAGAAGTTTCTGCGGGAGTTTCCGCGCCGGTCGTTGGCGGCAACTCCAAGGATTCTACCGGAACGTCGTCGCTGTCCTTGCCAAAGAGACTGTCGAAGGATTGGGAAACGTCTGTGTCCAAGTCCAATGTCTCGCTGGGTGATGCCGGTGCTGTTTCTGCGGGAGTTTCCACGCTGCTCGTTGTCGGCAACTCTATGGATTCGGTCGGAATGTCGTCGCTGTCCTTACCGAAAAGACTGTCGAAGGATTGGGAAACGTCCGTGTCCAAGTCCAATGTCTCGCCGGATGCCGAGGGAGAAGTTTCTGCGGGAGTTTCCGCGCCGGTCGTTGGCGGCAACTCTATGGATTCGGCGGTAGGAGAAACGTTTTCGTTTGACGGAGCAGATTTTGTCGGCACAAATTCTTCCGGCAATTCATCTTCGCCAAAAATATCATCAAAAGCATCGGAAAGAGTCTGCGGTTTATCTTCCGCTTTGGGAACGGTGAAAGACTCGGGCGAAGCCTCTTCAACCGCCCCCATTGCCTTTTCTTCCGGCAACGTTTCGGATTCCGTTTCCTGCGTTCCAAAAATTCCCGATAAAGCTGCCGAAATATCATTCCCTTCAATTTCATCGACAGGGAAAAAATCCTTTTCTGTATTGGTCGGAGCAAAACCCGCAATCGCATCGTTCAAACTGTGTTCCAAATCGTTGAACGAGACTTCGCCGTCGTTTTCATCATCCGTAGGCGTCATGGAAGCGAAAGAAGCAAACGGGTCCTCTTCTTCCACCGCCGATTGTTCTGAAGCAACTTCCAGACTTTTTTCAAGCAAAGGTTCTTCTGCAACGGGCAAATCCAACGGCTGTTCCTGAAGCAATTTATCCAAAGAAGTATCTTCGATGGCGACAGCTGCGGTCGTTTCCACTGGCATTTCAAGTGCGCTCATCTGCTGTTCCAAAGCCTCATCGATTGCCGGCTCTTTCCAGAACGGATCCAAATCACGCAACATCTGATAATAGCGATTCCGGTTTGCCAAATCTTCCTTGGCAGCGTAGGCAACATACATCCGGCGTAGAGCGGAAAGGCAATAGGTGTTGCGAAGAAGGACATATTCGCACGCTTCGATAACGCCGTCCCAATCCTGCTTCTCTTCTAAAATTTGCGAAAGAACTAAACGCCCTTCTAAACTTTCCGGAAAAGCGGCAAGCCCCGACCTGGCACACTGCAACGCTTCGTCTAAATCACCGCGTTGACGCATCAAATCGGCAAGCCATGCAAAAGCCATCGACTGTTTCTTTTTGCCTATCGACTTGCGCAGAAATTCAACCGTTGTTGCCATATTTACCTCAATCCTAAAACTTATAACGCAATCGCTTCATCCGCCAAAAGAATGGGAATTCCGTTTTTTACAGGGTAGATTTTTTTTCCATCTTTAGAAACCAGGGCCTCTTCGAGAGTTTCGGACACAAGTGTTCCTCCCGCAGTCTTTACAGTTCCCTGAGCGATTTTCTCATTGACGTTTAAAAGCAACTCTTCAGAAGCCCCTTCAAGGGGTTCCCGGGTATCGGGAGTGCACAAAATCGAAAGCATTTCAGAATCCATAATTCACCTTTTTGACTTCTCTAAAAATAATTCTTTTTCTTATTTGAATCTGTCAGCAAAAGTAATTTAGATCCACTACGGCGTAATTTGTGTTATTTTCCGTCCCGATTAACAACTTCGGACGGATTCCCAGAGCCGCAATCAAATCCTTGTCATAATTTTCCCGAAAGCCATTGGCATCCGAAAGAACCAGCAACTCCTTGCAGCCCGTTCGTCTGCAAATCGCTGACAGCTGTTCAAATCCTCCCAAAAGATGTTCTCGGTTTTCTTCTGAAACTCGCTCCGGATTATTCGTGACGCAGCCCAGGATGTTCAAACCGGTTTTCAAATGATAGCGGTCAAACCAGCATGAAAGCGCGTCGGTCGTCCCGCCGAGCAGAATGGAACGTTTTGCGTTTCCCGAAAAAATCCGATAAAAATAGCGGAGCCAGAACAAAAGCCTTCGCCAAAAGACGCAAGCCAAGACCGATGTCAGGGCGGCGATAGAAATCACCCAGTCCGCGTTCAGCAAAAATACCGAGACCAGAACCCCGATGGCGGAAAACGGCAACAAAAATTTGAAAAGAGAAAATCCCGCGAGCTTGGGCGAGACATAATCCCCGGCGGCGACCATCGGAAGCCAAATGGATAAAGCGAGCACCCCGAATAAATGCCCCGAAATTTCCGTATGGTAAGAGTAGCCGAAAGCGCACAAGCCAACGCAAAAAATATCGACCAGCATTTTCCACCACTGGGGAACCAGACGAGAAAAAACGCCGACAAGCGAAGCGAAAAAAATGCCCAAAGCAATGACAAAAGTCGGCAGATGATAATTGTGGTGTTTCTTGGCAAAAATAATCATCGCCAAGTAAAATTCCACAAAGGTGCGGAAGCGTCTGGTTTTGCTGCTCTGCCCCTTAAAATGCAGAATGCTCGTCCCCGGATAATAGTAATTGTTGAACCCCAGCTTTTTTATCCGCAGGCAAATGTCCAAATCCTCGCCGTACATAAAGTAGTCTTCGTCAAAGCCGCCCAGCTGTTCAAAAGTGCTGCGCTTGACGCCCAGAAAAGAACCGCTCACCGCATCGACGGGAGTTTCTTCATCCGGGTTCAAATACGTCATGTTATACGAAGCAAAAAGTTTGCTTTTGGGAAAGAGAGCAGAGAGGCCGATCGTTTTGCAAATGGCCGCAAATGGCGAAGGAAAAGAGCGGCGGCAAGCCCACTGCAACGTTCCATCTCCGTTCAAAATTTTACAGCCGACGGCCCCCGCATCCGCTTTCGATGCCATATAAGACAACGTTTTCGCAAAGGTTTCCTTGGATACGACCGTGTCGGGATTGACAAAAAACAGAACGTCCTTGGTTGCCGAGCGAGCTGCCAGATTACAGCCTTTTCCAAATCCCAAATTTTCCGAACTGCCCACCCACTTGACTTGAGGGAACGCTTGTTTTTGCGCGGGCAAAATCGGAACCGGCGAACCGTTATCCACGACAATAATTTCGGAATCGATATTTTCCAGAGCGCTCGTCACCGAAGAAAGACAAGCCGGAATATAATCCCGGGAATTATAAGCGACAATAATCACAGAACAGGAGTACGGAGCTTCCATCGACCATCTCCATCAAGAGCGTTTGAAACGGAGCTTCAACACCAGAAAAAACGCCTCGGAAATAATTCCCCCGCTCATCTTGGAAACGCCGCGAATGCGATCTGTAAAAACAATCGGGATTTCCTTGACGCGAAGCCCTTTCTTCCAAATTTTAAAAGTCGTCTCGATTTGAAAGCAGTAGCCGTCGCTTTTCATGCCCGAAAGGTCAAGCGATTCCAACGCGGAACGCCGAAAGCATTTAAAACCGCCAGTCGCATCTTTTACGGGAAGCCCAGTCACGATTCTCGTGTAAAGGTTGGCAAAATAGCTGAGAAGAAGACGTTTCCAATCCCAATTCACCACGCCGAGTTTCTTTTCATTGTAACGGCTGCCGAGAACCAAGTCCGCTTCTTCTGCCGCCGCAAGAAATCGCGGCAAATCTTCGGGATTGTGACTGAAATCGGCGTCCATTTCAAAGACGCGTTCAAAGTCCCGTTCCAAAGCCCAGCGAAAGCCGGCGACATAAGCAGAACCCAGTCCCATTTTTCCCGGACGACGCAAAAGGTGAACCTTCGCATTTTCCGCAGCCATCTTTTCGACAATGTCCCCCGTCCCATCCGGAGAGCCGTCATCCACAATCAAAACTTCCAAGCAAGGATCTTGCGCCAATGCCGCCGGAATAATCAACGAAATGTTGTCTTTTTCGTTGTACGTCGGAATGATGACCAGACTTTTGGGATAATTCATGCGCTTTCCTCCAACGATAAATCCATGTTTCCACGAACCGTTTCCGCAATCGGATAGCGTTGCTTTTTATTGCGGTTGAAAAGTTCCGCCAAAAAGCCCAGCGAAAAAAACTGAACGCCCATTAAAAGCGAAAAGCCGCCAACAACGATGAGCGGGCGCAAATGCAAAGCTCCCGTTCGGAACCACTCCCACCCGAAATAGCCGAAGACTCCGCCGCCAAAAAGCAAAAACAAGAGCCCGAAAAGTCCAAAGAAATGCAAGGGCTTTGTCGCAAACCGACTCAAGAAAAGCAATGTCAGCAAATCCAAGAATCCCGAAACCAAGCGGGAAACCCCGTATTTGGATGTTCCGTGAACCCGAGCGCGATGAGCGACAGGCATTTCGGTAATCCGCGCGCCCTGCCACTTCGCCATCACCGGGATGAAACGGTGAAAATCCCCATACAAATTGATAAAGCGGACGACCGAACTCCGGTACAATTTAATGCCGCAATTAAAATCGTGCAGACGCTTGCCGCAAATCAAGGAGACTGTCAAATTAAAAAGCTTTGACGGCCAAGTCTTGTGCCACGGATCATGCCGACGCACTTTCCAGCCAGAAACCAAATCGTAACCGTCGTCAAGGATTTTCATCATTTTGGGAATTTCGCGAGGATCGTCCTGAAGGTCCCCGTCCAAAGTCGCAATCAAATCGCCACGGCTTTTCGAGAAGCCCAAAGAAAGGGCGTCCGCTTTTCCGCAATTAAACTGGAACCGAAAGAGTCGCAAGAATTCGTATTTCTTCGCCAAGTCCAAAAGGATGCTCCACGAAGCGTCTCGGCTCCCGTCATCGATGACGATGACTTCAAACGTTTTTCCCGTCGGCGTTATCGCTGCGACGATTTCTTCCATCAAAGGCGGCAGATTTTCCGCTTCATCTTTGACGGGAATGACCAGACTTAAATCCATACAAAATTCCTAGAGCGCTCTTATTTGGTAGGCAAGGCCGAAGAATCCGAAACCGCCACCGAATCCGGAACAACCGCAAGCGGCATATCCGGCATCGATTCAAAAGACTGGCGGTTTATTTCTAGACGGGCACGTCCCTGCTCGTCAAAAACCGACACATTTTTAAGTCCCTTATCCAAGTATTCCAAAGCCCGCTTTTTCTCGCGAACCGGCTCCAGAATATAGGAAGCTGCCCAATAGCAACGCCATTCTTCGGGGAATTGCGCAATGCCCTTGTCCAAGAAATGCAGAGCCTTTTCGACCAAGGCGTCTATCTGCTGTTTCTTTGAAGTTGTGAGCGGAGCGTTTTGCAGCAAAGCCACGATATTTTCTCGCACTTGGAAAGCGATTTGCAAATAAAGCGAAGTGTAGCTAGAAAGCAAACGCGTCGTTTCTCCATCGATGTAAGCCGTGCCATCGCCCAAGCCGCGGAACTTGTAAACGCTGTCGATCAAGTAGGCGGTTCTTTCCAAATCGAAATCCTGATTTACAGAACGCCTGTCCGTCGTGTCACCCTGCATCAGGTTGAAAATCATGCCTTCCTGAACCATGTATTTTTCCAGCCCCATAAAATTGGACTGTCCGACCGTCGTCGAAAAATGCAGCGGTCGATCCACATTGTTCATCGCCAAGTCCAGAACCAGCTTATACTGGGTGAGCATCAGACCGACGTGCGATTTCGCTTGCCATTCCTTGAATGCGGAATAGACCTGCAGCATCACGCGGTACTGCTTGAGCTTGAGGGTATCCGCATCGGGCTTTGCCGCCCCTGTGGAGTCCGTCATGTTGGCAATTCGACTCTGCAATGCCGGAATAGCCCTATCCGCTTTGGCAATCCATGTCTGCGTGTAGTGTTCCGGGTTACGCTCGTTCAAATCGCCGATCGCCATGCGCTTTTCAATGCCTTCCTTGTCGTAGCTCAACTTGAGAATCGGTTCCTGGGTCAGCATCTGTTTGATATACCAGTCCGTATTGCCCAAAGAGAGGTTCACCACCCGGACATCCTTGCGGACTCCCGCAACTTGCTGGGCAAACCACAGCGGGAAAGTATCATTGTCGCCGTTCGTAAACAGAATCGCGTTCGGACGGCAGCTCATCAGCAGGTTATACGCATAATCCCACGGGACCCAAAGGCCGGAGCGGTCGTGTTCGCGGTAATTCGAAATGCACGGGATTACGGAACAGATGGCAATAAACGCCACCGCGACCGGAGCCGCAAACGCAGAAGCCTTGATCGCCAGCAGATAAACCAGAATGCCGACGCCCACGCCAAAAATCAGGCTCATAAAAATAAAGGCCGGCGTATAGAAATAATCCCGTTCACGGACCTCGATGTGCACCGTTTCCGGGAATGGCGCGCGGCGTCCCACTTTGGCATAGGCGGCTTCTATTAGCTTCCAGCTCTGCCAGATCGGAGCGCTTTCCAATGCGTGCAATTTCTGTTCCGCAGTCGAGATTTCCGAAGCCGATGCGTTGCGGTAGCGCAGCGTATTCAAAGCCATCTTGGCATGCTCGATATTCTGGCGGGCATCGATCAGAGCGTTCGGATTCGGAACCGACGGAATGGAAATTCCCGCCTGTTTCAGATCGCGGACGTTCGATTCCATCGCCGACTTCCAGTAATTGAAATCCCTTGAAGAATCCATACGCGTGCCATCGGCAAAATTCACATAGAAAAGAAGCCCGAACGAACATAGCGCGTACAGAATGCCCAAATAAACGCCGAGCTTTTTGCTCCGACGGTAAGAGAACACGCAAACAGCGAGAATCGCCCCGTTAAAAAGTAAGAACCAAATCAGCTGCGCCGGGACGTTATCGCCCATCAGCTGCATCTGGGTGGGGAAATAAAAGCCGAAACGTTCCAGAGGCTCGTTTTCCGACGGGTCAAAAACATACGTTCCATTTCCAAAAGAAACCCCGCCGACTTTGAACGGCAAATACTGCGCGATCTGATATCCGCCATAGCCCATATTCGGGAAAGAGAGGAATTGGTGCGCCGTGCGAGCGCGGCGGTGCATTGCTCGGCTCAACATGCTTTCGGAACCGTATTGCTTGCGCTCGACAAAATCGTTGAAGGATTTCCAGTTCTTGGAATCCAAAAGATTCCCCAGCTGCAGATTTCCCTGTTCGTCCTTGAAATTGATTTCGGGATCATTTTCGTCGATTGCCGGATTCAGTTCCGAACGAATAGGCAAATAAAGATGCGAGCTATAACCCAAAAGGGCGACCAGCGCAAAGGCAAAGGAAAGGCGGAAACTCTTTTTCACTTCGAGCGAACCCACCCGAGCAAGAACTAGCACGCCCAGCACAAAGGCCGACGCAATCGCTATCGCGATAAAACTGGAAACCGCATAAATGACCGAGCAAAGCAGCGTGCCGGTAATCCAGACGGGAATCCGCGAAACGATTTTCTTGGGCTCCGCCAAAAGCAACAGAGCGAAAACGGCGGGAATGGTGAGAAGGGTGTACAGATGCGCCCCGACACCGACAAAAGCGATGTAGCAAATAAAGATGAGAATCCGATTACCCCAACCGTCGTCCTTGTGGTCGAGCCATTTGAACGCCAGGTAAGAAACCAGCATCACGATGAACATGGCAAAGCCGTAAACTTCGGCTTCAACCGCATTGAACCAGAAAGTATCGCTGAACGTCAGCAAAGTTCCGGCAGTCAAAGCCGCCGTGAAGAGAATCAGCTTGCGAAATCCCGCCGAAACCCTGTCCACCAGACTGTCTTTGGAAAGGATTTTCGCCAAGAAGTCCCACGCAAAAAGCGAAGTGACAAAAACCGTCGCCGCGGAACAGAATACGGAAATGTAATTGACGCGTTTCGCGATTTCTTCCACAAACGGAAGTGCGAGAATGACCGCTCGAGAAAGCAGTACAAAAAACGGCGTTCCAGGAGGGTGCGGAATGCCTAAAATATTCGAGCAGGCGATAAATTCACCGCAATCCCAGAAACTCACCGTCGGCGCCATCGTCATGGCGTAAACAATAAAAGCAACAACGGCAGCGAGTCCCGCCGTCATATACTTCAGCAGATTTTCCGATATTTTTTTCACTTTGAGCGTTCCTCCTGATTATCCGAAGCGAGCATTCCCTTGCTTCGGGCAAACTGGTTCAAAATTCCGTTGATAAAACGAGAAGAGTTTTCCGTGCTGAATTTATTGGCGATTTCCACGGCTTCATTGATGACAACCTTCACGGGAACATCCGGCTTGTATTGGAGTTCCGTAAGTGCGATGTACAAGAGCAGACGGTCCAGAATCGCCAAACGATCCAGCGACCAACCTTGCGAATATTCTTCCAAGAGAGCGTCGAGTTCTGCGCGATGCTCCTGAATCAAATCCACCAGCGACATGCCGTAGCGTTTCATTTCGGCGGCAAGTTCTTTTTTGGACGCTGCCCGCATACTGTCCAAAATGCCGTCCACGCATTTGCCGACGGGCTGTTTGGTCAATTCCATGGCATACAGAAGTTCCATGGCAAAAACCCGAGCACTTCTTTTGCTGATACCGAAAGAGGTCATGCGAGTTCCTTGTAAAGATTCACCATTTCCACAGCGCTTTCGGCACAATCAGTGCCCTTATTGCCACCCTTGAGCCCGGAGCGCGCCATCGCCTGATCCACGGTATCCGTCGTCAGCACGCCGAAAATAACCGGGATCTGCCCAGCAGCCGCCAGATTCGCAATGCCGCTCGTCACGGCATTCACCACGCAATCGAAATGCGGCGTTTCTCCGCGAATCACAGCCCCAAGAACAATCACTGCATCAAATTTTTGAGAATCCACAAAGCGCTTGGCGACTCCAGGAAGTTCAAAAGCTCCCGGAACATGGGCGACAGAAATCGCCGACGCTTCAACGCCGACTTCTTCCAATTTGGCAATAGCCCCGGAAAGAAGGCTTTCGGTCACTGTCGTATTGAAGTCCGCGACGGCAATGGCGATTTTCATTCCATTTCCCGCAAGACGCTTTTTAAAAACATTGACTTCGTTTTTCATAAAAGGAACGCCCTTATTCGTTCAGATTATTCAAGATGTGTCCCATCTTTTCTTTTTTGGTTTGCAGATAAAAACGATCTTCCGGAGTCGGAGGAATCTCGATAGGTACGCGTTCTACGATTTCAAGTCCGTAGCCTTCGATGCCAGTCACCTTTGCCGGGTTATTTGTCAAAAGACGCATCCGGCGAACTCCTAAATCTTTTAAAATCTGCGCCCCGATTCCATATTCCCGAAGATCCGGTTTAAACCCGAGACGACGGTTTGCTTCCACCGTATCCAATCCCTGCTCCTGCAATTCATAAGCGCGGAGCTTGTTGCAGAGGCCGATACCCCGACCTTCCTGATTTCTCATGTAAAGGAAAACGCCGCCGTTCTTGCCGATAAAGCGCATGGCGCTTTCCAGTTGGGCTCCGCAATCGCAACGCTTTGAACCGAAGATGTCTCCGGTGAGACATTCGCTGTGAACGCGCACATAAACGGGTTTTGAAAAATCCAATTCGCCAGAAACCCAGGCGACGTGCTCCGAGCCATCCGTTTTGCTGCGATAGCCATAAGCGCGGAACAGCCCAAACCGAGTCGGCACATTCGGCGCAGCGATACGCTCCACAAATGATTCCGTGCGCAGACGGTATTCGATCAAATCCTTGATAGAGATAATTTTAAGCCCGAATTTTTGAGCGACTTCCTGCAATTGCGGCATCCGAGCCATCGTGCCGTCTTCATTCATGATTTCAATGAGAGCGGCTGCAGGGCGAAAACCGGCTAGCCTTGCCAAATCCACAGCGGCTTCCGTGTGCCCCGCGCGGCGCAGCACGCCTTCGTCCTGCGCATAAAGCGGAGAGATGTGCCCCGGACGCCCAAAATCGCTCGGCTTCGAATTCGGATTTGCCAAAGCCAAAATCGTTTCCGCGCGGTCGTGGGCAGAAACCCCCGTCGTGCAGCCTTCGATTTTATCGACCATGATGGTGAAAGGCGTTCCCAAAGCGGAAGTATTTTCCACCGTCTGACGGGAAAGTTCCAATTCCCGGCAACGGCTTTTCGGCAAGGGGCAGCAAAGGACGCCACGCCCTTCGTGCAGCATGAAATTCACCTTTTCCGGAGTGATTTTTTCGGCGGCGATAATGAAATCGCCTTCGTTTTCGCGATCTTCGTCATCGACGACAATCAAAAATTTGCCGTTTCTAAAATCTTCGATGGCGTCTTCAATTTTATTCAGCAAGGTTTCTGTCCTTCAAATAGTTTTCGATATACTTGCCCAGCATATCCACTTCCACGTTCACGAGAGTGCCGGGAATCCAATTCTTCAAATTCGTACGGGAAAGGGTTTCTGGAATAATGCAGACCCGAAGCGAATCTTTATTTTTTTCGGCGACGGTCAGGCTGATTCCGTTCAAGGAAATCGATCCACGGCGAATCACATAGCGATTCAAATCCGCGGGAAGTTCCAAATCCACTTCCACGCCGGTTTCCCGAGGAAAAACGTTCAGGACCCGAATCACCGTGTCCACGTGACCCATTACAAAATGTCCGCCCATCAAGGAATCCGCGCGAACCGGCAATTCCAAATTGACCCATTTTCCGACTGAAGCCTGTTTAAAAGAGGTGTTTTCCACAGTCTGGTGCATGATGCAGAAGGTCGCTTCGTCCGCCGTGCACTTTTCCACCGACAGACACACGCCATCATTGGCGACGCTGTCGCCCTCGTGACAATGGGCAAAAAATCCGGGAGAGCGCAACCGCATCGAAAGGGCGTCACCGCGATTTTCCAAAGAAAGGATTTCGCCGGTCGCTTGAATAATTCCTGTAAACATACCGCCAAAAATAGAAATTTTGTTTGCCGAAATCCCTTTTCCTTTTCAATTAGGGGCAATTCACCCAGCGAAAAGCAAGCGACACGCCTCGTCGAGGCCGTTCAAAAACAGGCGGACACGCCCATCCTCATGTCGCCAATCCAATAGGTGTCGGCACTGTATTCGGGATGTCCAGACGGCAAATCCAAGAATCGGTGGAAAAACATTCCCACGGAAAGATAGGCGCCCAGCACTTCTCCTTGAATTCCACCCTGCAACCGAAAAAAGCCCTGAAGCGTTTTCCGGTTCCATGTCACATTTTTCCAACGAGGGACGCCGCCGAAATCTTCCTGCGCCGCTTTCCATTCGTCCGCTTCGGGATTCCAGGCGACAAAGAGATTCCCCCAAAGCTCCAAGGAAAACAATTCCTGAAAACGATACCCGATTTTTCCATCGATTTCCGGACCCAGCTTTTTATCGCTGCCATAATAATAGCGTTCCCGGACAGAATCCGCCCCCGCAAAACCGTTTCCAAATTCAAAGCCAGCATCTTCACCGGGCATTGGAAAATCCGAAGGCGGCTTAGGATACCAAAAATAGGCGTTCACCGAAGTGTCCCGGTCAAAGCGCGCCGACAAAACCGCATTTGCCCAAAATCCTTTAGCCGGTCGATTTTCAGCATAGGCGCCCAATTTCACCCGCCCTCGCCCGTTTTCATCGAAAAAACTGAAAAGTTCCAATCCGTTTTGAAAATTTCCTTGGGAATACAGGGCGAATTTTCCCGAAAGCGTTCCCGAAAAAACAGCCTCGTTTCCATCCGAGAACTGAACGCCTGCGCCCGCATCCACTTCAAAGCGTTCCCCCTGAAGAGAATATTCCAACACCGGCAAGAACACCCAGCGAGTCGTGTCAAAAACGGTTTCGTCCTCATGCCAAAACAGGTTCGACATTCCGCGAATCGCCCAAGTATGCTGAAGACCGCCAAAGCGACGTCTGTATTCCACGCCCAGCAACAAGTAGCCTTCTCCCGAAAATTCACTGGCTTCCAGCGAATCGCCGAACTCCTTATAATAAATTCCCACCAGTTCCATCTTCGAGAAAAAATGCAGCCGCCGTTCCTCCCCAAAGTCCGTTCCCGAAACGCCAAGAGCGTCATAATATTCCGACAAAATCTGGCGGATTTCCTCACTATGGGTTCCCTCCCGCTCACGCGCCATTTCCAGCAGTGCGATGGTCTGCACGGCGTCGCCCGCATCCTCCGCTTCCAGCGCTTTTTCAAACAGCGAATCCTGCACCGTATCGGCAAAGACTCCATTCATTTGCAGCAGAATACAGATTCCAAACAACCAGAACGAAAACCCGAAACGCATCAGGCCTCTTCTAAAAATTGTTTTGGCGAAGAAAAATCGCGTGAGACCGAGCGATGCGTCAAGAAGCGGTTGCCGAGCCAGTCAAGACGCAACAGGCGATTTTTTGAAAATGAATTTTGAGCAGCGGCCATCGATCAGAATTTCGGGTCGCCATACTCCGGAAGAGGCGGGGCAAACACGTCCCTTCCCGAGCTCATCGCCCGATGATTGTCGTTCATCTGGCGGCGTTCATTTTCCATACGGCGTGGCGGCGTACCTCTTTTTGAAAAATCACCCGTATTTCGAGAACTTTCGTTTCGCTTTTTAGAAAGCGCTTCATGGATAAAAACCTTTTCCTGCGGCGAACTTTCCCGCAATTTGGAAAGGAGTTTTTCCCGGGCAACGCGACGTTCAGCGCGTTTCTGCTCCCAAGAAGCGTTCTTTGTACCATCTAGGCTGCGTCCGGACTGGACGGTCTCTTCCACAGGACTGGAAACCTGGGATTCGGGCATGGACTGAGCGCGAGCCGCCCCCAAAAGAGCGACACCGAACAATACGGAAATACAAAAGAAATTCTTATTCATATCCGCGGTTCTCGCAAAAAGTATGCCTATTTGCTTAAGATAGCTAAAATCATACTAGATCATCTAAAAAAAATCGCTCCGGAGAAGAAAAATGGGGAAGAATTAGGGATTAGCGATTAGCGGCGAGTGCCTGTCGAAGGGCAGCAACCATGCTTCGACAAGCTCAGCAACCATGCCTCGATTAGTTTGACAATCGGGAGGCCGTTCTTTCGCTATTTGGTATTTTCTTTATGCAGCTTTCCCTGTATTCAATTCTAAAATTCCTTCAAAACTTAAAGAATGCGAAGCATCTCGCAGCCATCGAGAAAAATGCACTTTGAAAAAGAAATTCACGTTTTGAAGATGAGTTCAGCTTGCAAAAGAAAATGCCCCGTTTGAAAAAAACTCCGCTCTGAACTCTAGTCACTTTTCACTAACGGCTAACTAACGGCTAATCTCTGACAACTAGCCGCTTTAATGCTACCGATTTTTGAAAAGGCATTTTTAGAAGCCGCCTCTACTTTTTCTTCGGGGAATTCCGTTTATAGTCTTCTTTGCGGATATTCAAGCGATCCATGATTTCGCGGAGAACTTTGCGGTCCACTCCCAGAATCGTCGCGGCCAGAGTCAGATTCCCATTCGCGTCGCGGAGCGAAGCGTCGATGACCGCCCGATCCGAAATTTCACGGGATTCTTTCAAAGTGCGCGGCGACTCCTTAACCTTTTCCCGCAAAACATCCAGTTCCAAATCTTTCGGCTGGATGACGCATTTTTCGGCCTGAACAAGGGCTTTTTGAATCCGATTTTCCAACTCCCGCACATTCCCCGGCCAGGAATACGCGAGCAACGCTTTTTCTGCAGCACGGGAAAAATGGAATTTTCCAAGGCCGTATTCGGAGGCGTAACGCTTGGCAAAATCTTCGGCAAGCAGAAGAACGTCCTGACCGCGTTCCCGGAGCGGCGGCATTTTCAAAGACATCACCTGGATGCGGTAATAGAGGTCTTCCCGAAAGCGGTGTTCCTTCATAGCCAGTTCCAAATCCACGTGCGTCGCCGAAATGATGCGCACGTTGACGGGAATTTCCCGACTGTCCCCCACTCGAGCAATCCGATGCTCCTGCAAAACGCGCAAAAGCTTCACCTGCATGCCCAGCGGAAGATCCCCAATTTCATCGAGAAAAAGAGTCCCTCCGTCCGCTTCTTCAAATACGCCCTTGCGGGTATCAATCGCGCCCGAAAAAGATCCCCTGACATGGCCGAATAGAATGGATTCGATCAGATTTTCAGGAATGGCACCGCAGTTGATAGCGACAAAAGGCTTTTCGGCACGAGGACTCTGACTGTGAATCCAGCGGGCAAGCACTTCCTTTCCGGTTCCCGTTTCGCCGCGGATGATAATGGGAGTCGGCAGCGCAATGAACTTTTCCGCCTGGGAAATCACATCCGACATTCCTTTGGAAACATACACGATGGAGCCTTTCCGAGTCACGCCGCGGAACGCGTCCAAAGTTTCCCTATCGCTTTGGCGATTGTAGGCGGAAAACGCTATTTTTTCCGAAACGGAAACGAACTTGTCGAAAAGTTTCTTCTCCTCTTCACCGAAAGGATCCCGCCGGGCTTCCCGTTGCAAATACAAAAATCCCGAAACCACATCCGCCGAAAGAGTCTGGAACGGCGCCACCATAATGCTAGTCAGCCTGTTCCGCACAATCGATTTGGAAACGTCCCCGGCATCGCCATCCACCTGATTCCAGAGAATCGCCTTTTTTTCTTCTCGAGCTCGGCGAACCGCACTCGACGAAATGGCCACGGACGAAGGATACGCAAAACGGAACGGCTCGTTCGCAAGTTCCGCCGGGATTTCCAAGACAGCCGCATCGGCGCGCAAGGCCTGGCACGCCACCCGCGCAATCATCGGCAACAGTTCCTGCGGGGTCGATTCGTCCAAAAGCTGGGAAAGCATATCCAGCAAATCCGACGACATTTTCATCGATTCCTGATTCATCCGTTCTCCTTTAGCGAACTTCGTCGGCGAGAGTGTCGGCATCCGTCAAAATGCCACGGACAGCTTGAGTGTCTCGGGACAAGGACGCCGCCGACTCATCTACAGGCAGCGAACGGGTATTTTCCAACATCGTTTTTCCGACCTGTTCAACATCCGGCAAAGACGTTTTTCCAAAGAATATATATAGGAAGAAAAAAAGAACGGCCAGCAATACCGCGAAACCGGCGCAAAGTTTTTTGAGCCGTGCCACCCTTTTGGAACGATTCACCCCGAAACTTTCCCCGTCCGCACTTTGAAACGGATTTTCTTCTGGATGCCGAGCAATGCCCGCTTCCCACTCCCGAATCCGGAGCGCCAGTTCGTTTTTCCATGCCGTTTCCTTTGCCCGATTTTCCGCCGAGTCGTCCAAAGAGAGTTCGCTTTCCGCAATTTCCAGACTTTCGTCGAGTTCATCCAAATCTTCGAACCGGTCCGCAGGAAACCTCCGGAGCATCCCTTTCCACAGGGGGCGAAATTTTCGGAGCATCTCCGGCGGCAATTTTCCCAAACTGCACAGACGCATGGAAGCATCATAAGAATCCACTTGAAACACGGAGTTCTCTACCAGACCCAAGCTTTCGCCCGCAAACAGCGGTTCGCCCGCAATCCAAAAATACAGCAGGGCGCCCAGGCTGAACATTTCGCTTTTTTCCGTCGGTTCCAAACCTTCAAAACGTTCCGGAGCCGCATACCGCGGCGTTCCCAACACGCCGGTTCCCCCATCGACCAGATGCGGATTTCCCTCCCCATCGACCAGCACGTTTTCCGGGCTCAAATCCCCATGAAAAGATCCCGCGTCCGACAGTGCCAAAAGAGTTCTGCAAATCTGCCGCAGCATTTTTACGGCAATGCGGGGCGGCATGGGAGCAAGCAAAGCGGTCGATACCCCTCTGACATATTCCAAGACGACAAACGGACGACCGTTCAAAATTCCCTTGCCCAAAATGCGGTCAACGCCCGGCGATTCCAGCCCGCTCCATTCCGCCATTTCCCCATTTCCCGAAGAACTTTCGCGCGCCCATTTCAAAACAACCGGGTGCGTCCCATCCAGCAAAGCGCGGTAAACGACGGCTTCGCCGCCCTCGCCCATTTTACGAAAAGCCGAAAGCCTTTTTCCCCAATCAGCGTCCACGAGACTTTCCTTTCCGAAGTTCCATCGCTTTCAAACTGTCTTCCGCCACTTTCATCCAGCGCTGCAAATGACGGTTTTGGGGAAACTGGGCGGCCCCCAGCGACCAGACGTCCCAAGCGTCCTCGACGGACCCGAGTTCCCAATACAGATTTCCCAAGTTGGAATAGGCGGGAGCGAAATCTGGATTTTCGGAAAGGATTCCGGTAAAAATTTTCTGCGCCAAATCGTTTTCCCCCATTTTCTGCAAGACGAGCGCTTTCAAATTCAAACTGAAATAATTGGTGCTGTCCAAGTCCAGGGAACGGTTCAAAATGCCGAGAACCTTTGCCCGGGGATTTTCTTCGACCTTGGCGCGAGCCAAATAAAAAAGGGCGGAAGAGTGCATTTCCCGAGCCAGCAAAGAATCGATTTTTGCAAGAATCGCAAATTCCGAAAGGGTTTGTGTCCAAAGTTCCACAGAATGCTGGCCGATTTTTTCCGCCGATTCCGCTTTGCCGAAACAGGCAAGCGCCATGCCATAGCGGGCATTCCTGTCTGCCGGACGCTTGTCCAGGGCAGCCGAAAAAGCTTTCATCGCCCGATCATAATCGCCGACCTGAAGAGCTTCGCTCCCCGACTGTTCCAAGGAATTGCAGCCGACGAACCCGAAGGCGAATCCCAAAAACAGCGCAACGCAAATGATTCTGAAAAAAACTTTTTCCATACAATCTTAAAATAATATAGAAAGAAGTCGAAAGTGGAAAGTTCCGCCACCGCGAGGATGGTTCGAGATGCTCACCAACCGTGGTTCAACGAGTTCGGCTACCGCCAATAGGCAGTAAGCCAAAGATATAATTCATCCGTGTATTTGCCGACATCAAAGTAAAAATCGTCGTGCCAAACTCTGAAAAACGGATAGAAAGTGGAGTCGTTCGGAACCGTGATCTTTTCCGTTCTTTCTTGAATGGTTTGGCAGTAGGATTCGCCTTGAACCTTGTAAAAGCAAACTCTAGAACCCACCTCAAAATTGGTAAAGGCGACCGAATCCTGCGAAGGCGAAGCTTCCCCCAGCCAGGGAGCCAAATCGATATCGTAATCCTTGTGCTTCTTTTTCTTATCCAAAAGGGAAAAGCGGACGTGCCCGTCTGTCACGGGAACATTCCAAGACGGCAACGTGTCCCCACCATCAATAAATCGGTCGGATTCCGCAACAAGGGTATCGTTTCCGGCGATGAATGTATAATGGAATCCATATTTGTATTCGCTTTTGGGTGACGGAGTTCCCTTAACGCGTACGCTGGAACGGCATGACATATCCCGTTCGCAATGAACGGCAAGATAAACAAATAAATAAGAGCCGTGAGTTTTTGCCATCTTCACTTCTTGGGAATCATCAGAAGAGAAAATATCCGATAAATCGGAGCAGCCTAAAAATATCAGGCAGAAAAGGCAAAGGATTCTA
>NZ_FUWU01000062.1 GCF_900167415.1 Fibrobacter intestinalis | reverse complement strand
ATCCGCAAAGCAACGGGAAAGTGGAACGTTTTCACAAGACCCTCAAGGCGGAGGAAGTCCGTCGTGACGCTTACCAGGACTATTCCGATGCAAAGAGGAAAATGTCGGACTGGATCAATTACTACAACTCGGAACGGCTACATTCCGCAATCGGATTCCTGACTCCTGACGAGGTTTTCGCAGGAAAGATGGAGGAACGACTTGCAGAACGAAGAACAAAATTGTATAATGCGACAAGAGAACGTGAGGATTATTGGGCTAACCAACAGATCTGACAGACTCCCTTATTAGCTTTGCCAAAATTTTCCAAGTTCAACTTGGGCGGGACAGGGACATGCCTTTCTGCGTTCGAGGGTGACACCTACTTTGTCGAAGAGATGAACGGTGATTACACCTGCACTTCCGGGACGTGGACTCCCCAGCCAAGCGTCGGAACCTGTACGGACTCGCTTGCAAGAGAGGGGGCAATCAGACGGGAGGGCAACAAGGGTCTCGACTCCTACGGGACGACCTTCGCATGCAAGGATTCATCCTGGACTCCTGCGACAGACACCGAGAAGGCGCTAGGGCGCGTATGCGTCAAAAAAATAGACGGACGTCTCGCAGACGACACAACGGGCAAAAAGCCGAAGACGTATATTTGCGCGGGAACGCTCTGGCGCGAGGCGACCGCAGCGGAAAAGGCGGCGAAAGCAATCTGTGCGAAAAACAACGAGGGGACGTTCGTGACCGATTCGAGCGGCGGCAAAAAGAACACCAAGGTCTATGTCTGCAGGGATTCGCTCTGGCAAGAGGCGACCGGTGTAGAAAAGGCGACGAAGAAAGTGTGCGCGGCAAACATCTACGGGATGTTTGCGGCAGATTCTGCGGACAAGAAGCTTCCGCTATACGTCTGCAACGGCAAGAGTTGGAGACCGGCCAGTGCGGCAGAGAAGGCCACAGGGCTTCTCTGCGACAAGTCCATAAATGGAGATACGGTGGCATTCTATATCTGCAAGGACACGGTATGGACGAAGGACACATCGTCCTCGCTCAAGAAGTGCACGGAGAAGCTCGAAGGCGAAGTCGCTAAGGAAGTGAACCCGTTCCGCACAGTCGGGCTCTTCGCGACAGCGACGGACTCTAGTTACGTCTGCGACGGCAAGAAGTGGCGCGTAGCCACCGCGGGCGAGGCTGCGACGGGCAGGCTCTGCACGGAAAAGCTCAACGGCGATACACTCAACTGGTATGTCTGCGACGCGTCAAGGAACGACTGGGACCCCGTCCAAGGAAGCGGTCTCGGGGAATGCACGGCGGAGAACATCGACAGCGTATCCGTCGAGCCAAACCCGCACATGGAGAAGGGTGACAGCCTGTTCGTATGCGACGGGAGTACGTGGAACCTCCTCACGAAATCCCTCCTCGGCACATGCGACGGAACTCTCCAAGACAGCGTACGGCGCGAGACCAACTACAACCTGAAAAGCTTCGACAGCCTGTTCGTATGCGACGAGAGCAAGTGGGAAAGCGAGAGCAAGTACGCCTTCGCGGACGGCGTACCGTGCACAAACAACCTGAACGCGAAAGTCGTCGGAAACAACCTCTGCCTCGATGGCGAGTGGCGCGAAGCGACGGAAGGCGAAATCGAGATGGGGGCAGCCTGCAACGAAGCGACAGAAGGCGTCGTCTCTACGGAGAAGAAAAAAACCTGCAAGTCCGGGAAGTGGGAAAACGCAAGCGCTGGCGAGCTGGCGACCGGGAGAACTTGCTCGTGGGCAATCCGCGACACGCTCCTCAAGGGATGGGTATGTAAATCCTACGTGAATCCGGACACGACCCAGAACGAAATCGACGTAGGATTCGAAAAATGCGCAGAATCGGACGATTCGCTGATGATGAAGTATTTTGATGGCGAACTATCCATTTCCGACTGCTCCGTATGGCGGCATGCGAGCGCCGGAGAAATCGCCAACGGAAAGATTTGTACGGCAAAGCTTCAGGACAACAAGGTCCACAACGGATTCGTGTGCGAGGATAGTTTGTGGCGAGAAGCGGACGCCGGGGAAAAAGCGAACGGTTTCGTGTGTATCAAGGACAGCCTCTACAGAGTGAGCAAAGGATATGTATGCGAAAAGACTTCATCGACATCTTACGGTTTCAGGACGATAAAAGAAGGCGAGGAAAAGGGATATATATGCGGCAAGGATTCCGTCCGAAGGCGTGATGCTTCCTCAGTTAATACATACCAATTGCCTTGGGTAATGCGGTTTGGCCACGATTACATATGCGAAAGGGGCTCCGGCTCCTGGAGAAAGCCGACAACCGCAGAAATAAAGACACAGAGACTCTGCAAGCATAAGGCCGACAATAGTGCCTATGGAGACTCTGTCTATTCCTCGTATGATGCAGTCAAGCAGCCGTATATGGACATCCACGGAGAAGATATTTACATCTGCGACTCCAGGGCGTCGGATTGGCGAGAACCGGATGCCGGAGAAAGAGCGACAAGGAAATTCTGCAACGACTCCCTGTACCTGACCGTCAAAAACGGCTATGCATGCGATAAAACCAACTCCAATTACAGGTGGAGAGTGGCCTCTACGGCGGAACTCGCCACAGAATACGTCTGCAACCCGACCAAGCAAAACGAGCTAACGAACGGTTACGTGTGTGACGGCAAAACGTTCCGCAAAGCCAGCGCGGCAGAAATCGCGATTGGCGGCGTCTGCTTCGAAGCTATTTCCGGAAGCCACTTTTTGGGAAAAGGCGAAAATTACGCCGAAACTTTCGAATATATGCTATACAAGTGCTCCTGCGCAAGCAACGTCTGCAGCTGGAAAATGCAGGACTACATAACAGACGAAAGGGACAATAACAGATATCCCGTCGTCACAATTGGCGGAAAGACATGGATGGCAGACGACTTGCGCTATAGCACAAAATACGGCAGATACCGATATTACTGGTCAGATGCAATTGACTCTATCGCTGCTTTTTCCAGCTCCGCCAACAAAGCGGGATACGGCAATGCCACAAAAACTACGAAGCCCACCCGGGGAATCTGTCCCCAAGGATGGCACATACCTTCTTCATCCGACTGGGACGATCTCCTCAACTCTACCGCCGCCATCTTTGGATTCAACCCGATTATAGGAAGCACTGAACGCGATTTAGCCGAAGTGAAGGCCCTAAGGGATTGCGGGTATTCAAAGACCAATACGGAATCCTGCAATACGCTCGGTTTGAGCCTAGACTCCAAGGTGTACTGGACGTCGTCTCGCTATAACGAATCACAAGTCCAAGCAGGATGTGCGCCCAATTCCGATCTTAACCGGTCGGACTGCGAAAAAAGATATGCGGAAGTCGTAACGGTCTCAACAAAAAAAGTCGAGACAATGGAACACAAGAACAAAAACGACAAACTCTTCGTTCGTTGCGTCAAGGACTAGCCGCCACCCGGTCATTTTTATGCGACACAAATCGCCTAGACGTGAAAACCGTCTAGGCGATTTTTTAATTTTCTAAATTTTCCAAATGTTGTTTTCCAATCGCCTTACCAAAGCGGCCCTTCTCCTTACCGCACTTCTTTTTACAGCGCCGTACGCCGCTTCGCCGTTTTTTTCCGCCGAGCGTAGCCGCAACCTAAGAACACTCGAAACGACCCCGCTCCTTTTCGAATATCACCGCGAAACGGTCTCCGGCTCGAAACAGGTTTTCTACTACCCGCGGCGCGACACCGGCTTTCGGAAAGGTTTTGCGCAAAGCGAAAAGCGCGCACTGCTCGGCTACCAAGATGAAAAACAGGCGATAGCGGCAAGCCTCGTCGGCGGTATCGATTACCGCGGCGGCGAACGTCTCGGCGACACGATCTGGCCCGGAATCGACGGGGGAATCTACCTGCGCGGCTACCGCGATTCCGTAGAGTTTATGCTCGATGCCAGGATCTACATGGAAAACCACAGCGCGGACTATCCGAAATCCTTTGACGGCGAATTCGTCGAGTTTCAAAAAGAGGAAAACAACAGCGGCGTGGAATACGCTAGCTAGCTATGCGCGTTACCGCGGGATGTTCGCCATCAACATGGGATTCGGACGCCTGATGCTCGCCCGAGACGTTTTCCATTTCGGTCCGGGCTACTTCAACAACCTGACGCTCAACCAGTTCGCCCTTCTCTACAACACGCTTTCATTTGAATTTCACGTCGGCCCGCTCTCGGTCATCAGCCTCTACGGCGACCTTCGCATCGACAAGAACAGTATGAGCCGCAAAAATACCAACGACCGCAATCTGTATGCGCACCGCTACGAACTCAACCTCGGCAATCTGGTCCTCGGCATGAGCGAGACGCAAATCCTCTACAACGAAAACAAGCCGTGGCTCTTTGTCCCGATCGTTCACAGCATAAGCCCGAATAAGAATCGATGGCATCTGAATAGTCAGAGTTTAGTTGAAAGCAGGAAATTCCGTTATGGCAAAGATGCAAGGAGGGAGGGGGTTCCGACCGACTGACTGGCTCACTGACTGATGCCTCGACGAGTTCGGCAACCGATTTCGAAATTCCTGCGGACTGCAAAGCGTCCCTAAAAGTTGAAATCTCTGATCCCATAGTTGAAGCGTTCCCGGAAGGGACTATTCGAATTCCCGGATTCTAAAAAAAGAAAATTTTTAAGCGGGCGTCTGCTGGAGGACTAGAATTCCCCCTAAAAAAAGACCCAGAATGTTCTGGGTCTTTTGCGTGGAGATAAGGGGAGTCGAACCCCTGACCTATAGATTGCGAACCTATCGCTCTACCAACTGAGCTATATCCCCGATTCGGCGCATCAAATATATCTTATCTTGTTCGATTTGTCAAGGTGTCCAGTCGATTTCCGCAATTCCTTTGCTTTTTAAAAAGGCGTTTGCCCGGCTAAAATGCTTGCAGCCGAAAAATCCTCGGTAGGCGGAGAGCGGACTGGGGTGCGGTGCTTCCAAAACGAAATGCCCGCGATGCGGAGCGATGAGCATCTTTTTCCGGATGGCGAAGCTTCCCCAAAGGAGAAAAACCAGATTTTCCTTTCTTTCGGACAGGCGCTGGATAATGGTGTCGGTAAATTGCTGCCAGCCGATTTGAGAATGCGAGGCCGCCTGGTGCGCACGGACGGTAAGGCTGGCATTCAAAAGAAGAACGCCTTGCCTTGCCCATTTTTCCAAGTTGCCGCTTTGAGGCATGGGAATGTTCAGGTCGTCATGCAGCTCCGTGAATATATTGACAAGGGATGGCGGGGGAGCGACGCCGTCGGCGACGGAAAAGCAGAGGCCGTTTGCCTGGCCGGGATTGTGGTAGGGGTCTTGTCCGATAATGACCGCTTTGACTTTGTCCAGAGGGCATTCGTCGAGGGCGGCAAAAATTTTAGAGCCTGGAGGGTAGATGACGAATTTCTTTTTCTCTTCGATCAGGGTCTGTTTCAAATGCTGAAAGTAGGGCATATCAAACTGGTCTTGGAGAAGTTCGAGCCATGTAGGATCTAATTTTATCATAAGTAAAAAATAGAATGTTTTGCTGTGTATAAAGAGCGATGATGCGGGAATAGAAGTAGAACTAGCTTTTGACTACAAAAATGTATTACAAGAGAGGCTGGCGACCAGTAGTCACTGATTACTGGAAATATTCTTTTCTCGAACTTCGCTTGTTGTCCGAGAAATTCCCGAAGTCGCTGTTCTTACGCTTTCGCTTGAACTTTCCTTCTTGACGTTTTTGTCTATATCGTTCAACATTTTTGTTGTAAAAAAGAGGGGCGCTTTTTTTGAGTTTTGTGTTTTTCGTGAAATTTCGCCATTTGATGTGTTTGGCATATCTTTTGCTTTTCTCCCTGCGGAAAGGTCCTCCGATCTTTTCGAACACTGGAGAATAAAACATGAAAGTCGTCACCGCATACATTCAACCTGAAAAACTCGGCGCCGTCAAGGAAGCTCTTTGCGAAGCGCAGATATACAAGATGAGCGTTACCAACGTGCTCGGGTGCGGCCAGCAAAAAGGTTACACGTCCACATACCGTGGCACAGAAACCGAAGTGCAGCTGCTCAAGAAAGTTCGTCTGCAAATCGCTTTGAACGACGAGTTCGTTCAGCCCTGCATCGACGCCATCATCAAGGGCGCCAGAACGGGAAACATCGGCGATGGAAAAATTTTCGTCGAAAACTTGGAACAATGCATCCGTATTCGCACGGGTGAAACCGGAGAAGCCGCTATCGGCTAAGGAGTCAAAATGCTAGATACACTCAATACGATTGCAGAAAAGGTAACGGGTGCTTGTGGCGATGGAAGCGTTCTGATGGGAGATTGCTCCGTCATTACGGGCGGAGCGGACTATTCCGTCTTTATGAGCGAAAACATCTGGATTATGATCAGTGCGATGCTTGTGTTCATCATGGGACTCGGGTTTGCCTGTGTGGAATCCGGGCTTTGCCGCGCCAAAAGCAGTGCCAACATCTGTTTTAAGAACATCGCGGTTCCGGCGATTGGCATTACGGTCTATGCCCTTGTCGGCTTTGGCCTGATGTATCCGGGCGAGTTCAATGGGATCCTTGGATTTGCCGGTTTTGGAATCGGTGATTGGTTGAATCCGGAAAGCTTCACCAGCAAATACAACGGGCACTTTACCCTCTTTTCGGACTGGCTTTTCCAGGCGATGTTTGCGGCTACCGCGGCGACAATCGTTTCGGGGGCTGTCGCGGAGCGCATTAAGCTTAGCTCTTTCCTGGTCTTTACGCTTCTCTATGTCGCCTTCGTTTATCCGATAGTGGGAAGCTGGGTGTGGGGCGGTGGCTGGCTTTCGAAGCTCGGCTTCCACGACCTTGCGGGTTCGGAACTGGTGCATTCCGTTGGCGGCTGGGCGGCTCTTGCGGGCGTCATCATCTTGGGACCGCGTCTGGGCAAGTATTCCAAGGGCAAGTCCCATGCGATTCCCGCTCACAATATCCCGCTTGCTACGATAGGAACGTTCATCCTGTGGTTCGGCTGGTGGGGATTCAACGGTGGATCCGCTCTTTCCGGAAATCCTTTCGATACTTCCCTCATTCTGGTGACGACGAACTTGGCCGCAGTCGCTGGCATTATTACGGCCACGGCGACCTCCTGGATTCTTTCGAAGAAGCCCGATGCCACGATGGCTTTGAACGGATGCCTTGCGGGACTTGTCGCCATTACCGCTGGAGCCGATACGGTGACTCCCATGAGTTCCTGGATTATCGGGGCGATTGCTGGAGTGCTGGTTGTCTTCTCCGTGTTCTTCTTTGATAGAATGCGCTTGGACGATCCCGTTGGTGCCCTCTCTGTCCACTTGGTCAATGGCGTCTGGGGAACTCTCGCTGTCGGCATCTTCGATTACACGGGACGATTCAGCGTTCTGACGCAGCTCATCGGCGTTGTCGCTTATGCGATTCCGTGTTTCCTCTGCGCTGCCATTATTTTCCTTGCCATCAAGAAGACCATCGGTCTGCGGGTGAGCGAAAAAGAAGAACTTCGTGGACTGGATCTTTCCGAACATGGACAAGAATCCTACGGCGGATTCCAAATTTTCAGCAACACTTAATCGGTTTGGATTTTTTAAGAAAGGCATCTGCGTAAGCGGGTGCCTTTTGTCATGGGAAAAATGGAGCGCTTTGATGAAAATGTTACAATGCGTAGGAATTGTCATCCCCCAATAGGAATGACATAGTTGCCTGTCCAGTCGGTGTATTCGGAATCGGATAGCGAATAGGGGCGGATGGCGGTAATGGTAAATGTACAGGGACGGGATTCGCTTCGCAGATAAAAATCCGTAGTTTCCTGTTCGTTGGAATTGAGGGAAAAAGAAGTCGTGCCGTAATCCTTGTAATTGTCAGCTTCGCAAAAGATGAAATAGTCCATATAAAAATGGGGAAGCGCTCGATTTTGCATATTTTTGACAACCAAGGTGAAGTTGGAGTAATAAGAAGAATTGTAGTAGGCGTCGACAATGGCGAAATCTTCTCCGGGCACGATGGTTGCTTGGGCGCTTTCGCTGGACCAATTGGTACAGCTGGAAAGAAGGATAGATGCCGGCAACAGCAGAAGAGAAATGGATTTTTGAAAAATAGGCATGGACTTCTCCTTTTTGACAAATATATTTTTTTTTCTTGTCAAAGCCTGTCAAACGGAAAAAAGTGGTGCCTTGCGAGGGCGCAGTGGGCTTTCTCTAAAAATTGCTTTGGTGAATGCTTCGACAGGCTCAGCAACCGGTTAAGAGTTAAAACTGAAAACTGAAAACTGAAAACTACTCTTTCCCTAGGGCAATGCTTTGGGAAGGCCCTTTTCGCCAGTGGAACTTTCTTTTTGCTCGTTTCTTTTGTTTTCATCGATTCTTGGCGATTTTCTTTTTGCACCTGGAACTTTTTTGTTTTGCGGCGGCTTTATTTTTCTGCGTATATTTGAATCATGCAGGAATCTCTTAAAATCAAAGTCTTTGTGTCGCCTTTGGTGCGTTCCCAATTGGAAATGGACGTGCAGGATTATAAACTGCGCGGGCTGGGGGAACTTTGCAATCGGATTATCGCCCGCTTTCCAGAGCTGGAGCCGATGCGCAAAGGGGAATCTTCCGAGGAACTTTACAAGAACTGTCCGCCGTTGCAATTTTATGTCCGCAAGGAAAATGCGGATTTTCTTCGCTTTGCCCAAGAAAGGAACTTTAAAAAGGGAACTCTTTGCCGGCATTACTTTGAAGAATACGTGAATCTTTCGCGCGGGGATCGGGAATGTTTTTTGCAGCGGGACTTGTTGCAGAAAGTGAATGCCGCTATCGAAGCCAAGGAAAATCTTTTTATCGGGTATCGGGATGCCGTTTTGCACGTTTCGCCTTGTTTTGTCGCGTTTTCTCCGTCTCGGGTTCGGGCATATCTGGTTGTTTGCGAAGAGGCGAATCGGGTTTCGGAGCCGTTTCGTGCGCTGCGGATTTCCCACATGAAAAGCGTTGTGGCGGATCTGAAAAGCGAAGCGTTTCACCAGTCCTCGTTCGCTCTCTCTAAACAGGCGGAACTTTTCCGGGAACATTTTGATCCCTTTCTTTGCTATGGAAAAGAAGTGCTAGTTCGCTTGAATGAAACGGGAATCGATTTGCTCCGGCGCGCCGTGACCAACCGTCCGCAATTTGAGCCGGTAGAGGGCCTGGATGGCGTTTACCGTTTTCAGTGTTCCGAGAAGCTCGCCCAGATTTATTTTCCGCAGTTCCTGGAGAATGCGGAGATCCTTTCGCCGCAGTCCCTTCGCGAGTGGTTTTTAACGCGTTTTCAAAAGGCGATGGTGCTTTATCGAAAAGCTTGATACAGGCTGGGGAGAGTGGAGGTGTTTGAAACGCTGTCGATTCTATGGAAATCGGGACAAAAAAGAAGAACCGCCTTGTGACGGTTCTTTTATCGGAATAGCGGGATTCGGACCCACGACCTCTTGCTCCCGAAGCAAGCGCTCTACCAGGCTGAGCTATATTCCGAGGTCGCCCCTATTTTAGCAAATTTTAGGGGAAATCGCAAGGGGTAATCGGAAAAAAAGTGAACTATTTGCGTCTTCTGTCCCGAGGAATGACATTGAAAGTGTCGGTGCGGTTGATTTTCATGATGCTGGATCCGGAATTGTTCGGTTCCGTTTTGTAAAAAGAGACTTTGTGCCGCCAGACCGTCGCCACTTTTTGGTCGATGATGCGTTTGACATTTCCGTATTCGGGATTTCCGCCGCCGTGGATGATGCGGAGAACGGAAAGGCCGGCGCGCCGCATTCCTTCCATCAGATTTTCGACAGCCGCCGCCGCTTCTTCGGCGACATAGCCGTGCAGGTCTATCTCCTGTTCCGGTTCGGGGAAGTTCCACGCTGCCGGATTTTTCCGCGGTTTGAATTTCTTGACTTGTTCCCTTTTCTTTTCTTCTTCGGCTTTGGCTTCTTCGATGATGCCGTCCTTGTCCTGAATGGGGTGCATATCCATCCAGGCGAGCTGCATTTTTTCGATTTCGTTCAGGTTTTCGCTCATTTTGCAAGTCCTATGCTAAAATTACGGTGATAATTCCAAGTCCACTGTTCGGGGTGCTCCGAAATCCACAGGGAAACTTCTTCCGCAATTTTTCCGGTTACTTCCGCTGCGGGTGAGCGTGGCAAATAATAGTTTTCAAAACGGACGATGTGTTTGCCGTTTTCGAAAAAAGTCCGGAATGTGACGATTCCAGCACCTAATTCCATCGCTTTGAGGGGAAGCCGCAGAAAAATTTCCGCTGGCTGGCCAAGAATTTGCACGGGGAGCCCGCGAGAGTCTTCGGCCTGATCGATCAGCATGGCGAGGATGCCACGGTTTTTGAGGAATTCCCGCAGGGTGTGTGCGACTGAAGAGGTTTCCCGTTCTTCTAGGCCTTGGGTGCCGCGAATCCGGTGCAGAAGCCGGGTGAGGGCTTTGTCCTTGAAACTGTGAGTAAAAAGATAGACGTGGTTGGAATAGCGAGTCAGGACGCGGTGCATCATTTCGAAAGCACCCTGGTGAATGCCGAGGGCGACGAGGGGCGTGCCGTCCTTTAACGGTCTCCGGATGATTTCTTCGTTCTCGAAATGGACTTTTTGAATGGCGCTGGGCAAGCGGCAAAGGTAGCGCAGGCTTTGCAGATAGTTGGTGTACAGGGAGTGAAAGACTTTCCGCGGACAGGTGCGCGCGTCCATCCGGGTGTTTTGCAAGTGCCGTTGAACACGCCCCCATGCGCGTTTTTGGTGGGTCGCTTTGTAGGCGGGGTAAAGGACGGCAAACAAAAGGTTTTCCACCGGCTTTGGCATATAGAGCAAGAGCAGGAGGAAAAATTTGTAAGCGAAGAACATGGGAAAAAGGGCGGTCAGGCGGGGAATTCAAAAATGCCGCGTCCGAGTTCTCGGTCAAAAACTTCCTGCGAAAGGTTTTCGCCGGCGTAGGTGAGGCGCGGGGAAATTTCGTAGAGCATTCCCGGCTTTGTCCGGACTTTTGCTTTTTCCAACCAGAAGCGGTGGAGTTTTCCCAGCCATTTGCGGGCGACTTCCGGGGAATCGTTGCCGGAGGCGTTTTTGATGGGCGCAAATTCGTCTTCGCGTTCCACGCCGAAAAGGAACATCTTGCCGAGGAAGGGAAAGGCGTCCAGCAGGAACTGTTCAAATTTCCAGCAGTTTGCGACGCCAGCGACAGTCTTTCGGGCGGCGTGCCAGGGGAGTTCCTGTGTGGAAATTTTGCGGAGGGCGTCCATGCGGAAAAGATACATTCCCGTGTTTCCCCCGTCGAATTGCAAAGAGCCGTCGGCGTTGGTCGCCGTTCTTAATGCGTCCGAAATGTCCGAGTATTCCAAAACGCAGGGTTTGCCGTTGCGGCTGGCGAAGATGCCGACTTTTTCGTCCGCGCTCTTTTTGTGGACGACCTTGGCGGCGCAAGGAAGGCCGCTGGTGGCGAGTGCCCCGATGAAAATCGGATCGGCCATTTTGACGAGCGCATTATCTACGTTGCAGAGGAAGAGGAATCGAACGCCTTTTTCCACAAACCAGGCGAGCGTTCCGCTGGCGGCGAGCGCGCGGAAACAGCCTCCGTTTCCGTCCGGAGCTTCTACATAGTCGCCGTTTTCGTCTTGCAGGGGCGTGCCGTCAGGCTTTAATGCGCACAGCATTCCTTGGTCGAAAAAGCGGATGTAGTCGCGGTTGTATCCGAAATAGGAATGCTCTTCAAAATGCTGGACGGTTGCCTCGCGGTTGAGCGGAGAGGTCATGATAGCCCAAGGGATGGGCTTTCCCGCTTTGGCTCCGAGATTCATGAGTCGCCGGGCCTGCAATCGGAAAAGCGTCGCGTGGCTGGGAAGCCCGAAATCGAATGCGCCCTTGGGACCTTCAAATCCGAGGCGAGAACCCTGCCCGCCGGCCAAAGTGAAAGCGGCGACAGCGCCTTGTTTCAAAAGCAGATTGCCCGTTTCTTCCCACATTTCCCGACGCTGGTCCTCATCGGCCATGGTGAAAGGGAGTGGCTGGATTTTTTCCTTATCCGTTTCGGAATTGTCCTTGGGGGAGTCCGCAAAACGGGAGTAGAGCTTTTTCAAAAAATCAAAATCGATAGGGGACATAGGATTTTCGCTTTAACGGATGCCAAAGAAAATGACGAAACTGACGATGAGCGCAAAGATGCTGACCAAGTGCATTCTCCAGACGATTTTGGAGTTCATCAGGGGCTTGCTTGCAAAATGCCCGTCCCATTTTTTTTGGTAATGGTGGTGGAGGGGTGCGCAGAGAAACAGGCGTTTTCCTTCTCCCGACATTTTTTTGGTGGCTTTGAACCAGGAAATTTGGAGCAGGACGGAGCACGCTTCCGCAATGATGATGATGCAAACGAGTGGGAGAAAGAGTCCGGCTTGCACCAGAATGAACATGATACCGATGGCGGCTCCAAAACCGACGGAACCCGCGTCCCCCATGTAAATTTCCGCAGGGGGACTGTTGAACCAGAGATAAGCGAGAAGCGCTCCGGCGATGGACGTGGCCAGCGGGAAAAGTTCGTCGCAGCCGGGCAGGAAGGGCATATTCAAGTAATTGCTGAAAATGAAGTTCCCGCACACATAGGCGACGACGCCGACAAAAACCATGCTTGTGAGAATGGGAACCGAGACGAGGCTGTCCAGGCCATCGGTAAAGTTCGTGCCGTTTGCCGTAGCCGCAATGACGAAGGTCATGAATCCGATGAAAGCCCAGTTCGGCAGGTGGATTTGAAAAACATCGACAGGTACGAAGGGAACGGTGAGATGCCCGCGCAGATCGGGAATGAACTTGTAGCAGAAAATGGCGATAATCAGGCTGAATAGAAAATACAGGCCGAGCCGGACGGAACTGGAGATGCCGTCGGCTTTTTCCATGTAGGAGGCCGCTGTCGCTTTCCCTTGCGCAATCAGCCGTTTCGTTTTGACTTTTGCAAGGTCGTCGATAGCGCCAACGGAACTGAACGCCACGAGGACCAGAAGAGTGGAAATCGTGTAGCCGTTCAATTTGCAGGTCAGCAGAGAAACAATGCCAACGACCACAACAAGAAGCAGGCCCCCCATGATGGGAGGAGCTTTGAACTTGCTGTTCTGATCAAAATCCGAAGTCGCGTCCGTCTTTTGCAGAAAGCGGATGTAGGGCGGCATGGTGGTGAGAACGAGAAGAATCGAAAGCAAGGCCGCAATTCCAGCGCGGAACAGGCGACTGTCAAAAAGAGGAATATCGGTAAGATGATAGATCCATTCGCAAAGCATACGCCAAATGTAGAAAAGTTGTCGTTTCGGATAGGGATGAATCTGTAAATGGGATTCTCTAAAAAGGCCGAGGCCGATAGAACTAGCAAATTTTTCCCAATTCTATTTCCGGCAAAATGATGGGACAAAAATCTTCCCGTTCCTTATTATGCCACGCTACCACATAACGGATTTTTATGCTTTTGATGGAATAACCCAAATTCTGGAGATGAGAAATTTTTTCTAAAGCTCTCTTTGACAATTTTGCCACAGGATTCTTTGAATCGCTGGCATCAAAAAGTCCATCATGAGAAAACTTCAATGTATCGCCGCTGCGCAATTTGAAAATTCTCTTTTTCAAGTTTTCCCCTTCATCCGTAGTCTCTCCATAAGAGTAGTCCAGCCACATATCCTTGTGGCCAAACTGGCAAATAATTTCTTTAGGTTCTGAATACTTTGCCTTTTCCACTACTGCAGGAGCATACTTATCTAAGAAGGAACAACAATGGAAAACATATAGTTGTTTCTTTGCACGGGTGAAGCCGACATACAACTCGCGGCGCCTCTGTTCAGAACTTGCTCTTGAATCTTTAATCATCATGTAAACCCTATCAAATTCACGGCCCTTTGCCTTATGAATTGTAGAGACCACGACTTCGTTCTTTTCACCTCGTTCAAAATCAGAAATTCTAGATTCCATCAAAAACAATTTCAAATCATTTCTATAAAGCCGATGGTTATACTTTTGATAAATCTGGAGTGCCTTCAAACAAATAGGCAGCAAAGAACTTTTTTGATAATGCTGTTGCCATTTTTCCATGGCAAATTTCCATTCTTCAGGAGCTATGACAGGATTGTCATTGCTGGACAGCCATTTCATGAAACTTCTGAATTCCACCAAATCATAAAGCGAGAACCCGTCGCTATCTTGAATCAGCTTTGCCTTTATGTTTTCGTGATTTAACAGTGCCATCATTTTCAGCGCATCGTCATTCGTCTGGGTCAAAACACAAACGCTTCCTTGAGGAGGATTCTTTTTGATGTGTTCCACGATAGGATATTCTATGTTTGCCGAATCGAACTTATGAACCCTAACCTCGCCTTCGCTATCAGACATGGCTCGAATTGGGTTTGTTTTTAATCGATGGGGAATATCCTGGACAAAAGCGTTGCTGAAATCGACTACCTTTTTGATGCTGCGATAGTTTTCGACCAATTCATATTTTTTTGCCTTGTAAAGAGTTACAAAACGATTTAAATCTACAGACTTTGATCCCGATTTTTGATGGACGCCTTCAAAAATATTCTGGTCATCATCGCCTACGGCAATGACTCGCATATCCTCATTTTCTTCAATCAAGGTTTGAACAAGAGCGAACTGGTGCTCATCCATATCTTGAGCTTCATCAATGACCAAGACCTTTTTGGTTATCTTGCTATGTTCAATCTCTCCATTCTTGATTTTAGCGACTGCCATTTCAACAGCAGATCCTGCCTTATCCAAATTCCCCATGGTGCCAAGTAAATCAAAGGCGTATGAATGGAATGTTTTCGCGGTCAGGAATGAAGCCGCGTTGCCTATCAACTTGTGAAGTTTTTCTTTAAAGTCAATGGTTGCGCTGCGAGAGAATGTCAGCATCAGTAACTGTTCGTGTTTCACATCCTCCAACAGCATCAAAGAAGCGAGTTTGTGTACAAGGACGCGGGTTTTCCCACTCCCCGGCCCTGCGGCCACCATAATATACTGGCTGCTCTTATCTTCAATAATTTGCTTTTGACGTTTCGAAAGGGAATCTACAATTTTATGGTATTTCTCAGGCGTAATATTGTGGTTTATTTCGTCCAGACGATTTCCCTTGAAATACTTATTCAGGAACATCTTGTAATCCAGAGCAAAATAATCCCTTACAAAAGTTTGCGCCTGTTTACTGTCACGCACCATCATGTTAGCATACTCGCCAACAATATGGATTTGCTGCATCTTCATTTGGTAAAAGTGATTCAGCTTTTCGTAGTCGTCGATTTTGTACTTGATTAAATTGCTCTTTTCAATTCGATGAATTTCAAGCGCATTGTAAAGGACGAGGAAACCGTCTTCCAACTGCAAAGCGTTTATCTTGGAAAGATACAGGAGGGATTTCTCCAGTTCCTTATAGGAAACAGCATCCTTTTCAAAAATCGATGGTTGATTTTCGTACGCCGTCAGCAATTCCTTTTCGGAAAACCGGATTAAGGTTTCGTTGCGGGAATCCGCTTCGGCATCCAAATTGGCTTGATACAGTTGATCGATAATGAAATGGGAAAATTTGGCGCGACGGTTGAAGTCGTTCGTCAATTCGTCCGTGGAAACCTTCAATTCGATTTTCGTACAAATGTCGGAGCAATAGTTCTTTTCGATAAGACCGTTGATCATCCAGAAAAACAGAATTGTCTTTATGTCCTTTACGTTGGCTTTCTTGATACCGTTGGACAAGGCTTCTTCGTTCAACTCCTTCAGATTGAAAACGGATTTCCCGTTTTTCAGTTTGGATATGAGGAAATTTTCCAGGGATTCAAACCGTTTTAAAACCAACTTCGATTTGTTTTCTCCATCGCCCTTTTTGATATAGGCGGTCAAATCCTTGGAGTCCGCCAAAATGTTTTCGGCGCGCAGAAGTTGAACCGTTTCCTGAACTACGCCGCATTCCAGGCCAAGGATGTCGGCGATATAATCGATACGGGATTCCGCCGCGTCGTCCTTTGCTTTGGATACGCTTCGTTCGGAAATCAAAAGGCTTACAATTCTAATGGCGTTCTCTTTTTGCTTTTCGTCAAACATTTTGGAAACCGTAATCTTATTACGCGCTTCCTCCATATTTGAAGCGAGAATGCCGGTTGCGTAAACTCGCGGGCAGTTCTGTTTGCGTTCAATATAGCCAGCTTCTTCCAAAGCAAGAATGGCCGTTTTCACACGGGTTTCCACGTCGCCATTGGGACTTTCGAATCCAGCTTCCCTTGCGATTTCGAGTGGCGAACGCTTGAGCACCGTTCTGTTTTTTGTCAGCGACTTGATGGCTCGCCAGACCTGCTGTATTTCGCTTAAGCTGAGTTTCGTCTGATTCAACAACAAGAAATGCTTGTCTAAATCATTTTCATTGAAAAGAACATAACATTCCGCCTGCAAGCTTTGATCGCGCCCCGCGCGGCCTGCTTCTTGGACATAGTTTTCCAGAGAATCAGAAATTTCAAAATGCACCACAAGTTGCACGTCGGACTTGTCGACACCCATCCCGAATGCCGACGTCGCCACCATAATTTGTACTTTGCCGCTAATGAACGCTTCCTGGTTTTCCACCTTTTCACGACTTTCCATTTTTCCGTTAAAAGGCAAAGCCACAAAGCCGTCTTTGCTCAGTTTATCTGCCAACTCCTGAGTTTTCTTGGTCCTAGAGACATAAACAATGGTTGGGCAATTTTGGGTCTCAATCAAGGATCTTAAAGTCTTGTACTTTTGAACGTCATCTTCTTGATAAATGACGTGATAAGTGAGATTTGCACGAGTGGCTTTCGTGGCAAAAATTTTCAAATCAAGATCCAGTTTCTTCTTGAAATAATCACAAATATCCTGCACCACTTTTTGTTTCGCCGTCGCAGTAAAACAAGAAATAGGGATTTTTCTTAAGGCAGATTTTTGCTCCTGGAGTTTTTTGATAAAATCTCCAATATAGAGGTAGTCCACACGAAAGTCATGACCCCAACTGGAAAAACAGTGAGCTTCATCGATTACAAATCGCGCGATCTGCCTTGAAAGTAAAAGCTTTTCTATGGTGCGAGAACGCAGGGATTCCGGAGAAATGTACAACATGGAAGCCAGGCCTGATTCAACACGTTTTATTGCCTCTGCTCGTTCAATAGGATCCAGCAAACCGTTAATGGTGACTGCGTCCGCAATGCCTTTGGAATTCAAGTTGTCCACCTGATCCTTCATTAAAGATTGCAAAGGCGAAATCACGACCGTCAATCCCTTGTAGTTTTCTCCCGCCATCAATGCGGGCAACTGGAAAGTGATTGATTTTCCGCCTCCCGTAGGAAAAATCGCCAAGATAGATTCATTGTTGACGGCAGCAGAAGCCGCCTTCTCCTGCAAAGGTTCCCCTTCGTAAGTCCTAAAACTATCGTATCCAAAAATTTCTTTCAGTTTTTTGCGGACATCCAATTTCCCATAACAATATGGGCATGTAGGCTCATGACATGGATTATTTCGCAATAAAAAAAGAATGTTCTCCGTATAGGGATAGTTGCGCAGGACCCAAGCCGGTGTAATAGAGCGCTTCTCTTGCAGGTGAATAACAGATAATGCATAAGCCAATTCTACCGGATGCTCCACGACAAAGGATTCTAATGAAGCATTTCCACAAATCAAGTCAGCGAATCGCTTTTGAATCTGCGCAACAACATTCTTGATGTGGGATTGTCCCGCCCAAGTTGAACTTGGAAAATTTTGGCAAAGCTAATAAGGGAGTCTGTCAGATCTGTTGGTTAGCCCAATAATCCTCACGTTCTCTTG